>NZ_JAVDUE010000009.1:0-233428 GCF_031456255.1 Arcicella sp. BE140 | reverse complement strand
AAAACCCCGAAAATTGCCAGTATTGACACTTTTTCGGGGTTGTTTTTTTGTAATATATTGATAATTAAATATTTACAACATTAAAGGAAAGCCTACGCTGATAAAGAATCATAGACTCTACGTAAATCAGCGGTATTTATCTATGCAATTTGCGAGGAAATTTTGCCTAAAAGTTGGTTAACCAACAAAACTACAGCATCCAAATTAAGACATTTCCCCTGCTATAGAATACTTCAAATTCTTCTTTTTTTCCGCAAAATAAGTGTTTTGTCCTAACACATACATCAACTTGGTAATAGCAGCTTCGGTGGTTAAATCTGCACCACTCACTACGCCAATTTCTTGTAAATACTGGCTAGTTTGATAATGTCCCTGTGTTACTCTGCCACCATTACATTGAGATACGTTATAAATAATAATTCCTTTGTCGATAAACTCTTTCATCAAGTCTAGAAACCATTGTACGGTTGGTGCATTGCCAGAACCAAAAGTCTCCATCACAACACCTTTTAGTCCCTCAATACCCAAAATACTCCTGACTACTTTTTCAGATATTCCTGGGAATATTTTCAAGATTACGACATTTTCATCCAAACAATCATGCACAATTAATTTAGCATTAGGATGATGATGCTTGATATAAGGCTTGTTATATTCAATCTTCACTCCTGCTTCTGCCAACACTGGATAATTCTCTGACTCAAAAGCATTGAATTGAACGCTCTCGTTTTTTCTAGCACGATTGCCCCTTAATAATATTGAATTAAAATATATACATACCTCTGAAATAACAGGAGCATTATTGATTCGGTCGGCTGCAATTTCAAGGGCTGTAATAAAATTCTCTTTCGCGTCTGTTCTAGCTACTCCAATAGGCAATTGAGCTCCTGTAAGAATAACAGGCTTATTGAGGTTTTCTAACAAATAACTCAAAGCAGACGCTGTATAAGCCATGGTGTCTGTTCCGTGGAGGATTACGAATGAGTCGTACTCATGATATTTTTCACCTATGATTTTGGCTAAAGTAATCCAAACCGCAGGATTCATGTTAGAAGAATCCAATAAAGTATCAAAAGTAAGTACTGAAATATCGAAATCTAAACGAGCCATTTCTGGTAAATTTTCAGGAATTTGGGCAAAATCAAATGGCACTAGTCCATCAGATTTAGCATCATATACCATTCCTAAAGTTCCTCCTGTATAAATAACGAGTACTTTTACATCGCCTTTACCACGAGTTTTCGTGTTGATTTTTATAATATTATACATGTTTGCTGAATGAATTATAAATGGTCAATATAAGTTTAATGCAATGAAGTTTTGTTTAATAAAATATCATTTATGATTAGCGGGTGACTTAAGTCACCCGTTATCATAAATGGTTTTGAAGATTATTCCGTTAAGCATAAACACTTATTAATTACATAAATTAATAGCATTTTTCGTAGTTTGCTCAATGACTGTTTCTACACTACAAGCCATCATATCTGCTACTTTTTGTGCGATAATTGTTAGGTACGATGGTTCGTTCCTTTTACCTCTGTAAGGTACAGGTGCTAAATAAGGGGCATCTGTTTCTAACACAATTGACGTTAAATCAATGTTAGGCAAAATTTTATCAAGTCCTCCGTTTTTAAAGGTAGCTACCCCTCCTATTCCCAAAAGGAACCCTAATTCTATGGCTTTTTGGGCTTCTTCTAATGTTCCTGTAAAACAGTGGAAAATTCCTTTCAGATTTGGGTCTGCATTTTTTTCAATCAATGCTACAGTTTCCCAAAAGGCATTTCTTGAATGAATATCAATCCATAAATTATGTTTTTTAGCTAATTGACATTGGTACAAAAAAGCCTCCTCTTGTTGTTTCACAAAGGTTTTATCCCAATATAAATCCATTCCAATTTCACCGATAGCAATAAATTGATATTTGTTCAACCATTCTTCTACAATGGCTAATTCTTTCTCAAAATCTTCTTTTACATAACATGGATGTAGCCCCATCATCGGAAAACATTGCGCTGGATATTGTTCTGCCAGCGCCATCATTCCTTGAATAGTTTCAGCAGCACAATTAGGCATCCAGATTTGCGAAACACCTGCTGAAAAGGCTTTTTCTAGCATTTGGTCACGGTCTTCTAAATAGGTTTCGTCATAAATATGTGCGTGAGTTTCAATGATTTGTAATGTTGATGATAAATTGTTCATTATATTGTTTTCTTGGGTTAGCGGTAGGCTATTAAGCTATGAGCTATGAGCTATGAGCTATGAGCATTTTGTCTTTGTAAAGAGCTTGTAATTTTATCACTAGCGGGGGAATTAATTCCTGACGATTACCAACATCTTTTAAAAATTTAAAATGATGATGTGAATATTGATAAAATTGGTTTAAATCGCCTTTCAAACCGAGCTTTGGTCACCTCATGACACAGCCCGACTACGTGAAACTCTTATTCCTAGCGAGGGACTTAAGTCCCTCGCTAGGAATAAATACATTGATTATCAGTTGTTTATATACTTATGAATAATCAATAGGTCTTAAGTCACCCCGCAAGTGATAAAAAAGGACATTTATTCTCAAAACACAGAGAAACCTATTTTAGGCAAACACAAAAGACAACTCAAAACTCATCACTCAAAAATAAGGACCTCCTTACTTATAAATTCTTCCTTTCCAATCTACCGCCACGGGTGAGTAATAAAATAGAATCATGGTTAATTGCCAACAATTTGCATAGATTTCATACAAAATTAAGTGTTTTATCAGGTGAAATCGCCTTAATTTCAAAATTGTTGGTAAAACTGTAAAACTTTGATTAAGCCATTTAATCAACCAAAGAATACCTGCTAGTTGCCAAGAAAAGGATAAACCCACAATTAGTAAAATTGGAAGTAATAAAGCTTGTAGAAAAAGTAATGTTACAATCCACCACGGACATTGCAAAGCCCCTACCATCCACCGTTTTCTTTGATGAAGAAATTCTTTCAAATTAATCATTGGGAGGGTCTGATTAAACACTTCTCGGTTAATCGTATTCTTAAACCCAAAACCTTTTTTTACTACTTCATGAAACAAAGCAAAGTCTTCAGTAATGGAAAAAGGAATTTTGGCATAACCTCCAGTAGCTTCGTAAGCTTTGCGAGTGACGGCTGAATTATTGCCCAAACCTGTTAATGGAATTTTTAAATCAGCGGCTATTTTTAATAATGTAAGCGCATGAAGCCAGTCGATAGACTGGAAATGATGCCATATACTGGTGCCTTTAATATCAGTAATTCCTACTTGATGTCCTATCTGTTCATTAGCTTCAAAATTAGCAATCATTCCTTCTACCCAATCGGGATTTACAGTCACATCAGCATCACAAATCAAGAAATATTTACCCGTTGAATACTCGTATAAATTTGCTAATACATTCGCTTTACCACGTTGGTGGTTAATTACCTTATGAATATCAACAAGTTGAAAATGAGGCTTCTCTTTGATGAAATCTTCAACCAGAACTTTGGTTTGGTCTTCAGATTGATCATTACCGATTAATACTTGCAGGTTTGCTATGGGATAATTGAGGTTTGCTATCGATTGAAGACATTTCAAAATAGTATCTTCTTCATTTCTGGCCGCAATCCAGACAGTTACATTTGGTCTTGAGGAAATCTTCATTCAGGAAAGGTAAATATGACATTCATTTTATAATGCCTTAAAAGTAAAACCTTTTTCTGAGAAATGTGATAATACTCTTGGCAAAGCATAAGACATATTTTTATTGGCTTTGATACTATCATGAAATAATACGATTGAACCGCTTTCAGTATACCGTATCGTTTTCTGCAAGACTTTATCTGGGGATAAATCCTTGGAAAAGTCACCTGAAAGCACGTCCCACATTATAATGTCGTGACTTGGTAAAATATCTGTTGCCTGACTTTTCTTGATGCGTCCATAAGGCGGACGGAATTTTTTCTTTGCCAACACCGTGTTTTGTGCCAAAGAATAATAGTCGTTTGTTTCAATAATGGTTTCGCATTCTTGAAAATTTTGGAAATAAAGTTCATCCTCCGTCTTCCAGCCTTTTAAATGATTGAAGGTATGATTGCCAATAGAATGTCCTTGGGCTACAACTTTTTTAAATACCTCGGGATGTTTTTTGATATTATCACCAATACAAAAAAATGTAGCTTCCGCCTGAAATTTAGCTAACTCATCCAATACAAATTCTGTTACCTCAGGAATAGGGCCATCGTCAAAAGTAAGATAAATTGCTTTTTCTGCATTCTTTACTTTCCAGACAAAATCTGGATAAAAAGCCCGCATCAAGAAATTGGTTTTATGGATAAACATGGGATTGTTTATTAGTTGTCAAGCAGAATATATGCAATTTAGGCATTTTATTGGTATTAGTATAAAGTAAAATCCCTCCTAAATAGCTTACAAGCCTTTAAGAGGGATTTGCAACAATAAGTAGTAAAATTAATTCGCCGAGTTATAATCGGTAATCATTTTAATCAAATCAATATTTTTAATTACGCCTTCTTTTACTTCAGCATTATTATATTCTTTATCCTGATATTTTTTAGAGACAGTTGCATTATCATTTATTAAAGCTTGTAAATCATTTAATTTACTAAACGCACCAATCATTATCGCTTCGTTAGTAGCACTTTTGCGTAAAAAATAAGAGTAACTATAAAAGTTTCCAGACTTAGTTTCTCCATTTTCTATCACTGAAGACGAATAATAAATATACATATATAAATTGATTTTCCCTTTTAATAAAGGTTGCATAAATTTCAGGCTCTTTCCACCTTTCACATCATTAAAGTCAACCTTCTCAAATAATTTATCATTTATTTGAAACCCAATACATTCTTTAGGTACCGACCTCATAATTTTTGAGCCTCCCTTTTCTATATAAACTACATCTCCATAACCAATCTCACGAATTGAAGTGCGTATATAGGTATCAAAAATCACCTCAATCTTAGAGGCATCTTTATTGATAATAAATCCCGGTATTTTAGTCTCAGACCAATTTACTTCCTTAAACGGTGTTTGTGCTTTACTGGTAAAAACAAATAAAATTAACAGAATGCATAAAATTGTATTAATCTTTTTCATAATAATTTTAATTAAGATGTAATTTAACGAGTAACATTTTGGTAATAGTAATGTGGAAGATTCATTGAGCGGCTAATCAAGAATTGACTCATCAAATCTAAACGACGCTTTTCTATCTCAGCAGAATCCATAAAGATTTTATTTAATAAATCCCATTTACGTTTATTATCTGCTTCAACTTGCCCGCTTGCTTGCTGAATTACCTGTAATGCCTCTGCCTTGCATGACGAAGATGGGTCAATCATAGCTATGATATTTAGTCCTTCTTCAAATTGACGATTCGCAATCTTTGCCTTCGCATTCAAAAGCATTTGATTACAATTTTGATTTTGATATAACTTAAATGCTTCTACTGCTTTAGTGTTTGCTTGTTGATAACAATCAACTTCAGAAGGAACGCTTAATAAACTAACCAAAGCCTCTTCGTATCTATTCATTTTCATCATTTGCTCAGCTTGAGTAATAATACTAGAACATCTTTGATTGTAATAAGTTATGGCTTTTTGCTTTGCTTTATCTAGAAACCCAACTACATTCGGTTCATCTAGTTTGGCATTCGAAATCATGTTGTTCAAAGCTAAATCATAAGTTTTCCCGCTCCCCTTCATTTTTTTTGTAATTGAAGAAAAGATTAACTTATTATCTATCTGTTTTACATACAAACTTAAGTCTGCTTCAACGACCGTAATATTTTGTACCCCAGCATTCACAGTTTGTTGATTATACAATTTGATGACAGGATATAACACTAAGTTATTTTGAATATTTAATGAAGCAATTCTATTCTGAGTTAGTACATCTATTAAATTATCATGCAATCTTCGGAGGTGGGTATTACTAAGCCCCCCATCTACTTCCTCAGGCATTACTAAGGCAAAACTGATATTATTAGATTGTCCAAAACCTGTTAATAAAGAACTTAAGAACAATACAATAAAATGAACAAATGAATTACTAAAGTATCTTTTCATAGTGATAGATGCACTTTTAAATTTTAAACAAATTGAACATTATTTAACAAAAGCTTTCAGTACGATTCCTTTGTCTATCCTATCTTTTATTTCTATACCACCTTCCTTTACTTCACAAATAGCAAAATTTTCATCCTCCACTTTTATCACTTCTACTTTCCCAATTTCCTTTTTCCTGATTAATTCATTGCCATCTACAACAACTTTTAAAAATTCAATGATTGATAATTCTTTTCTTGTGCTAAGACCAATACCAGAACCTCCAGCTATTAATATTTTAACAGCACCTTTCTTTTTATGTGTTTCTTGAACTTCTACGACAGATACCATCGTAGGAAAAACTCTTTTTATCCAGTTTTTCAATCCACAACTTAGATTAGTCATAGCATTACGCAATGCTTCATCAGTAGAATTACCATTTCCAGCAACATCACATGATGAATTCATTAATTGTTTAAAGAAACCTCCTTCAACAGATGCATTAGAAGAACCACGTCCAAACGTTTCTGCTTGAACTACTTCACTGGTTTCAACATCAATCAACTTAACAGACACCAAAATAGATGCTGAATACTGATATTTTTTAAATTCAACTGAATACGAACTTGTCGTAGCTACGCTTACTAACTGTCCTGTTACGATGTATTTTGCGCCTAATGTTTTACCTTGCTCTATTACTTTGCTATCAAGGAAATCTTCTGTTTTCTGAAGTTCCTGCTCAGCTTTAATAGCCTGAAGTTTTGTACGATCTACCACAGTGAATCTCCCTGCTTTTACAAATTCATTGGCTACAATTTCGTTAATTTGCTCAACATAGTTTCTCTCACGATAAGAAGGATATGTAAAATAGGTTATGCCAACAGTAATTTTTTCATTTTGAGCTACCAATGAAAATGTTGACAAAAACAATATTGAGAAAAGTATAATTTTATTCATAAGATATGCTAGACTTATTATTTGAATGTTATAAAGATGGTATTTCCTTTTATCAGTCGTTCAACTTTTAGTTTTTTGTCTGGTTTTTCTGAAGGAAACAACGTGTTACAAAATCTAAAAATATCAAGAGAATACCTTGTTGTAGTAAGCATTTTACCACTTGCATCTAATCTAGGTACTCTGATAACATCAAACAGTACTTTTAAATCTGTTACCCCCTGAATGTGATAATTTTTTGTATGTTCTGCAACCCATAATTCTAACGCATCTGAAAGTGGTAGCTTTTCGTTGGTTACTTCACTACTCATTTTTATATCAGCAGAAGCTGCTAAGTTAAACTCTAATGAAAGATATCGACCGTTTTCTATAATGTCAGTAAACTTTTGTTGCATCACATTCAGAAAATCTTCTATGACTGAGTCATTGGCTCTGGCAGCTAATTTCCCGATGTCTTGCGAGTAAAATTTACCTGAGAACCCTACTTTATTTGATAAAGTTGACGAGGTTGATGATTCATAAGAATTCAATATCAGTTTCACTTCATTCCCACTATTTGATTCGAGGAAGCTATATTCTACTTCCACACAAATATCAGCCCCAGACGATTGAATAATTTGAGTTTTCAAGTCACTTTGGGCTTCACTATTCAATACTTCATTCACTGCTAAATTTCTTACTTTCGACAAAAAGTCGATAGTAGAGTATCCTCTTTTATCAAAAGCCTCTTTCACTTTTGCCATTACTAACCTAGTATTCACATCATCTTCTACTAGCGTACGGATATTTTGTCCTTCTTTAAAAAATGGGAAAACCATAATCGTTGGTCTTACAATTACATTTTTTTCTGAACTAGGCGTTTCATTGGTTTTAACATCAGTCTTATTCTGAGCAAAACCAGCCATAGCAACAAAACTTAGGAATATTATTAAGCTTATTTTTTTACACATAGTCATCAGTGGAAAATTCTAGGGAATTAAACTTGGATATTTATTTTGATTAATATCCAAATTTTCTAATTACTTGATTTTGTTCCATGTAGCGTCTCAGTGCTGTATGGTTAACCGTAATGTTAAAATTAAGGACTCTGCCACCTCCCGTTACTCTTTGTTTTAGATATTCAAGCCTATCTACTCGAGTAATGAATTGATCATACTCTTTATTATTAAAGAATATTTTTAAAGCAGGATGGGTTTGCATTTCTGCTTTATTTTCAACCATTGGTAAACGATATGCCTCTGTAGAAGACGATGGAAGACCAACAAACAAAATGCTTTCAAACACTTTGGTTTTAGCATCTTGCTCTATTTCAGGAAGATTCTTACCAATTCCAGCCACATGGACTCTTATTAATCCTGTGTTCTCTTCTGAAACAAAACTAACCTGATTGGCATTTGGTTGCCTAACGACACACGACGAGATAAAAATTGTGAACGCCGAAAAAATGCAGAACCATTTTAACATATTATTATTGAGTTTGTAATAGTTTTAAAACAAATGATGGGTAGTTGCTTTTGTTGATACTTTCTACTAATGCAGTATTAGTGGGTTCTTTAATCAAGTTTTTATCACTTTGAAAAAGAGGCGAATAAACACTAATTAATTGGTTAAAATCTCCTATTAATTCTTCAGATAATTTAGAACTTCCAGCTATAGCTTTTAACTTACTAAAGCCTTCTTTTGCTAATTCATAGGCCTGATTGTTACAATTCTCTTCCTTGAAAAATCCATAAGTGCCATAGTTCAACATTTTTTGTACCTCGGCCAGAGACATTAGTATATTCTTTTTATCCTGATTCTTGTTCAACACTAAGTCTAGACAATCATATGTCATATCTTTTAATATCTTATTAGGTTCAACCAGTAAGCTCTGCATTTTTACAGGGTTTGATGTAATCATAAGAGCAGCCATGACATCTTTAGATGTTAAATCACCATACATATTTAGCAATGATTTCATTTTGTTTGAAGATTGTTTATCAAGACTTCCTCCGACACTATTGAATTGCTTTTGAAAACTTTCTACTTGTGTTTTCATAAAAAGAGAGGAATTAATAGAACAACCATTAATACTTAACGATTTGCTAATTAATTGGTAATTCACTAACGATTCGTTCATACTAATTATCAAATCAGCAAGCGGCTTATCGAAAACTATAGCAGTTTTTTTACTACCAATTTTACCGATTATTCCACCGATGGCATTGACAGTCTTATCTAAATCTACCATGCCTGATCTAGCTACAGCCTGCTGAGAAACCGCTACATCTCTAGTGGCTTGTTCTTGAATTGCTTTATCTCGTAAGGCACCTAATCGTGTATTCTCTTCTTCTACTTGAAATGGCGTTAAAGGAGGTGCAACAGCATTAGTCACATCACGAACATAGTGAGCACTCTTTATTGGACCAGACAATATTTTTTTCATTCTTTCACTATTCAATTTAATATCCTTAGCATCTGACTTATCGTAGTCATTAGCTACAAGTCCATCGCAACAACGAATAGCATTATCAAAGTCTTCTAACCAATAATAAATAGTTGCCATGTTAAACCATGCAGCATATCTTAATTTACGCTCAGGTTTTTCGTCTTTGGTATATTTCACTAGGATACCCTCGAAATATTCAATGGCTGGTTTTACCTTCTCCAAGCTTAAAGGTTTTGCGCTGGTCATTTCATCCATTGCAGTTTTTACATCGCTACATACCTTTTTGAACTGTTCATTTTCGGGATGTTTAGGAGAATCTGTTGACCAAAGAACGTCATTATATGTACGAGGTACATAGCCTATTTCATAATTTAATCTTCCTTCAAAAGTTGAGAGTTTTTCAGATATAAAGCTTCCAAGCAAACCTCTTTTAATAGTTGTACCATTCTCTTTCCAATAGTTTTCTAAGGCGGTAGAAGTGCTATAAGATGACGACTCGTACGTTTTAGCACTAGCTCCTTCGGTTAATGAACCATCTTTAACAATTACACCATTCAAATCGGTAATGGTATATTTCATCGGAACCAAATACTTGAAAGTCAATTTGTAAGAAATAGAAATTGTTTCTTTTCCATCCTTGTCTTTTGATTTATCCTCTTTCTTAACTACTTCAAGTTTACCCATATCATATCCATCAATTTGTACTTTGATAGATAGGTGCCCGCCCGTAGCAACTCTTTTAAAGCCACTTATCTTAAAATAAATAGATTCTAAATCACTTTCGCGATTTGTGTATCCAGCATCATTTAAATTAATACCATTCGCAATAAACTTTGTGGAAAAGGTAGTAAAATCCTCAGGAAACGGGTTGGTAGGAAGTTGAAGGTATGATACTTTGATAGAATATTTATCTAAATCAATTTTTTGGGCAGCTAGTAAATTTGAACAAAATAATAATACTAATAGGGAATAAAGTTTTCTCATGCGGGTAGTTTATTAATTAATTAATAATGTATTTAGGGCAAAACTAAACGAAAAAAATGCAAAAAAAGTATACGTATGTACTTTTTTTAAAAAATATTATTTATTTATTTTTACTGAGGAATTATCTTTATTTAAGCATAAAAAGTTAACAAAATAATTACAATATAATTTTTCATTTTATCTTCTCATTCTTCTTCTTCTGCAACTTAATCATTGCCTTCCCAAAGCGTTTTCCATACATTTCAGCAGATGGAGCATCAAAGTGTATCGTATCACCTTTATGAACTAATCCTTTTGAATAAACCAAAGCCGTATTAGAAATGGTAGAAGGTATTGTTTTTAATACTTCATGATTAAATTGAACATATTCAGGTCTGTATTGTCCTAATTCGCCTAGAATAACGGGGAGTTTTGGATTATTTACCAATACTCTTATTGAATCTATCATCGTCTTGAATTTGACATCATAGTTTTCTGATTTTTTAGGACTAGCATCTGATTCTCCTTGTAGCCAAATAATGCCTTTTATTACCCCATACTGCATGGCTTCTTTTATCCGACGAACAGCATCATCAAATGGATGTGTTTTTGTACTAGCGTCATAAGCATTCGGTTTCCACAAATTGATTGATGTTCCACCTACTGCGGCAGGAACTAACCCAATCTTTTTAGTTTTTTTAGCTGCTAAAATAGTCAAAGCAAATTGTAATCCAGGGCCAACTCCTACTATTGGGGGTTTATCAAAATGAAGTGGATGTTTGGCAATAGTCCAAGTATTATCCTTGGTCAATACAAATATATTGGGGTTAGCTTCTTTCTGATATTCCTCTGTTATTTTACCTCTCCCAGCCATATTCGACTGTCCCATTAAAATATAAATATCAAAATTTGAATCTACTTGTTCGGGAACTTGTCCGAAAGTTTGGGTAATAAAAACAAGACTGATTACTAGTAAGAAAGCTATATTTTTCATCGTGAGTTTATTTAACAATATATTTTTATCCTATCTTTCAAAGCTATTCTTCAATTTTTTCTACTGCAATTTTCTCCCCTTCCAACGATACCCTTTGCCTTGTGCTAACAGTCCAAAAAAGACTACATAAAATGGATAGATTAATTGCACAATTGGGATATAAATGATTTTATTTCGATATCCTAGAAACGTAATTACTAATGATAAAAAGAAAAACTCAGCAGAAAATTTCAGCACTAAAATACCTATCCCCAAATATTTATTTATCAAATAATAGGCGATTAATACGCTAAGATTAGCCAAGAAAATAAAGATAGCCAAAGCACTTACCTGCCAATTATCGTAATGTTTCCATTTACTTGCCCAACGTCGTCTTTGTTGGTAAAAGTGAGATAAATTCTCTTGCGACGTAGTTCTTACTATTGCATCGACATCCATATTAAAAAATACTTTATCGGGGTATTTTTTGGCAATTTTATGCATCAAAAATTCGTCATCACCCGAAGCCACCATTTCATTGCCTGCAAAACCATTTACTTCTTCAAATACTTCACGTGTATATGCCAAGTTGGCACCATTGCACATATTGGGCTTTTTCAGATACATCGCACAAGCTCCTGAGCCTATCAAACTAGCAAACTCTATGATTTGAATCGTATTCCAGAAGGTATTTTTTTCTGTAAAGGTGACAGGTGAACTGATTAACTTAGCTTGTTTTGTTTCATAAAACTGCTGAATTGAACTGAGCCACTCACGTGATACAGAACAATCGCCATCAGTGGTAATTAATAATTCTCCCGAAGATATTTCTATGCTCTTTTGAATGGCTCTCTTTTTGGGAGAAGCACTACTATTATTCAATAGGTTTAACACTTTGAGTTCGTAATAAGCTATTTCTTGAAATGCTAATACGATGTTTTCAGTATCATCTGTTGAACCATCATTGGCAATAATCACTTCAAAGTTTTCAAAAGGATAAGTCTGTTGATTAAGGTCTTGAAGTAGTTGTAAAATATTATTGGCCTCGTTTCTTACAGGCACAATCACAGTGAGTTTGGTATCTCTCTGAACAGGCGGTATTTTATGTTTTGCCCTCATTTCTTTCCAAACTACAATTAACACTAGATTGAAAATAAAGTAAAAGGCGGTAGTCATCAAGATAATAAATAACAGCATAATTATGTGGTGGTTGATTAATCGATAAAAATTAACGAATCTTCGTTTTCAATAATAAAATACTTCCTACTAATACAGGAAACAAAATATTGATAAACCAAAGTACAAAAGTGGCGGTAATAACGGCCGCATGATTTACTTGGTAAAAACCAAAAAAATAAATAGCAGAAAATTCTCGAATCCCTAAATCGCCTATAAAATTAATAGCTGGGACAATGGTTTTAACGAGAAAAATTAAACATGAGATTGTCCATAAATCTATCATATTCAACTTGACTTCAAAAATCAATAGTACCAATACAAATTGTAGCGAGATAGTAAAATAACGCAATAGTCCCCATAGAAAAATCTTTCTTACCTCCTCATTACTAAAATGCTCTAGGATTTTCACACTATGAGCAAACTTTTTCAAATAAGGTATTTTTAATACAAAAAGATAAAATAAATGTCGTTTTAAATAAGCAAAAAAGCCCAAAGACAAGCTCAATATTAATACAACCATAATGATGCCATTGATACCTACAATAATTTGGTTATTAGTAATCACAAAATACCCAAAAGATAACGTGCCAAACAGCAAAGAGATATAAAATTGTATTCCATTGCCCAACAGAATAGCGCCTATACTTTCTGTTCTTTTTTGTTGTTTAAACTTCCACATCCTTCCTGCATAATCTCCTAAGTTCGCTGGAGTAATAAATCCTAAAGACAACCCCATCAATACTCCCTTGAAAGCTTCTTTTAGCGAAATCTCCTCAACTTTCAGTGCTAATTGTTGCCATTTCTTGGCTTCAAACCCCCAATTAAAAAAGATTAGTAGTATTAACAAAAGTCCTTTCCACAGATTCTTTACAACAAAAGCTTTTTGGCATTCCAATAGCAAACTATCAATATTTTGCTGTTTCTGAACAAAAGCCTTGTATAGCATCCAGACAATCACGACGAAAAGCAAAGTTTTGAACAGTGAAAATAGTTTTTCAGATAAAATGCTTGTTTTCGGATTTGTTTCGTTGGTATTTTGCATGAAAAGATAAAGCAGAGACGGAAATTTTTGTGCTAAGAAATGGTAAATAATACAGAAAAAATAATTTTAGGCGTCGACCCAGGTACTCGTTTTATGGGTTATGGGGTAATATTGGTTCAACGCAATGAAATAAAAGTTTTACAATATGGCGTTATCAATGTTAGCAAATATAGCACGCAGGAAATTAAGTTAAAGAAAATATATGAACGAATCATCTCAGTGATTGAAGAATTCATGCCTGATGAGATGGCTATTGAAGCACCTTTTTTTGGAAAGAATGTACAATCGATGCTAAAGTTGGGCAGAGCCCAAGGGGTAGTCATGGCGGCGGCGCTATCTCGGGAGATACCAATTGTAGAATATTCTCCCAAGACAGTAAAACAATCGGTAACTGGCAATGGTAATGCTTCCAAAGAACAAGTAGCCCATATGCTAGACCAGTTGCTAAAAATGAAACTAGATGCCAAAATGTTTGATGCCACCGATGCACTGGGCATTGCGGTTTGCCATCACTTTCACGGTAATAGCATCATGGCAACGAACAAAGGTACTAAAAAAGGTTGGGGAGCATTCGTGAATGAAAATCCTGAAAGAATTAAATAGGGTTTTATTAGCTATGAGCTTTGAGTGGTGAGCTTTGAGCAGTCCGCTACTTCAGTATAAAACTCTGATATACAACATTTTGCTTTATATAGACTACTTAAAACATCAACGCTTTATTTAATTTGAATAATCTCAAACTAACTTATTAGATGAAAACTTGTGCTCTACAGCTCTTTACTGTTTTTTTGTTGTGTTTATTAAGGCTGAATGTTCTTGATGCTCAAATCTCCAATAAACGGGGTATCAGTACCATCAGTATTCATCCTTCGGCTACATTATTTACCTTTGGGTTACCACAAAGTAATACTATTTCAAATGGCCATCAGCAAGGAGCATTTTCTTATACACCTTTTCCATTTACTGCGCTGCCTATTAATTCTAGCGTTAATAAAGATGGTAAAACAACCCTATATGGATTGATTGGTTCTTTTGATTTAGGCATTAACTATGCTAAGCTTTTACGCAATAACAGAATTTTTAAAACAGAAATTGGTGCATATTATACGTGCGCTCCAAGTAGCTATTCAATTAAAGACCCCTATCATTTCGTCATAAATAACAAAGAATCAAGTATTTGGCAAAACACCATTAGTTATTCTGGTTTTTCTGCAAGCTTGACCTATACTTCCAAGTCGAGAGGAAGAAGGGCGCTCGGAGAAGTAAGAAATTATTTGGAAGTAGGTGCCAGAACGATGAATTTCCTTACTCAATCTGCCAAAGAAAGCGAAGATTGGGTAGCTAATGGACAAGGATTTAGGATAGAAAGTAAGGTTGTGAATCAGCAATCAAATATGTTTTTTTTTGAAATTGGTAAAACCTATTGGCGACCTGCCAATGATATGCGTTCTTTGAATATGGGCATCAGAGTGGGTATTCCCTTACAACATCTGGTATCGAATACTTATTCGGGCATTACTAATAATCAAGTGGTCGCTTCAACTTCAGCCTTAGAAAGCGGTGCCTACATCGGTTTTCAAATTTCTTATAATCTACCTATCAAAACTATCTCAAAACCATATTTAGGTCGGAAAGCCGATAAAATTTACTGCGAAATGGAGCGAAAAGTAAAAATAAAGCATCATTTTAAAGTAGGTAATGAACTATTAAACATCGAACTTTTTGACCATGAAAACGAAGATGGAGACATCGTTTCTGTTTGTTTCAATGGACAGTATATCCTTGAAAAACATTTACTTACGAAGCAATCTAAGATTGTAACTTTGAGAATCAACCCTAACCAGAAAAATATTTTAACAGTTTTTGCCAATAATACGGGTAGCGAAGGGGCCAATACTACCGCCATTCGATTTACTGTTAATGGTAAAAAAGAAGAGATTATTCTATATGCCGACAAGAAAGAATCTGAAGGTATTTCATTTGAGTTATGATATAACAGTTGATTGAATTTTGTCCTTTCTTTCCGCTCCTTCATTGCTAGTCAATCTATAAAATACCGTTGAGTTTTAAAATTATTGTTTATTTTTGTTATAATGATATTCAACCTTTATAAATACATTATTTTTAAAACCAAATCAGGTACTTACCGAACAATATGAACTTACAATATTTAGCTGACCATACAGGCAGTATTACGGGTGTTTTCATTCCAATCCAAGAATGGGATATCATTCGTGAAAAGTTACATTTGCCTGACGAATCAAAAGCTTTGCATCGACAAGAATTATTGGAAGCATTTGAGGAAGTAAAACTTATTAGAGAAGGGAAAATTTCAAAACCAAACTTAACTGATTTTTTAAATGAGCTTTGAAATAATTCCTATTCTACCTTTTCAAAGACAGGCAAAAAGGCTTATTAAGAAATTCCCATCTCTCAAAAATGAATTAATAAGTTTTATAGAAAGCTTAAAAGATAACCCTCAACAAGGTACTCCATTAGGTAATGATTGTTATAAAATTAGACTTTCAATTGCTAGTAAAAACAAAGGGAAATCTGGTGGAGCAAGAGTTCTTACTTGTGTATATGTAGCTGACAAGGAACTGTATTTACTTTCAATTTATGATAAGTCGGAAAGATCATCTCTGAATGATAATGAAATCAAAGAGCTTATTAAAATAGTACAAGATATTAAAGAGTGAACTTACTTTCTCTACAATCCCTCACAAAACATACCGCTCCTGAAAAACTTTGATAGGCTCAATGGCACTCTGAACAAAATGTTTGATGTACTCATCAGTTTGTTCATCATATATATTTTGTGGCGTGTCTATCTTCAAGATTTTCCCTTGATGCATAATCGCAATTTTATCCGCTACCAAAAAAGCATCTAATAAGTCGTGCGTTACTAATACACAAGCAATCAGCTCTTTTTTAATAATCTCAACAATTTTTGACCTCAATTTTGTACGATTAATCGAGTCTAAATTGCTGAAAGGTTCGTCCAATAGCAAAGCTAAGGGTTCTTCAGCAATAGCACGCGCAATAGCAGTTCTTTGCTTTTCTCCGCCCGAAACTTCCCTTGGTTTTTTATCTTTTACCGCTGTAATACCACAAAGTTCTAATAATTCTTTCACTCTTTCTTTTCGATATTCAGGGGTATAATGAGTAAGAGCAAGGTCTATATTTTCCCAAATTTTGTGCTCAGGTTTTAATCTATAATCTTGCGGAACAAGTTTGATATTAGGGAAGTCTCTGATTAATCTATTAAAATATAAATTGAGTGCCTCGTTATTTAACCATAATTTTCCTTCATCAGGCATTATATTTCCTGAAATGATGTTTAAAAAAGTAGTTTTTCCTGAACCGCTCTCTCCTACAATTGCTAAAATTTCACCTGCTTGTACTTCTACTGAAACATTATCGACAACTGTTTTATCATCATATTTTTTAACTATATTTTCTAGTTTTAACATCCTTAATTCCACAAGATTTACTAAAGTAAATCATTTAAATTTGTATTCTTCCCAATAATAAGTTTTTGTTGAAGGCCTTGACAATTCTATCAAAAAGTAGTCTTGCAGTCGATATATCTTTTTAATATCGTTGTCTGAAATGGCTAGTTTTTTCGGAGAAACTGTTGAAATAATATAACTATAAGGCTTATTTTGATTATAAACATCCTTTATTTCCTTAGAATAATAAATGTATTCAAAGGTATTCTTTCCTTGATTAGTTTGAGGGAGTTTCCAAAAAGGATAGACCAACATCGTATGACTTTTGTAGACTATACCAATGGTTTTATCTCCTCCGTTCTTATCTAGTATCTCAGCAATTTTAACTAAGTCATTATTTTGAGATACATTCCCAAAGAAATACTTATCAAATCTAGTTCCTGTAAAAACAGTCAGCATGTCTTCATTATAGAATCCAGCATCTGCCAATATCTGGTTGATGGTTATTTTAGTTGAATAACTTTGACCTCCATCCAATGTCCAAACCTTATTATCTTTGGTATGGTAAAATTTTAAAATAACTGGGTTTTTCAGTATCGCAGGAATATGATTATCGAGCTCTATTGGTACATAACCCAACGTTTTTTTCACTAGATACCTTACTGGTAATATTGTTTTTTTAGGATTTACATATACATAGGGTAAAGCCAATAACACTAATAGGAATACACTACTCAGATAGAGAACGGTAGATTTCAGGAAATTTCTGAATAATAATACTAAAAATGGAGCAGAAGCTAAGAAAAATGAAATTTGAGTTCTTGAATGAAACCATTGCCATTTGAAAATAGCAGAATAAATAAGAAGTCCTACAAATAATAGGATAGCATAAGAAACCATTACACCATAATACTTCTGAGATTTCTGGAACGATTTTCTAAAAAAACTCAAGCCTAACAATACAAACCCAAAGGTGATTATCCAAAAATGAAAAAAGTTTCCTGAACGATCTTCTGTCAAGGTAAACACTGCTTGATATTCACCTAATGAACTGTTTAGATCTCCAGACGAATAATGCAAAAGCTCATGTGCTTTCTCAACGATATTTTTGATTTGCTGATTATAACTAGTAATAGGTAGCCCTAAATGTATCCCCGCATTTTTTATCATTGTAGATAATGTTGCCTCTATAGAAATATGTTCTACAGTGTAGGCATTACCAGCATAAAACGTTGATGTAGGCAATGGCGATAAAATACTGCCAAATGTTTGATAGTTTCTGTAAAAAAAAGGAAAAAATACCAAACAGAATAGAAAAATAGCAAATAACCCAACTTTTATAGCACTAAATAAACCTGCATTCTTGATAATACTAATGGTTAACCATACACAAAATGGAACAGCAAATAGAAAAGCGGTATATTTAGTAAATCCGCCTAAAATAATTGATGTAACACACCAAAAAATCAATGACCATTCTAATTTTTTATGCTGAATTAATAGTAGACAAAAATATAGGAAGTTTAAAAAGAAATATGCTGACAGATAATCATTTTGAGTTGTAGTGCTTTCTAGAATACCTATCGGTAAAGTAATACAAAAAATAAAGACAAAGACTTTGCTTCTTAAATCAACACCAAAAATGCCTGTTATTAAAACCACTGTCAAGGCACTTCCCAACATCGAAAAGTATTGAATTACATTAACAAACAAATCAGAATCACTTAATAGAATGGTGGTAAGCAACCAGTATTCCGACAAGACATTATAAAAAAGTTGAAATTGAAATTGGGTCTGATAAAACTTTACATTCTTATTTTGTATCCAAAACTGTACTCTCGTAAGATGATAAGTCATAGAGTCCATATTGTTTGGAGGACAATATATACTTAAAAAAAGTAATGGAATTAGCATCAATAATATAACAGCATACAAAATCACTTTACTTTCTTTGTCTCTAACCCTAAAAAGGTCATTAAACGTAACAATATATTTCTTAAACTGCTGTTGAAAAATATTAAGCGAATAAACCCTAAAGACCAATAAAATAGCTAAAACTAACCAAGCTATTTTAATAAATTGAGAAGTAAGAATATCAAAAAATGAAGATACTTCAACACTTAAAATTACAAAAGCGGAAAGTAAAATTACCGATTTCAAAATCGGCAAAAACAATGACTCAATTCTGCTAGTAGTGGAGGAAGTATTGTAGTTTAAAAAAGTTAGCAATAAAAAACAAATAACTAGTAAAAGTATAGGCATTGGTTATAAATTATTTGATGTGGTAAACATTTTGAAACCTCTTTCATAAGAAAGTTCTCAAAATTACAGAAAAACTCATCAAAGAATTCTAAATCAATGCCTTTTAAATCTGTTATTATTCCCGAAATGTTTGTCAACAATAAATTTTATCTACAATTTGTCACGTTTAAAGACCGTCCTTAATTCTTTCCCAACTGATTTTTCGGTATTCTTTCAACAAAAGTAAAGCAATGATTAACAATATGGGCGTTAATGCTATTAGCCCATAAGTCGTTTTTGCAATGAAAAAATGTAAAAAACCTAAGATTGGTGCCACAAAAAACAAGAATAAAAACTTCATCCATTGACTCCCTTTTACCTTTCCATTCACCACTTCAATTGAAAATGGTAATGAAAACTCGCCTCCAAACACATTTAAACTAATAAAGAGCAGTGTACTTGCCATAGCAAAAAGAATATCGTCGATCATACCAAAGCCAGACTTATACATCACAACAGCGCCGATAATAATATATACGGGAATGCCGACTTTCACTAAAACAGCTTTTAGACCACCCAACAAAATCTCTCCTGGTTGAACTAGTGGAGCCACTCGATATGCCCAAGCAGCCTTCCAATCATCAGAAATATAGATTTGCTGTGAAAAAATCCAGATAATAAACATGGCATAATATAATACCATCAATACATTAAAAGCTTCTTTGTCAGTTTGAGTAAAAAAATTGTACATAAAATAAATCAACATCCCAAAAATCGGATAGGCACGCACTTTAAACTTTCGGTCGCGTGCAGTAATAATCCAGACTAATTCAAAAGCTGATTTTTCTAAGGTAGTTTTCGTAAAAACATTTGAAAGTATATGCAACAAATTATTTTTGGGAGCAGCCCGTTGTCGCTCATCCTCGATGATTGATGGCGTGCCTAAACCAGACAAACTTTTGGCAAATAATGGCGACAAATAATTATTCATAACATACAAAGCCGCAAAAGGAACTATCAAGACCAAGACCGAGAAAATGATATAAGGCAACTCGAAGTGTTTTTCAATAAAAGCCTCCATTACGCCTGCAAACCACGCTGGAGGGATTATGTAGTGCCACCATTTAATGACAATTTCTTGGGTTGATGTACCGATTAGCTTATCAGTTCGTGCGATAAACTGATACCCTACTGCCAAGAATACTGAAAAGGCAATTTGCGCATACCCAATAATATCTTTTAGTTTTTCTTCAGATACCACTTTGGTAAGTAATAAGTAAAGAATGCTCGTTAGAAAAATAGTTATCAAGCATAATAGAACCACACAGCCTATAAAAAGTATGCCCGCCTGCCAACCGAATTTATAGGCCGTAAAAATGATTGACCCAAAGGAATTGGCTAAGGTTAATGCTCCTAAAAAAACAATAATATGAATTAAACGAGCCATCCAAATCACTTTGCCATCCACTGGCCTTGGCAATAGAATAATATTATCGCTTGTATCAAAAAGTACTTCGGCAAAATCAGAAATCATATTAAAAGCCACCATAAACATGATGAAAGCAAAACTCAGCATCATTACTAAATATACTGGCTGTTTAATAAAAAGTATCATTAAACCATATAGCAAGCTAAAAAATGCTTGAAGCAATAATGATTTCAAGAACGTATTGCTTTGCTCCTTTTTTTGCTGTTGGTTTCTTTGTAATCCATGTACTCTACGGTTTTCAGCAATAAGCTTTACCTCCACGATGGCTCTTAAAGTAGGGTAATCAACAGACAACCATTTAAAAAGCCATTGGAGTTTATCGAGAATGCGAAGAATAAACTTTGTCATAATTATTGAGAGGATAAAGCTTGAATAAAATCATCAGCACGGGTTTGGTTTTCTTCATTGGCACCTGTCAAGCTACCAAAGACACTTTCTAATGAAAGCTTAGAACCCTGAGCTTTTAAATCTTGAAAAGTACCATTAGCCACCACTTCGCCTTTATTGATAATCACGATACGGTCGGATAGTTTTTCAACAACATCCATAATATGTGAAGAATATAGAATAGTCTTTCCAGCTTCTTTTAGTTTTGCCAAAATTTCTTTCACCAAAATTACAGCATTGGCATCCAGTCCAGAAAGAGGTTCATCTAAGAAAATAATTTCAGGATTATGAATTAAGCCCGAAATCAACAATACTTTTTGGCGCATTCCTTTTGAAAAAGTACTCATCCTTGTATCTATCACATCACTCAGTCCAAACAAACCAAGTAATTCTTTGGCACGTTTTTCTATCTGCGCATCTTCAAGGTGATACAACCTACCTATAAAAAGTAAATACTCCATCGGTGTTAAGACTTCATAAAGCATCGCATTTTCGGGTACATAGCCAATACGTTTTTTGACTTCCATGGCATCTTTAGTAACATCATAGCCCAGAATAGACACTTCGCCCGAAAAATCCCCCAGTATGCCAATCAAAATTTTTAGCGTAGTACTTTTTCCAGCACCATTTGGCCCAATATAACCAATGATTTCGCCTTTATAAATGTCAAGATTAATACCTTTTAATACCTGTTGATCGCCATAGCTCTTCTGTAGGTTCTTAATTGAAATTACTGGTGAGCGTTCTTCCATTTTTTGTTTTGGTTTAATTTTTGTTTAAAAATAAAATATAACTAGAACAGTATAGAACATTTATATTTTTTTCTATATTTTTGTGTAAGGTAATCAAAAAAAATTACCCAATAATCTCAATAAATACAAACTTCGACTATGTTACTTTTAGGTTTAGATTTAGGTACCTCATCCATTAAAGCATCTGTTGTGGATGGTTCAACAGGCAAATTAGTTGCCTCAGCACAATATCCTGATACAGAAAATACGATTTCTTCTCCGCATGATGGCTGGGCAGAACAAGACCCTGAAATGTGGTGGACCTGTGTTCAATTAGCAATCCAAAGATGTAATTCATCTGGTAAATATAATCCTAAAGATATTCAAGCGGTCGGTATAGCGTATCAAATGCATGGATTGGTAATTGTTGATAGAAACCTGAATGTTTTAAGACCATCAATTATCTGGTGCGATAGCCGTGCTGTCGAAATAGGCAATAAAGCTTTTGATAAAATTGGTCATGAAAAAAGTTTGGCTAATTTACTTAACTCTCCAGGAAACTTTACTGCTTCTAAATTGGCTTGGGTCAAAGAAAATGAACCGAGAATATATGGCTCAATTTATAAAATTATGCTTCCTGGTGATTTTATTGCGATGAAACTTACAGGCGAAATCACTACCTCAAACTCTGCTCTTTCAGAAGGTATCTTTTGGGATTTCCAAACAAATGGCGTTTCAGAAGACGTGATGAAATGTTATGGTTTTCCTTCAACTATTTTACCTGATATTCGTCCCTTATTTTCAAATCATGGTGAGATAAAAAGTTCTGTTGCAGACACTTTAGGCTTACAAGCGGGTATTCCTGTGACTTATAAAGCGGGCGACCAACCTAATAATGCTCTTTCATTGAATGTATTAGACCCCGGAGAAGTAGCCGCAACAGCAGGAACATCGGGCGTAATTTATTCTGTTTCAGATAAAGTGAGCTATGACCCAAAATCAAGGGTAAATACTTTTGCCCATGTAAACCATGAATTGAATGGTGCCAATCGATTAGGGACGCTTTTGTGTATCAATGGTACAGGTATTCTGAACCGTTGGGTTCGTGATAATGTAGCTAGTGGATTAAGCTATCAGGCAATGAATTCCCTTGCTGCTGGCGTTAGTGAAGGAGCCGATGGACTTAGAGTTTTACCTTTTGGAAATGGTGCTGAAAGAGTATTAGAAAATAAGGTGATTGGTGCTACTTTTCAACGTTTGAATCTTAATGCGCACACCAATGCACACATTATTCGTGCTGCCCAAGAAGGTATCGCTTATTCTTTGAAATATGGAATGGATATTATGGCAGAAAATGGCACATCTCCTTCTGTCATTAGAGCAGGTAAGGCTAATATGTTTTTAAGTGAGGTTTTCTCACAATCATTAGTAAATGTTACAGGCGTTGCCGTTGAATTATACGATACTGATGGTGCAAAAGGTGCTGCATTGGGTTCAGGTATCGGCGTGAAATATTTTGCTCAACCTAAAGATGCCTTCGTTAATATGGAAAAAATTGGGGTGATTGAACCTGATACTTCAAAAGCCAATGCTTACAAAGAAATATATCAAGACTGGAAAAGTATTCTTGATAATCAGCTGAAAAATAACAGCCTTTAGACTTTCTTGATTAGATTATTGAAGACACGTGATTATCTTTGTTTAATAAATCACGTGTCTTCAAATGAAAAAAAATCTCCTATTAGTTATTCTACTCCTCTTTGTAAGTTTTCAAATGCACTCACAAAGAGTTTACTCCGTCGTATTTAATCAACTACCTAGTGATTCTCAAATCTACCAACGTAACGATAATAAAGAAGCAACTGTCGATATTTCAGGAATTATTGAAATTGCAGGTTGGGATTATATGTCTGTATTAGTATCAAGAAATTCAGAAAAATTTCAATATAAACGCTCCATCTTTCGATACAACGATAAAGGTATTGGCACTTTTTCCTTAACTCCTACCATTAAAGCTGAATTAGCAGATTATAATTTTGAAATATATGCTTGCAAAGGCTTGGACTCAATTTTAATGGTATCACGGAAAAATATTTCAGCAGGTGAAGTATTTCTCATCAATGGACAATCTAATGGAGCCGCTTATAATGTTAATTACTTCCCCTACTCTTTCACCAATAAATATTGTAGAACGTTTGGTTTACCACAGTATGGTAAGGCATATACAGAAGCAGATATACTTTGGACACAATCTGATTATTCCGTCGGTACTTGGGGATTAGAACTTCAAAGGTTATTCCTTGAAAAATATAAAATGCCAAGCTGTATCATCAACGGTTCTGTGCATGGCACACAAATAGACCTCCACCAAAGGAATGATTCTAACCCCACTAATATCTATTCAATCTATGGTAGATTATTATATAGAGCTCAAAAAGCACACGTTGATAAAAACTTTAGGGCCTTGTTTTTTTGGCAAGGGGAAAATGATATTGCCGAAAACGAACCTGAAAACTGGCCTACCAAATTTGACAAACTTTTTAATAGTTGGAGACAAGATTACGCTAATCTCAACAAGTATTACATATTCCAGATAAACTCAATTGCCTATAAAAAATACGGCTCAGGTACATTAAGGGATTATCAAAGAAAAATTCAGGAAAAATACGCTCCTTTCATTGAAAGCATTGCCACTGTGGGTAACAATGGTTATGATGGAGCTCATTATACGAACGAAGGATATATTCAATTTGCCAATGAAATTTTCAGAAGATTAGAAAGGGATTTCTATGGAGTGAAATTCGTTGAAAGTGTCTCTTCTCCAAGTATAAAAAAGATATTTTATACGACAGACAAAAAAAATGAAATTGCCCTAGTATTTGATGAAGATCAAAAAATGCTGTGGAAAAATGACACTTTATTAACGAATAATGATGGCTCTTTAGTAACTCAATACATGAAAAACTATTTCCTACTAGATAATAAATTAGGTGAAGTAGTTTCGGGGAAAGCAGATAAAAATAAAATTATACTTACTCTAAAATCTAATTCTACAGCGACTAAACTAACTTATTTACTTCCATATTTCCCTTACGATGACACTGAAAAACGAGGTTTTTTCGGGGGGCCTTACCTTCAAAATAATCTTGGTGTGAAAGCATTAACATTTCAAGATGTTAAGATTGAAGACAAGGACCCTGATGCCCCTACAAAATTACCTAATCCTCAGCTTGTAGCCGTACCTGTTTTTTATAATAAAGTCAACTTGTCTTGGCAAAGTATATTGGGTGCAACAAAGTATGTTTTAGAGAGACAAGAACAAGACAAACCTATCCAAATTATTAAGACACTTGATAATACTGTTAACTCATATACTGATAGTACTCTCAATCAAAATACTTCATATACTTATAGAATTCAAGCACTCAATGAAACCATATCATCTGATTATGCTATTATTGCAATCAAAACTCCTTCAATGCTTGAAAAGCCTATACTAAATATTGAAATCATATCTACCTCAGTGCTTAAAATCAAATGGAATACTATTAGTAATGCTACGTCTTATATATTAGAACGAAAATCTGGTGCTGATACTGATTTTATTGTAATACAAACATTGGCCAATAATGTTTCGGAGTTTACAGATACTAATCTAAAAGCCAACACTTTATATTCATATCGAATAAAAGCCTTTGGTGATAAAACAGCTTCACAAGAAACTATTAGTAATGCTCAAACGCCTATTATATTGGCTATGCCCAATTTGAAAGCCTTAGAGATTACTCACGAGAGTATTCAATTACAATGGGAACAAATAGCATTAGCAAGTAAATATATATTAGAAAGAAAAACAATTGGAGATACTGATTTTAAAAAAATATTTGAATCAGAAAACCTATTAACATTTACAGATGCTAAACTTAAAGATAACCAAAATTATCTTTACAGATTAAAGGCAATCAATGCTTTTTCGGAATCGCAATTCTCTACTATTGAACTCAAAACAAATGCAATTCTAGCGATTGATTCACAAGAAAAAAACTTAATCAAAATTTATCCAAATCCTGTCAATAGTATTTTACAAATTCAATTACCTAAGACAAACAATTACATTGTATCAATCTTAGATTTTTTAGGAAATAAAGTATTTGAAAAAACTATATTGAATCAAAATTTATTTTCTTTGGATTTATCGACCCTGAAAAAAGGGCTTTATCTTGTGATAATCAACAATAATCAAGAGATTTACAGTAGTAAATTTATTTTAGAATAACATACCCCTTAAATCAATGTCAACAATTCAAGCAATTATTCTTGCTATTATCGAAGGTTTAACAGAGTTTCTTCCAATTTCTTCTACAGGACACATGGTATTGATGAGTTCTTACTTAGGTATTGAAAATGACAAATTCACCAAACTTTTTGAAGTTTGTATTCAACTGGGAGCTATTCTAGCTGTTGTGGTGTTATACTGGAAAAAGTTTTTTGATTTTTCAAAATGGCAATTCTATGTAAAACTTGCATTGGCAGTTGTTCCCGCTTTAATTTTCGGGAAACTATTTGACGATTTAATTGATGAGCACCTCGGAAGCCCAGTTTTTATTGCTTCTGTATTATTGGTAGGTGGTATTATTTTATTATTTGTAGATAACTGGTTCAAAAACCCAATCATTACTGAAGAAGTTGACATTAACAACATTACTGCTATCAAAATCGGGATGTACCAATGTTTAGCAATTATGTTTCCAGGCTTGAGCAGAAGTGCTGCTACAATATTGGGGGGTATGCAACAAAAATTAAGCAGAGGATTAGCTGCTGAATTTTCTTTTTTCTTAGCAGTACCTACTATGGCAGCCGCGACGGGTTATAAATTATTGAAATTTATCTCAGAAGAGGGAAGTATTTCAGAAGAACAAGTTAAACTTTTAGGTATTGGCAATCTTGTAGCATTTATCGTTGCTGTTTTAGCAATCAAATTTTTTATCACAGTATTAAATAAATATGGCTTTAAATATTTCGGTATTTATCGCATCATTGTCGGAATCGTCATCCTAGTTTTGGCGGCTACTGGCTCTCATTAAAAATGAATCAAGAAACTATAAAATTGAACCCAAATCAGACCTCTCCAGACCTTGGAGAGGTTTTATTGATTGATAAACCCCTTACTTGGACTTCTTTTGACGTTGTAAAGAAATTAAAATTTGCTGGTCGCTTTAAAAAAATTGGACATGCAGGTACGCTTGACCCTCTGGCAACAGGATTATTAATTCTTTGCACTGGCAAAATGACCAAGCAAATTGATTCTTTTCAGGCACAGCAAAAAGAGTATTCTGGTACTTTTGTATTAGGAAAAACAACTCCTTCTATCGACTTGGAAACAGAGTTTGACGAAGAATTTCCTATTGACCATATTAACGAAGTAGTACTTCAAGAAGCATTAAGTAAATTTCAGGGAAAGATTTTGCAAATACCTCCTATTTACTCAGCCATACAGGTAAATGGTAAAAGATTATATGAATTAGCCCGCAAAGGAAAAACAGATGCTGATATTGAAATTAAATCAAGAGAAGTAGAAATTTCTAAGTTTGAGATTGACAGTAGTAATTTTCCTGAAATCCAATTTTCTATCGTTTGTTCAAAGGGTACTTATATCAGAAGTTTAGTCAGAGATTTCGGACTGGCTTGTCAATCGGGTGCTTATTTAAGTTCACTTAGGAGGGAAAAAATTGGTGAATTTGATGTAAAAGACGCACTTACCATTCAAGAGTTTATTGAACAAAGGAAAGTTGATTAATTATTGGTAATTAGGTTTTTAGTATTAATGTAAAGAATAAAACTCTGTTGGCAATCCTATCAATAAAAAGGACTTAAAACTGAGCTAATATAAAAATGCAAGTTTATCACGGAATACAAGAATTCAAGAAATTAGAGAATGCAGTTGTAACAAGTGGCACATTTGATGGTGTACATCTTGGACATCAAAAAATATTAAATCGCTTGAATGAAGTTGCTTTGCTAACGCTAGGAGAAAGTGTTGTTATTACTTTTTATCCTCATCCACGCAGTGTGATTTCTTCTGATAGCCAAGCTATCAAACTACTTTCAACCCTCGACGAGAAGATTGAACTCTTGGAACAAAATGGCGTACAACACCTTTTGATTATTCCTTTTACGAGAGAATTTTCTGAACTTTCCTCAGAGGAATTCATCCAAAAGATTCTTATTGACACGATTGGCACCAAAACGCTAGTAATTGGCTATGACCATCGTTTCGGTAGAAATCGTGAAGGTGGTTTTGATTATTTAAAAAACAACGCTTCAAGATATGGTTTTTCTATCGAAGAGATAGCTCGTCAGGATATTGATCATGTGGCCGTAAGTTCATCCAAAATCAGGAAAGCATTATCGGAAGGCAATGTTCAGTCTGCCGACCACCTATTGGGTAGGAACTATGCTATTACAGGCCTTATTGTTAAAGGCAAACAATTAGGGAGAACCATCGGTTTTCCGACAGCCAATATCCAAGTAAGGGAAATTGCCAAGCTGATACCAACTGATGGCGTGTATGCCGTAAAAGTCCATTACAATAATGAAACTTTCGGAGGGATGCTAAATATTGGAAATCGCCCAACAGTTGATGGAACATATCAGACGATAGAAGTTAATATTTTTGATTTTAGCAAAGAAATTTACGGAGAAACCTTAACTGTAGAGTTCATTACAAAAGTAAGAAACGAACAGAAATTTAGCGGATTAGATGCTCTGAAAGCTCAAATAGCTAAAGACCAAGAAGTAATTAAAGAAATCTTACTACGTACCGACAAATGATTATGGAATAGATTTTCATCTATAATCTATGGTGAAGTAAAATATAGTGTAAAGAACAATAACGGTTGTTGCTTTAAATCCTATTATTTTGCTTACAAACAAACTCATAAAATTGCACAAAAAAAGGTCGATTCAACTCAATGAACCGACCTTTTTTATATCTGAAAACCAACGCTTATTCTTCTGTTGCTGTTGGCGCTAAAATTCTTGAAAGTGTTAACGTATCCCCTTCGCCAGAATAATCTGCTAAAATTATATCTCCGTTAGATAAATCACCTTTCAATATTTCTTCTGCTACTGGATCTTCTAAATAACGTTGAATAGCACGATTTAATGGTCTTGCACCATACTGTGAATCATATCCCTTTTCAGCAATAAAGTCTTTCGCTTTTTCAGTCAATTCAACTGTATAGCCAAGGTTAGTGATTCTAATAAATAGCTTTTTCAACATTAAGTCGATGATTTGGTGGATATGCTCACGTTCAAGTGAATTGAACACAATTACATCATCCAAACGGTTTAAGAACTCTGGGGAGAAAGCTTTTTTCAAAGCATTCTGAATTGTTCCCTTCATCGCATCATCTAGACCATCAACTTTAGTTTTCGTAGAGAAACCAATACCTGTACCAAAATCTTTCAAATCTCTTGCTCCGATATTTGATGTCATGATGATAATAGTATTTCTGAAATCTACTCTTCTACCTAAGCCATCAGTCAAAATACCATCGTCCAATACTTGAAGTAAGATATTAAATACATCTGGGTGAGCTTTTTCAATTTCATCCAACAATACTACGGCATAAGGTTTACGACGAATCTTTTCAGTTAACTGTCCGCCTTCTTCATAACCAACGTATCCCGGAGGGGCTCCGACTAAACGAGATACACTGAATTTCTCCATGTACTCACTCATATCGATTCTTACTAAAGCATCATCTTTATCGAACAAATAAGTAGCTAAAACCTTCGCTAATTCTGTTTTACCTACCCCTGTTGGACCTAAGAAAATAAATGAACCAATAGGTTTTTTAGGGTCTTTTAAGCCAACTCTTGTACGTTGAATCGCTTTAACAAGTTTAGCAATCGCTGGATTTTGTCCGATTACTTTACCTTGTAACTCTTCGTTCATATTCAGAAGCTTTTGTCCTTCTGTAGCAGCCACACGGTTCACTGGGATGCCAGTCATTTGTGCAATTACTTCAGCAACACTTTCTTCTGATACGGTATAACGACGACGTTTGGTATCTTCTTCCCAATCACGTTTTGCACGGTCTAATTGGTCTAACAAACGTTTTTCACGGTCACGTAACTGAGCAGCCTCTTCGTATTTCTGCGATTTAACTACTGCATTTTTCTCTTTCTTGATATTTTCGATGGCTTCTTCCAAACGAACAATATCTTCTGGTACGGTAATATTTGAGATATGAACTCTCGCTCCTACTTCATCCATTACGTCGATAGCTTTGTCAGGTAAAAATCTATCTGAGATATAACGTTCAGACAATTTTACTGCTTGTTCTATCGCCTCATCAGTATAAGTTACATGGTGATGGTCTTCATATTTATCCTTGATGTTATTCAAGATTTCGATGGTTTCTTCAATAGAAGTAGCATCAACCATTACCGTTTGGAAACGACGAGCCAAAGCTCCGTCTTTCTCAATGTACTGACGATACTCATCTAAAGTAGTAGCACCGATAACTTGTATATCACCACGTGCTAAAGCAGGCTTGAACATATTCGAAGCATCTAATGAACCAGAAGCTCCACCTGCACCCACGATAGTATGTAATTCGTCGATGAATAAAATCACATCAGGTGATTTTTCCAACTCATTCATTACCGCTTTCATTCTTTCTTCAAACTGACCACGGTATTTTGTACCTGCCACTAAAGAAGCTAAATCAAGGGTAACGACTCTTTTACCGAATAAAACACGAGATACTTTTTTCTGAACGATTCTTAGTGCTAGTCCTTCAGCAATTGCTGTTTTACCCACACCTGGCTCACCAATCAAGATTGGATTGTTTTTCTTTCTACGCGAAAGAATCTGAGCAACACGTTCTATTTCTTTTTCACGACCAACAATTGGGTCTAGTTTACCCGCTTCCGCTACTTTTGTTAAATCTCTACCGAAATTATCTAATACAGGAGTTTTAGATTTTTCAGTTCCTTTATTGGTGGTAGAACTTCCTCCAGCTGCGTTTCCGCTTGCAAACATTCTTGCATCATCATCGTTATCATCTGTGTCAGATGGACCCGATTTGATATTAGGGTTTGATTGATATTCCACCATATCCTTAATTAATTCATAATGTATCTGGAACTTCTCAAGAATTTGTTTGGCTAAATTGTCCTCATCTCTAAGAATAGCCATTAACAAATGTTCCGTTCCTACAAGGTTAGTTTTAAAAATCCTCGCTTCCAAGTACGTTACTCTCAATACTTTTTCGCATTGTCTTGAAAGCGGAATGTCTTGTTTGTTTTTGATAGTGTACGTAGATCGAACCGTACTCTTAGTAGCTTGTTCTATAGTAACACGCAAATCATCTAGGCTTGTCCCACACTTTTTAATTAAATCAAGAGCAATGCCTTCGCCTTCTCTGATCATTCCTAAAATTAGATGTTCCGTCCCGATGTAATCATGCCCAAGCCTGATTGCCTCCTCACGTGCGAGCGAGATAACCTCTTTTACTCTGTTTGAAAATTTTGCCTCCATGCTTAGAGTTTTTGAGTTATAGCGTTATAGAGCGTCAGAGTTGACCGTTAAGAGTGACAGGAAAAATCCAATTATTCTTTACTCTGATGCTGAAGGTAATCTCTGGTTATTTTCTTAATAATTACTTTCAGTAAATCTCTTCCAAATTAAATCTTAAACGTTAATTAATTAATCTTTGTTCATTTTCTATCGAACTTTGAAGTATCTTTAAAGACTGACTTCCCTGACAAAATAACAAATCTAAGATAGATAAATTAGGTACAAATTCACTGCCAAAGTTCTGTCGATAAGCAGTAGGTTTGTAAATTCCATTTGTAGAAAATGCTTTTTTGGGGTGAATTTTACTTCTCAAATCGTTCTCTACATTTTTTTCATATTTTTCTGTAAATATAATCTTTTTTTCGAGACGCAAAAGTTTCAGACAAATTGACAGAAGCTCTAGATTCAAATCGAACAAAAAGTCAGGTTTTTTTTCAATAATATTTTTAAAATATTCTGAATAATATTCAAAAAAAGGTGATTTTCCGTACGCTGAATGTATTGCACCCCAATGTCGGCGAATCCAATCTTGATGATATTCTATTTTTAAATCCCGAATCAATACCTTTGCATTCCCATTTTTTACGGGTATAGACAGCGTATCAATTTTATTAGTTGTCTGAATTATACAACGATTTCGGTAACTTTGCTTTTCGTAATATTCGTGTGCTTCAATAACAACGGTTTCGTGTTGAAGTAAACATACAAAATATTCGAGACTGGGTAAATATTGTAAATCAATTATCATTTCCCTAAAATACAGCAGAATGATTTAATTTCAAATTTTTATGTCAAAATCATTCTATTTATCAAGAAAAAATACAAATTCTCAAAATACAAACATGTTTTTTTTTAAATTTCTTTCTATTTTACCATTTTGGGTACTTTATGGCATTTCTGATTTTGCCTTTTTTTTACTTTTTCACGTATTGAAATATCGCAAAAAGGTAGTTTTAGAAAACCTTAGAAATTCTTTTCCTGATAAAAACGAAAAGGAAATCAATGAAATCGCCAAGGGGTTTTATCATCACCTTGCAGATGTTTTTATTGAATTTTTTAAAGGCATAAGCATTTCATCAGACGAAGTTAAAGAGCGGGTACAAATAAACAATTTAGAGGTTGTTCAAAAATATTTAGATAAAGGCATACCTGTTATTTTTGTAGGAGGGCATCAAGGCAATTGGGAATGGGCCATTCATTCTGTTAGTTTGCACGGGGTTAATTTAGATGTAGTGTATCAAAAACTCAGTAGCCCATTCTTCGATAAGCTTACTTACGAAATCAGAAGTCGCTTTGGAGCTTTTTTAATCGAAAGAAAGGATACCATTAAAGTTACCATTGAAAGAAAAGATAAACCAAGAGCTATTTGTTTGGCTGCTGACCAAATTCCTAGTCATTTAAAATCAGCCTACTGGACCTACTTCTTGAATCAGGATTCTGCTTTTTTTACTGGGCCTGAGCGAATAGCTCGTAAATTTGATTATCCAGTAATTTTTATGGAATTTGTCAGGAAAGCAAGAGGATTCTATGATATGAATCTTTCAGAGATTGTAAGTCCTCCTTATGAAAACCTTGCTCCTAATGAAATTCTTGACCGTTTTGTTCAAACATTAGATGCTTCCATCAAACAAAATCCGTCATCATACTTATGGTCGCACAGAAGATGGAAACATAAAAGAGAGAAACACGCGATAAAGCCATAATTGTATTTTATCAAACAAAAAAGCTTGCTAATTAGGCAAGCTTTTTTGTTATAAATAGGAAGATAAATCGCCCAAACCTTGTCTGATAATTTCAAAGTCGTCCGAAGTAGCGTCTACTATTGTTGAAGGTATATTATTTCCATATCCACCATCAATGACAATATCGACCTGATTTTGGAATTTTTCAAAAATCAACTCAGGGTCAGTTGAATATTCTACAATGCTATCATCATCATAAATTGAGGTTGTGATGATGGGGTTACCGAGTTCTTCTACTATCAACCTTGGAATTTCATTCGCTGGAATCCGAATACCAACGGTTTTTTTACTCTGCGATAATACTTTTGGTACTTTATTGTTTCCCTCTAACACAAAAGTAAAAGGGCCAGGCAACGCTTTTTTCATTAATTTAAAGCCCGCATTGGATACCTTGGCATAATCTGCAATGTGGCTTAAATCATTACAGATAAACGAGAAATTATTCTTTGTAGGCTTGATGCCCTTTATTTGACAAATTCTTTCTACTGCACGTGTATTATGAATATCACAGCCCATTCCATAAACTGTATCAGTTGGATAAATAATTACACCCCCATCTTTTAGGCAATCTACGATATGGTTTATCTTTTTCATATCGGTGCCTTTTTCGTATAATTTTATAAACTCCGCCATCGCTCTTATAGATTGTTTTTATGGTTAATGTAACGAAAAAACTATTCCATTTTAAAATGGTGTAATGTTGAACTAAGGTTTTACATCTTTGAAGAAAAGACAACTATTAACGCTGTTACCCTCTATTTAGTTATTGTTCGTTCTAATCTTAACATTTTTTATCAGTAATTAATTCCTGATGGGGCAAGTTACGGGAATTTTACAATAGAAGATAGGCATCTCTAAACGTAACCTTTAAGAAATCTATGCCTCTGAATCGATTAAGGTATCCGTTTCTTTTGAAGAATGTAGGGCCTCGGAAATACTTGCATTTATTTCAAATCCTAAAATAAGAATCATGGCTACTAAATACAGCCAAACCATTAAAGCAATGAAGGTACCGATAGCGCCGTAAAGTTTGTTATAAGTAGCAAAGTTGGATAGATAATAAGAGAATAAGTTAGAAATCAATATCGTCAAAATAGAAGCGGTGATAGAACCAGCATTGATAAAATTCCATTTTTTATGAATAGCAGGAGCCCAATAATAAATGATGGAGATAGTTACGAAAAAAACCAGGAATATTACAAAATACGTAAGGAGTTGAAGTGCATAAAAGGTAAAATCTCGGTTCATGATGCCTTCATCAAAAAGGAAATCTACCATGACTCTTCCCACAATTAACACCACAATTGCTACGATTAATACAAAAGTCAGCAAAAAGTTCAACATAACCCCTATCAGCCGTGCCTTTATAAATCCACGTTTTTCAGATGTTTTATAGGTCATATTGAAAGCTCGCATCAAAGCCAGCATCCCGCTTGTAGAGGCATATAAAGCAAAGATAAAACCCAACGAAAGCACTCCTCCACGGGGTTTACTCACAATCTCAATGATAGTTTCTTGGGCTTCATGAAAAATGCCTTTCGGCAATACCTCTGAAAGCAATGCTATGATTTTTAAATCAAGATTATTAACAGGAATATAAGGAATCAATGAGAACAAGAAAATGATGGTCGGGAATATCGCTAAGGTAAAATTATAAGCAACTGCGGCTGCCCGAACATCAATATCAAACAGGGTAATTTTTTTAATTAAAACTTTATAGACTTGATAAATACTAGTAGCTACATTTTCTAAATGATAACGCTTCAAGAAAAGGCGAAATCGATTGTATGCTTGTGTATGTTGTATTTTTTTTAGCATTATGCGATTTTTAATTAACGATTAAGCAAAGAAAGCACTCAATCGTTCCAACAACTCTTTAGGTGCCGTTGTAAGCCTATTATTTTCCATTTTCACGAAAACTAAAGTAGTTTCGCCTTTATGTACCAACACGCCCTTACTGTTTAGAATTTCATAATGAAAAACTACTCTAGCTGCGGGAATAGTTTTGATAGTTGTACGAATTGTCAGTAAATCATCATACAGTGCAGGAGCAATATATTTTGAAGTATTCTCATAAACAGGCATCATCACACCAGACTCTTCCATTGCTTTATAGCTAAAGCCGAGGCTCCTGAGCGCCTCTACCCTACCAATTTCGTAAAGCCTTGCATAGTTTCCATAATAAACATAGCCCATTTGGTCAGTATCTGCATATCTAACTCTGTACTGATATTCGTGTTGATACATTGTTGATGAAATAATTAATTACAAACGATTATTTTCTGATGTTCAGTTTGTTCAGTGCTTCTTGATAAATACGCGCATTATTAAGGTGGTCGGCAAAGGTTTCTGCAAAGTTGTGATAGCCTGAGAAATCTTCTTTTGCACAGAAGTACATATAGTTATGGTGTTCATAATTCAATACTGCATCAATTGATGCTAAATCTGGTAAATTAATAGGCCCTGGAGGTAATCCAACTACACGATAAGTATTATAAGGCGAATTAATTTGCAAAAGTGCTTTGGTTACTCTTTTAATGCTAAAATCTTGGTGAGCAAAAACAACCGTTGGGTCTGCTCCTAAAGGCATATTAGCCTTTAAACGATTCATATATACCCCTGCTACTCTTGGTTTTTCGTCAGCTTTCTTAGTCTCAGCCTCCACGATTGAAGCCATTATTTGTGCTCTGATGGGGTCTAGACCAATTTCTGTTGCTTTTCTTTTACGCTCTTCCGTCCAGAATTTATCGTACCACGTTTTCATGGTATTCATCAATTCCTCTGGAGTAGTAGTCCAATATACTTCATAGGTATTTGGCAAAAACATACACATGATAGTCTCTTTCGTAAAACCATATTTCTGTGCCACTGCTGAATCATCTAGCATACTAGCCAGCGCGGTAGAATCAAATTCGAATCGATTGCCAATTTTATGAATTAAATCCTTTTTTAGGCGAATATTATTAAAAGTAAGTTTGATAGCATCTTGATTACCCGAACGAAGTTTTTTGATTACTTCATAATTACCCATATCAGCCTTGATGACGTATCGTCCTTCACGCACATTTTCTTTATATTCCAACAATTTGGCTAAGAACTTAAATGAAAGTTCGTCTTTAACAATTTTATGTTTACTCAACGAGTCCCAAACAGTTTCAAAAGTTGCGCCTTTAGGAATCAAAAGGGCAAAACCTTTTTTCTGATCTACTTCATAATTAGGTGTTTTAGTGATTTGCCAGACATAATAAGAAAACATTGTCGCAAACAAAGCGAAAGCGATAAAGAAGTAGCGTAATAATTTATGGTTTTGTTGCATTGTAATGATAATGAAATAACGCTCAAGCGTTTTTAAATGATTGTTTTTATTTATTTAATCAATCCAATTTTCAAAAGTTAGTCCTTCAATTCGTTGCATTTCTTTTAGGTTTCGACTGACTAGAATACAATCCTCTGTAATTGCAGTACTACCAATCAATAAATCAAAGTCACTTATAGGCGTACCCATCTTTTTCAAACGAGATTTTTGATCTGCAAAAACTTCGAAAACAGGTCGAATAGGTAAAACTCTTTCCTGAAAACCTTCAATAAACTGTTTTAATTTAGCTTTATTTTCATCTTTTCTAGTTGAAGAACTATTGGCTATTCCATACATAAGTTCAAGAATTGTTAATTCTGAAATAAAGCAGTTTTTCAAGCCCACTGATGAGATTTTAGCTGGAATATTAAAATCATTCTTTATGAAATGAATACAAATATTTGAATCCAATAAATATTTTATTCTACCCATGAAGTATCTATTTCTTTGGTTGTTCTTGAATCTTCTATTATCTTGATTAATTCTTCACTTGATTCGGGTAAGTCTAAGCTACCTGCCAATGCAAAGAATACTGATTCGTCTATTGTTTCGTTCTTTGTTTCAATTACGTTTGAACTAATACTAAATTTAGCTTTTAATCGCTTAGCCAAATCTATAAAAAGCTGATAGTCTGCTTGCGAGTTTGGTTCAATGATGATTGTATTCATTTCTATTTTTGTTTTAGCAATTTTGTTAAAAATAAAGTAATCACATGTACTCCCAACATTATCTAAATCTTAAACTCAATTCCAAATCTATCAGCCAATGCTTGCAGGTCTTTTACTACAGGTTCTAATAGATTAATACCATTTGCTTTACGTTCTGCTTCAATTTCTCTTTCAGGGTCACCTGGCACTAATACTTTCTTGCCTTCTACTGCTTCGGCGGCATGAAAACGGTCAATCCATTTATCCATATCAGCTTTAAATTCGTCAGCTGGACGGAAAGCATCTATTCTCATGGCTCCTAAAAAGTGCCCCGTTCCTTTACCTACTTGCTCGCCAGCAGTCATAAATCCTGCCGTTGCAAATGGCGGAACCCAAGGGCCAAAATTAGCGCCTGATAATACACCAGAAAAAATATCCACGATAGCACCCAAACCATACCCTTTGTGCGAACCATGTTCACGGTCACCACCGAGTGGCAACAATGCTCCGCCATTTTTCACAGCATTTGAATCATCAGTAGGATTCCCTTCTTTATCCTGTACCCAGCCAATCGGTGCTGCTGCGCCTTTTCTTTGTAAAATTTCCATTTTACCATAAGCCACTGCTGTACTAGCAAAATCGGCTACGAAGGCAGGATTTCTCTCTGCTGGAACAGCCACAGCAATAGGGTTGGTTCCTAACAATTTCTCTTTTGAAAAAGTTGGTGTTACCAATGGTGCAGCATTGGTCATGGCCCAACCTATCATATCGTTGTCAGAAGCCAACATGGCATGATATCCCGCAATGCCAAAATGGTTTGAATTCTGTACAGAAATCCATCCAGAACCCACATTCTTCGCTTTTTCCATCGCAATTTGCATAGCTTTAGGTGCTACTACTAAGCCTAAACCTTTATCCCCATCAATCACAGCCGTAGAAGGCGTTTCATGGATAATTTTAATGTCTGGCTTGGGGTTCAATCTTCCATTATCATACAAACGAACATAGCCACTTAATCTTGCAGTTCCGTGTGAATCTACACCGCGGAGGTCGGCAGAAATCAATACTTTTGATGCCAAATCTGCATCGTCTTCCGAACATCCTATTGAAAGAAAGACATTTTTAATAAAGTTTTGTAGGGAGCTATATTCGTAAATCATGAATGAAATTGAGATTATTTTCTAATAATTTTACCTATTTGTCGATATCCGAGGAGCACAAAATTACAAATAATTGTTCGATGAAAGTCTTTTTTCAAGTAAAAAGCAGAAATATCGGGTAGGAATATCAAATATCTGCCTTAGCATTCATGATTAATCTCTATCATATTTATTCAAAATTTCATATATTGTTGATGAAATAACCTACTTTAAATCGGTAGAATATCATTCAATACTTACTTTTGTAGTAAATTGAAGTGATTGAGATATTTTTTAATTCAATCACCCAATTATAAGAACCTAGCTTCTTAAGAATGCGTTAACCAATCAATATTGAGCATATAAATAAGTAAAAAAATGTCGTTCAGAATAAAACGTATCACAGCCAAACTGTTTAGCTATTTCGTAAAGGGATTATTTTTATTAGCCCCTGTTTATATAACTGGTTACATTATTTTCAACCTTCTGAACTCATTAGACCAAGAGTTTTATTTTTATTTTCGAGGAACGGGGCTAGTCATCATGGTAGCCATCATCATGATTGTTGGTTTTTTGGGCTCTACTTTTATTTCTTTGCCCCTTATCCAAATATTAGAAGAAGGTGTTTCCAAACTGCCATTGGTAGGTTTGATTTATTTTTCATTAAAAGACCTTATTGGGGCTTTTGTGGGTGATAAAAAGAAATTCAATCAGCCTGTCAAGATTATATTCAACAAAGAAAATGGCATTCAAAAACTGGGGTTCATTACTCAAACTGATTTGTCTTTTTTAGATATTCAAGACTCTGTCATTGTTTACTGTCCGCATTCTTATGCTTTTTCGGGCGAGGTATTCATTGTTCCAAGCGCAAATATTACATTGCTGAATCTTCCAGCATCTGATGTCATGAAAATGATTGTATCAGGTGGGGTATCCCTGGCAAGTAATCCGTAAAAATCAACATTTAACACACAACATAAAGCTGCTAATTTAAGTTATTGATTGTAAAAACATTTATTGTTTTGCTATCATTCATAATGCGTATCCATCCATCTCAATAATTTTTAATTCAATCTCATCATCTATGTTTTTGGCAAATATTTTTTCAAGTTTTTCTTGGTGGCTTATTCTTCCTCTTGCAATACTAATGCTAGCTATTCGTGATTTGTTGCAGAACCGCCATACTATTCAGCATAACTTCCCTGTGGTTGGTCATATACGTTATATGCTCGAAAAAATTGGTCCAGAATTAAGGCAATACATCGTAGCAAATAACCGTGAGGAACTACCTTTTAACAGAGGTGAAAGAGCATGGGTATATGCTTCGTCTAAAAAAGAAAATAACTTACAGGGCTTTGGTTCAGACCAAGACTTCAACTCTGCGGGGTATATTTTTATCAAACATGCCATGTTGGGGCATAAGTTAGCGGATAACCACCCTAATCAGAAAGACCCAAGTGCAGTACCTTGTTCTAAAACAATAGGCGAATATCATAAAAGAAAACGTCCTTATAAGCCCTATTCGGTCGTAAATATTTCTGGTATGAGCTACGGTTCATTATCGGCCAAAGCAGTTGAATCTTTAAACAAGGGTGCCTTAAAATTTGGCTGTTATCATAACACGGGCGAAGGTTCTCTTTCTCCTTATCACAAGTATGGCTCAGATGTTATCGTAAATATCGGAACGGCTTATTTTGGAGTAAGGGACGATGATGGTAAATTTTCGATGGAAAAATTGATAAAAATGACTACCAATAATCCATTTGTAAAAGCATTAGAGTTGAAGCTTTCTCAAGGTGCTAAGCCCGGCAAAGGTGGCATGCTTCCAGCGGCCAAAATCACCAAAGAAATTGCGGAAATCAGACATATTCCTTTGGGAAAAGATGCCATTTCCCCAGCCTTTCACTCTGAGTTTTCTACCATTCCCGAAATGGTTAATTTTATAGAATCAATGGCTAACCAAACTGGCTTGCCAGTAGGCATAAAATCGGCTGTGGGAAAATTGGAAATGTGGGAAGAATTGGCACAATACATGGTAAAAACAGGCAAAGGGCCCGACTTTATCACCATTGATGGTGGCGAAGGTGGTACGGGAGCTGCACCACATGCCTTTGCAGACCATGTGTCGCTACCTTTCAACTATGGTTTCACCAAAGTATATAAGATTTTCCAGAAGTATGAATTGGCTGATAAAATAGTATTTATTGGTTCGGGGAAATTGGGCTTTCCTGAAAAAGCCATGATGGCGTTTGCGATGGGGTGCGATTTAATTAATGTAGCGCGCGAAGCCATGATGTCTATTGGTTGTATCCAAGCTCAGGTTTGTCATACTAATCGTTGTCCAGCGGGTGTTGCTACGTCAAGTCCTTGGCTTCAAGCGGGTATAGACCCCGCCCTTAAAAGTGAGCGTTTTTATAATTATGTAAAAACACTTAATAAAGAAATTCTTGAAATTACCCATGCATGTGGTTATGAACACCCTTGTCAGATGACCATGCAAGACGTTGATATGGTAATGGGTGATAATAATAAAACGCAATCTTTGGCTACAACTTTTGGTTACAACAAAACAAAAGTTCCTTTTGAAGGAGTAGATAAGCTTTTAAAAAGCCCATATCTAGGAGGAGGTAAAGCACAGGTTAATTAATATATACAAAAAAGGATGGTCGAAAGCCATCCTTTTTTGTATCCTAATTTTCTGAAAATGAGCGTTTATGCTATCATTATGATTTATCATGCCTCAAGTTAATCCTAGCTAAAACGCTTATAATCAATTATTTTACAATAAAACCAATCACAAAAGTGTGTAAATTTACACCTTTCTGCTTTCGGTGGCTTCATTTAACTGCTCATTAGCTATTTTTCATTATCTTTGTAGTATGTTATCTATCAATAATCTTTCGTTTTATTTCGGTTCTCGCCCAATGTATGATGGGGCGAACTTACATATTAAGCCCAAAGACAAAATCGGTCTTATCGGGGCAAATGGTACTGGTAAATCTACTTTACTTCGTATAATTGACGGTGAATATTTACCAGATGGTGGTAGTATCTCTAAATCAGGCGACTGTACCATCGGTTTTTTAAATCAAGACTTACTTTCTTATCAAAGCGACGATTCTATCCTTTCGGTAGCAATGCAAGCTTTTGAACGTCAGAATTTTCTTCAAGCAGAAATCGATAAGGTTTTACATAAAATGGAAACTGATTTTGAAGACGATGACGTAAATAAATTGGCACGTTTTCAAGATGAATTTGATGCATTGGGTGGTTATACCATTCAATCAGAAGCAGAAGCCATCCTTGAAGGGTTAGGATTTAGTACTGAAGAGCTTTCTCAGCCCCTACAGAAATTTTCTGGAGGTTGGAGAATGCGTGTGATGCTAGCTAAATTGCTTTTACAAAGACCATCTTTATTAATGCTTGATGAGCCTACCAACCACTTGGACTTGCCGTCTATTGAGTGGGTAGAAAACTACATCAATACTTATGAAGGTGCTATCATTGTAGTTTCTCACGATAGATTCTTCTTGGATAATACCGTTACTACAATTGTAGAAGTAGCAGGCTCAAAATTGATTCCTTATTCGGGAAATTATTCTTTCTATATGGAAGAAAAAGCCTTGAGAAACGAAGTACAAAAAGGAGCTTACGAAAACCAGCAACAGGCTATCAAACAAACTGAAAAGTTTATTCAACGATTTAAAGCTAAAGCTACTAAGGCTCGTCAGGTACAATCAAGAGTAAAAGCATTAGAAAGACTGGATTTGATTGATGACGTTTTGGATGAAAATGCCAAAGTGAATTTCAAATTCAACTTTGGAACTCAGCCGGGTCGTTTTATCATGCACCTTGAAGACATCACCAAAGCTTATGGGCCTAAGAGAATCCTGACGCATACCAATGCTGTTATTGAAAGAGGTGATAAAATTGCCTTGATTGGTGCCAATGGTAAAGGTAAATCTACGGTTTTAAGGATTATTGATGGTTCAGAACAATTTGAAGGAGAACGCAAATTAGGGCATAATGTAATTGACTCATTCTATGCCCAACACCAATTGGAAAGCTTAGATGTAAATAATACATTGCTTGACGAATTGAAGATGACAGGTACGGGTAAACTTGAAACTGAATTAAGAAGTATCTTAGGCTGTTTCTTGTTTTCGGGTGATGATGCCTTCAAAAAAATTAAAGTACTTTCGGGAGGAGAAAAATCAAGGGTTGCCTTAGCAAAAGTATTGATTTCAGAAGCCAACTTCCTGTTGCTAGATGAGCCTACCAACCACTTAGACATGATGTCGGTGAACATTTTGATTCAGGCTTTACAGCAATACGAAGGTACGTATGTAGTGGTTTCTCATGATAGATTCTTTGTTTCGGAGATTGCTAATAAAATTTGGTATATCGAAGACGAAGAGATAAAAGTATATCCGGGTACTTATGATGAATATGAAACTTGGATGGAACAACGTCGTATGAATGGTGAATTCAGTAAAGAAACTTCTCCTAAAAAGGCCGTTGAAAAAGTAGTAGAGAAAAAACCTGTTGATGATTTCACGAAAAAAGAAGCACAGAAAAATCTAAAAAAACTGAATCAGAAATTAGCAGATACAGAGAGCTTGATTGCGAAATTAGAAGTAGAGAAAGTGGAAAAAGAAAAGACTTTGGCAGACCCTACTATCTATAATGATGCACAAGCATTGAAACGTGAAAACATTGCTTACCAAAAAATCCTGAATCAATTGGAAGAAGTAAATGATGCTTGGGAAGAAGTAATGTTGGAAATTGAAGAAGTAGAAAGCTTGGTTCAGTAAAATAATGATATTCCGTTCAACATAAAAACGCAGGTAAAATAGCTAAAATGCTTTTTCCTGCGTTTTTTGCTTTAGGTTATTGCAGAATATTTTAAGAGACTATCCGTTAGTTTTATTATTCACGAATAGCTAATATCAATTCGCTCATATGCTCAATTACATACTCACTCTTCTATGAAAATTTTATCGATTATAAGCTTGCTATTGATTCCATTTGTCTTTTTTGCTCAGAAAAAGAAGAGCACTTATCAAGCAAAAAAGATTATTTATGATAATCATATTTATGAACCCTATATACGTACCGTACAATTATTTCCGTCTTTGAGCACGACTAAAACGCCACAAGAGACCCTTAATCCACCTGTCATCAATTTACAAGAGAATCAAATTTTAAAATTGGAATTCGACTGTTTAGCACCCGAGTTTCAAAATTTTAGGGTGAAAATATTTCATTGCAATGCAGATTGGACACCTTCGGTATTGAACGATATTGAGTACCTGACGGAATTCAACGATTTCCCGATTAATGATTATAGAAATTCTTTCGCCACAAAAATTCCTTATACACATTTTGCTGTGGAAATTCCTAAAACCAAATTAGCGGGAAATTATCTGGTGATGGTGTATAAGAATCGTAATGAAGATGATATCATGCTTACCCATCGTTTTATGGTTTTCCAAAACCGAATTGGTGTAGCTGGCAATGTAACATTTCCGAATAATGTTCAAAGAAGGCGTACACATCAACAAATTAACTTTAGTGTAAATTATAGTGGCTACGAAATCATTGACCCTAAACAAGACCTTAAAATTGTCATTCGACAGAACTTTAGAGATAACAAAACACTGACAAACCTTAAACCTTTTATGATTGACTCTTACAATCGTAAAATGGATTATCAGTTTTTTGAAGGAGAAAACCAATTGGAAGGCAGTAATGAATTTAGGATGTTTGATGGCAGAAGTACGCAACAAAAACTGGTAAATATTGCTAGGATTGTACAAGGTGAAAGAGAAAGCATCATAGAAATTCGTCCCGAAAAACCACAAAATGGCTTAGCGTATGTTGCCACAAATGATTTTGATGGAATGTATGTAATTGATAATTATGAAACCAATCGTGGCGATACGGAGTCAGATTATGTTCGGGTAAGTTTCCTGTTGAAAACTGATTCGTTAGCAAACAAAAAGGTATATATTAATGGTGCTTTCAACGATTGGCAATTAAATGAGGTAAACCAAATGCATTATGTACCTGAAAGTCAAGCTTACGAGGCATTTATCCAGTTGAAACAAGGAATCTATAATTATCTGTATGTAACCAAAGATGAGCAAGGAAATGTAAGCGAATCGGAACTAGAAGGAACACACTCGCAAACGGAAAATATTTATGAAATTTTAATCTACCACCGACCCATTGGTGCACGTGCAGATGCGTTAGTAGGATATGTACTTTTAAAAAACCAATAAGTTATCTTCGTTTAAAATTTATAATAATTACGTTTTCCTACTTGCTTATTATCTTGTTATAAAATTTATCTTCAAATGAAAAACTTACTTTGGGCTTTTGCATCATTGGTTATACTCCAAAGTTGTCAAAGCGGGGGTTACCCACAAAGCTCGGGCGGGGGTACTCAGTATCCTACAGAGCGTAATCAAACGCCATCGGGAAGAGGTTCCTACCCATCTACCTCCACAGGTAGAGCAGCGGATAAAAATGTGTCTATCGGCAATATTCGCATTACTGATAAATATACAATCTTGTATGTAGCCTATAGAAATAACAATTCACCTCAATATGATAGAAACGGGAGATTAGTCAATGACGGACACGAAGACATCGCCTTTCAGTCTACTGCTCAATTAATTGCAGCAAATGGTGCAAGGTCATTTAAACTAATCAAAACCGAAGGCATTCCTCAGCTTGTGGCAGGGCAAGATGTAAAGGTTTACGGTAGAAAAACTATACCTGGTGACCAAATAAATTTCGTCGTTTATTTTGAACGTTTGGACAAAGGCTTGGAAGACTTCGATTTATTTGAATGTAACGATTATGATTACATTACTTGTTGGAATGTATATGGTTTACGAATTAGCAATCCAATAGACATTGTCACCCAGCCAACACAGCCCAAAGCTAATCCTGCTCCTCCTGTTTCTCCGACTAAAACACCAACTAAAAGCACCACAACAGTTAATACAAAACCTAAAAGTGGAAAATTAGGCGAAGTAGATAATACTCCTGCCCCACTACCAGTAGTAACAAGCATTCAGGTTTCGGGAATCGTACGTGATGTAAAGACTAATAAACCAGTAAGTGCTACTATCAACTATAAATTATCAAGTAGTAAGCAAATTATTGATTCGGTACAGAGCTTTGTGAGTACAGGCATTTATAAAATGGTTTTGCAAAAAGGGCAAATTTATACCTACACTGCCTCAGCTAAAGGCTATTTATCTGTGAATGATATTGTTGATTTATCTAAAATTAACAATGAAACTAAATTCAGTAAAGATATTTATCTTATGCCTATTGTAGTAGGCGATAAAATAGCCCTAAAAAATATCTATTTTGAAGTATCAAAATCAGATTTATTACCTGCTTCTTTTGCTGAACTCAATAAATTAGTGACAATGATGCAAAACAACCCAGATATGGAGATTCGTTTAGAAGGCCATACAGATATCATTGGTGACGCTGATGCTAACCTTGAATTATCACAAGAAAGAGTAGATGCTTGCGAAACATATTTGGTTCAAAAAGGCATTTCGACCAAGCGGATTCAAGCAGTTGGTTATGGAGCTAGTCGTCCATTAGTAAAAAAAGGCTCAGATGAAGAAAGGAAAGTGAATAGAAGAGTTGAATTTGTAGTCTTAAAATTATAGTGTGATACAAAAAGCCTTGCTAATAACGATATTAGCAAGGCTTTTTTGTATGACTTAATATTTACTAAACGTTGAAACGGAAGTGCATAATATCGCCGTCTATTACAACGTATTCTTTTCCTTCAACGGATAATTTACCTGCTTCTTTACAAGCTCCTTCAGATTTATACTGTTGGAAATCTGCAAATTTAATTACCTCAGCACGAATAAAGCCACGTTCAAAATCAGAGTGGATTACACCTGCCGCAGCTGGGGCTTTCCATCCTTTCTGGATTGTCCAAGCACGTACTTCTTTCACGCCAGCTGTAAAATAAGTAATCAAGTTCAATAAATAATATGAGCTACGGATTAACTTATCTAAGCCAGATTCTGTAAGATTATATTCTTCCAAGAACATCTGACGGTCGTCTTCGTCTTCCATTTCAGCAATTTGTGCTTCCAAGGCCGCACAAATTACCACTACTTCAGCACCTTCTTCGGCTACAGCTGCTTTCAATTGCTCAACGTATTCATTTGTTCCTTTAGCAATTGATGCTTCATCTACGTTGGCTACATAGATTACTGGTTTATCTGTTAATAAACATAAATCTCCGATAGCCTCAAACTTTGCATCTGGTTCTAAACCCTGCACAGTTCTTGCTGACTTACCAGCTTCTAAGGTTGATTTATATTGCTGAAGAATGGCTAATTGAGCTCTTGATTTTGCATCGCCAGCTTTGGCTGCACGTTCTACCTTCTGGATTTTTTTATCAACTGATTCTAAATCTTTTAATTGTAATTCAAAATCAATAATTTCTTTATCCGACACAGGATTCACTCTTCCTTCTACGTGAACGATATTATCATCAGCAAAACAACGCACTACATGTAGAATAGCATCTACTTCGCGAATATTTGCTAAGAATTTATTACCTAACCCTGCTCCCTGCGAAGCTCCTTTTACTAGACCCGCAATATCCATAAATTCTATCACGGTTGGTAACACTCTTTGAGGGTTCACCAATTGTTCTAAAATATTAAGACGTTCGTCAGGTACTGTTACAATCCCTACATTAGGTTCAATTGTACAGAAAGGGTAATTGGCGGCTTCCGCCTTATTTGAAGAAATTGCACTAAACAAAGTAGATTTCCCAACATTAGGCAAACCTACGATTCCACATTGAAGACCCATTTATTTTTATTTACTAATTGCAAAAAATTTTATCACTTTCTTTAAATCCTCTAAAAGTTCATCATAAGTAACACAGTGAATCTTCTTAGAGTTAATAATTGTATGGCTTCTACGCCAATCAAATCTTTGTTTATCTGTTAGGCTTTCTAATGATGTTGTTCTGCCAACAATTAAAATTCCATTATAGCTACTAATACGTGCACCAAATTTTCCTTCAAAAGATGTCGTTTGTTTTAAATCATCCAACTTCCAAAACCAATCTACTATTTGACTATACCCATGCTCAAACCTATTTGCCCATTCCCTTTGATATTTACCTTTCTTTTTCTTAAAAATACTGTCTGATGTTCCATCTTCAAATTCAATGAAAACATAGGATGCTTTTGCAGAATCACCAATAACCAAATCAGCTTTAAAGTCACCGAAAAAATCAAACTCATAAGAAATTCTGTTGATTTCAACCAAATCAGGGAAGTATAATTTACCAATTAATGCAGATAAATTGGGGGATTCTTTTAAAAAAGGCAAAACCTGAGAGGATTCTTTTAACTCTTTATAAGTGGTTAATAGGTTTTCTAAAGTAAGCAACTCTTTTTCAACTGCTTTCCAGTCAATATTAATTTCTTTAAAATCTTTCATCAACTATCATATTTCTATCTCCCAAAACTACCACTAAGGATAGCATGAACATGAAGCATATCTGGTTCTCGTTCAAAAATGACTTTATATATACCTACATTCATTATATAATACTCTTTGGGGTCGCCTGCTACAGGTAATAATTCAATGTTTTGTTGATTGTTATTTTTTAATACACTTTTTAAAGAGTTTTCAATCTCATTCCGTGAGCTTTCTTTCAAACTATCATAAGCGATTTCTGCAGCACGCTCTAATTCGATATTTTTAAGTATTCTTTCCATAATGACATTGCAAACGGTTTATACAAAGTTACAAGTTTAATCCTACAACAACAAAAAAGCCTCTGAAATTTCAGAGGCTTACAAATTCTTTCATTCGTTTATTCCCATTTCAAATCACTACCAAATCCGCCCACAGTATCTTCGTCTTCACGATTAAATTGAGTAAAATCTACATCAGGCAAAAGTTCATGTTTCACATGGTCAACTGCTTCTTGGAGGCCTTCAACAAATTTATCAAAATCTTCCTTATATAAGAACATTTTGTGTTTTTCGTAAGCAAAACCATCATCTTTTTGATAACGGCGACTTTCTGTAATAGTAATGTAGTAGTCGTTTGAGCGGGTCGATTTCACATCAAAAAAATACGTTCGCTTTCCTGCTCTGATACGTTTCGAAAACAATTCTTCTCTTTCTCTTTCTTCCACTGTGCTATGACAATTTAGGGTTTACGGATTGGTAAAAATATAAATTTTCTGAATGTTTCAAAAGTTAATCATGAAAAATAATTTCTATTTTCTACATCTTCACATTAATTATTAGTCAAATCGACTAATTTATTATTGAAAATAAAATGATTGATTCATAAAATAAAAAAACGTTGTGCTACATTCACTATTCAGCATAGCTAAATTTCAATAATATATGCTTAAAATTTATATTTTTATTTCGACTTAAAAAGGCTAATTTCGTATTCCAGTTTTGGTAGATAATGTGTAGAAAGCCACTAAATTAAAACCACTAAATCACACAAAATGTCAAAACCACTTCTAGGAATTATCATAGTTTTTAGCCTTTTCTGTTCTGTTGCCCATGCACAAAAATTAGGGGATGAATCTTTTGGTATTTCTTCATTCTATGCTCAGTATTTCTATAATAAACCTACCTCGACGGGGGAAATACTTCAACGAAATCAGTACACTGCTGCCCACATGACATTGCCCTTTGGCACAATGCTGGAAGTAACAAATCTTGCTAATAAACGTTTTGTAATTGTAAGAGTAAACGACCGCGGTCCGTTTAAGCCCGGAAGGATTATTGATTTAACCGAAAATCCAGCAAAATGGCTAAAAATGACCAATAAAGGACTTACAAAAGTAAGGCTAAAAGTGGTTGGCTTTGATGGAGATATTATGCTAGAGCCTTTCGACTCGCTGAGATTGACTGCTCCTCCTCATTTTGAGCCTAAGTTTTATCAGAAAACGAAGTTAAAATATCATCGTTATTATCGCCTCAAAAAAAATTGGCAAAAAAGAAAATATCCAAACCTCAAACATAGACGTTTAAAGGTAAATTCTTATTTAAGGAAGCTCTCTAAGCAAAAAATAAAAGCACAGAAAGCAGCGAAAGCGACTCCTAAAAAGAAAACTAAATAATGTTAGTTCACTCAACAAAGTTTTAAAATAATTTATGGATTTAGCACAAATACGCCAATATGGAAATATAGAATTTTTAGCCAAACAAATGGTAGAAGGTTTTATTACGGGTCTTCATAAATCACCATTTCACGGTTTTTCTGTTGAATTTGCAGAGCATCGTTTGTATAATAATGGCGAAAGTACTAGGCATATAGATTGGAAGGTATTTGCAAAAACGGATAGACTTTACACCAAAAGATATGAAGAAGAAACGAATTTGCGTTGTCATTTAATCATTGACACTTCTTCTTCGATGTATTATCCAGAGAAAAACAATGGCAAAATTGTATTCTCTACTATGGCGGCAGCAGCTTTGGCATATATGCTTCAAAAGCAAAAAGATGCTATTAGCTTAATTACTTTTTCATCATCCGTTGAAATTCAAACGCCTGTCAAATCAACGCCTTCGCATATCCATAAAATCTTTTTGGATTTAGAAAATTTACTTCAAAAACCCAAAGAGCATAAAAAAACGGAAGTGGCGTCGGTAATTCACCAGATAGCTGAAAACATTCATAAGCGTTCGTTGGTAATTATTTTCAGCGATATGTTTGATGATATTGATAATTCAGAAAAGATTTTTTCTTCTTTACAACACCTGAAACATAACCTTCATGAAGTATTGATATTTCATGTAACGGATAAAAAGACAGAATCTGACTTTGAATTTGATGACCGCCCCTATGAATTTATTGATTTAGAAACTAACGAAACTATCAAGTTGAATCCTGCTCAAATAAAGGTTGATTACCAGAAAACCTTACATCAGTTTTACCAAGAATTAAAACTGCGTTGTGGACAATACAAAATTGATTTTATTGAAGCTGATATTGCTGAAGGATTTGAACAAATCCTTACGTCGTATTTAGTCAAAAGAGGAAAGATGAAGTAAGTTATTTTACTTCATCTTTCCATCAATATTAAGGGGCTAATGGCAAGGTAAAAAAGAAAGTAGTTCCTTGGTTCTCTACAGTTTCAAACCAAATACTTCCTTTGGCATTATCTACTACCCATTTTGCTAAGGCTAAACCTACACCCGAGCCTTGGGTTTTCGTTGAATAGTCCAGCATAAATATTTTTCCACGGTGTTCTTCCCTAATTCCGATCCCATTATCTTGAATACTGAAAGTAACGGCTTCAATGCCTAACTCAACCACAATCATTACTTCAGGTATTTTAGTGGCTGGCACTGATTGAATGGCATTCATAATCAGATTTTTGATGATATTCCCCGTTAGCTGACGGTCACCAATTACTTTTACGGCTTTGTTTGGGACAATCATTCTTAATTCTAACTGAGAGTCGTCTGTGAATAAATTCACAACTTTTCTAGTCTCTTGAGCAAAATCAAATACCTCACTTTTAGGGATTGGTAATCTGGCAAAATCTGAAAAAGAAGTAGCAATATAGGAAAGGTTATCAATCTGCCCAGTTAACGATTCTATCTGGTCTTTAACTTGTGCTAAATCTAGTTCTGTTCCTCTTGAAAGCTTACGCCAAAGCAATTGTAAAGACAACTTCATTGGTGTAAGGGGATTCTTAATTTCGTGAGCCACCTGTTTAGCCATTTGTTGCCATGCAGATTGTTTATTCGCATCAGTCAGGGCTACTTTAGATTCTTCAAGCTTTACCAACATTTCATTATAGGCTTTCACTAATACACCTATTTCATCATCTGAACGCCATGAAAGTGGTTCGCTAGGCTTGCTTAAATCGACTTTCCTTAATTTATTGGTAATCATCTGCAACGGAACAATCAATACATTAGATGCTAAGTATGAAAACCATAGTAAAATTAAGAAAATGGTAGTGAACGTATTCAGCATTGAGCCAATTACGGAACTTACCTCTTTGGTAAAGTATGTTTTTGAATCGTAAAATGGTATACAAACAATCCCGAGTAATTTACCCTCATTGGATTTTAGCTTTAAGTAGGAAGTCTTGAAAGATAAATCGCCGATGGTTTCATCCAACATCACTTTAGCGTCCTTTTCTTCCATTAGCTTGATATAAGCTATTGGGTTGATATAATTAGAAAGAAAGCCATTTTCGAAGCTGAATGGTTTGTTATTAGCCAACAAATGACCTTTGGTATCAAAAACACTTATGTATTTTTTGGTACTTGTAGAAATACTATTAATCGTATCAGACAAAAACTGTTTACTCATTTTGCCTTGAACGAATCTATCAACTGCGGGCATTAAATTAATGCTTATGCTCTCTGTTTGATTTAGGTAGCCGTCTTGCTGGCTTTCCGAGAACTTGGCGCTGATAATGGTCAGGGTAATACTTACTACCAAAATCAAAGGTAACAAAAACGCGATATTGAGGTATATTTGAATCTTACTAGCAATGTTGATATTCATCATCGAAAAGCCGTAGTGTAAGGCATAACACAAGATGACGATAATGATGGTAAAAACTAATATCAAAAACAAGAATGAGAAATTGGCATAGATTGAAGCAATACTTTGTGATTCTGAAGAAACAATGATGGCTTTACCTTTGTTATTAACAAAGCCAATATGTCTATAACCATTTTCTTCTACTCCCTCTTGAAAAACCTCTCCCCCTTTTAGCACATCGCTAGATAGTTTTCTTTCATAATTAAAACCTTCCCCACCTGTTTTTATAATCTTTCCATTTTCATATACCGCAAAACTATAGGCATTGGCTTTTAGCTTCGTCCCCGTAAAAATTGGAGATTCACTATTAATGTCGTTAGAAAGCTGTGTTTTTCGCTTTAAATCTAAAATAATATACCCCGCAGAAGTATTTTCTTTATTCAAAAGCGGGATAAAATCGAAATACTGTTTGTTGGAATAAGCCTCTAAGTCGTTTACAAAATATATTTCTTCATTTTTTGTGCTATATTTTGGCAACCTAAACATCTTCTCGAAAGTGTGATAATTATCTATTTCATCGTTATTATCCAATGACTTACCAGTACTATCAAAAACAAAAACTTGCACATCGTAATAAGAAAAATAATTATCCAACAAATTATGTTTTACATAATTCCCTACTTGTTCTTTCGGTAGAAAATCGGATTTCATCAAATCAAGTATTGCCGAATCTCGGCTAATTGAAAGGCTTGCTTTGTTTAAAAGAAACTCCGCTTTTTCATCATTCTCATCGAAATAGCGTTTAGCAAACTGTTTTTTATGATTAAAATCTTCTTGAATATTTTCTTGATAAACCACATAGTTGCCTATGCCTGCACATACCAATGCCCCACCAAAGAAGTAAATGGAGGTTTGGTAACGGAAAGTATATAAATAGCGTGGAAATGACGTATAAAAAAGAACAACCAAATAAATACTGTAAAGTCCAAAAACAAAAAAACTAAAATTTGAGAAAATAAAAACAAGAAGACTAGTAAACAACAAAGCAATCAATAAGGAAATATACATCCATTTATCGTTGCGTCTATTTAGTTTAATAATCAAGATAATTAGGAAATGACTACTTAAAAAGTAAATCAGTGCAATCAATACATAGGCTAATAATGAAAACAATACCAACGGTTTTTCCCAAATATCGATGTTTAAAGCCAAACTAAGCTCATTATTAGATTTTTCATATATATCACCAAGAAGGCCATATATAAACTGAGTAAGGCCAAAACTACCTATCAATAATACTACAGTGCTAATTTTCTTAATAAGGTTTGGCAAATTCATCAACCATAAATAAGCCCTCATTTTGTAATAATAATTCACTAAGTAAATTAATAAGAACACAAAAATCAGTAAGTTGATAATTAAGTCGCCCAACGATGGAGATAAAATAGATGAACTAAAATATTTAGGATTAAAAAGGTCTGATTGGTAAAGTGAAAAAGGTATTGAATAAAAAAGTGAGATACTTCTTAATACAATCACAAACCCTAATAATATAACAAAAGCTAGGCCATGTCGATGGCTATTGTTTAAATACCAAAGCCAAGTAAATAAGTAAATAATTGCAAAAAATACACTTAGTAAACCACTAACAATTACCGAAGTTGAAATGATATAAATCTGAAAGTTGTCGCCTTGTTCTGTCGCAATGGAAAATAAGAATTGCCTAGATGCGGTATAAATATTAAGGTGATTGTTGGAAGAAGGTGTAATAGATATATCTTGAGCGTCCGTCCTGAAAATTTTGGTATTATATTGTTCACGCAGTCCATTAACCCTATATTCATTTGAATAATACAAATTCAACACAGAGAAAACCTCAATATTATTTTTCCCAATTGTTATTACTCTGCGATTTACTATTGATTTACCTGTTTCTAATAATAGTCCTTTTGTGGTATAATTCCCTTTGATTAATGAATAATCAGGAACAAACTGATTATCTGACCAAAAAATCAATTTGCCATTATTGAAAATAAAGTATGGGTATTCGGTTTTAGTAAACAGTGATCCAAATCTAATTTCTTTTAGATTATTGATGATACTGCTTACTTTATCTAAATCAAGGTTTGATTTTTGGATTTCTTTGACAACTTTATGTTGAATATCAGATAAATATTTTTCTTCAAATGTATTGCCTTTGTCATTTTCGATTACAACATACAATAAAGATGTTAGTCCAAAACACAAAAAAGCGAAACTCAGAAAGAGATTTCTTTTAAGGAAAAGAGAGATAAAAATTTTAGTAAATGTATGATTCATAACACTTTACTTGTGAAGAGCCCACTATTATACCAAACATTTTGAAAAATGCTTTGACATAACAACTAAGACTGACATGGATAATTTTATATTATTGAAAAAGAGGATTCATTCGTTCTACCAAAAATACTGTATTTTTTCAAAATAACTTAATCTAGACTAAACAAAAAGAAGAGCCTTATTATGTAAAAAGACTCTTCTTCAAAAATACATTAATATCGCTAAAATTTAATTTAAAAAATTGCTGCTGCAATCTTTTTTGTACTTTCAGATTTACTCATGGTATAAAAATGTAAGATTGGGGCATCAAAAGCTATCAATTCTTTACATTGCTGAATACACCATTCTATTCCTACCTGTTTTACGTCTTTATCTGTTTGGCATTGTCCTACTGCTTTTACCAAATCTTCGGGCATATCTAAATGGAAGATTCTTGGCAAAACTGTCAATTGTTTTTTTGTTGCCAAAGGTTTTAAACCCGGAATAATTGGCACATTAATTCCTTCTGCACGACATTTCTTTACGAAATCAAAATATTTTTGATTATCAAAAAACATTTGTGTAACGATATAATCTGCCCCTAATTCCACTTTCTTTTTCAAGTAAGCAAAATCGGTATTAAGGTTAGGTGCTTCAAAATGTTTTTCTGGATAACCTGCCACACCGATACAGAAATTGGTTGGCGAAGCTTGAGTTTCTTCGTGCAAGAGCTCACCTTTGTTCATTCTTACTACTTGTTGCAGTAAGTCGCTTGCATAGGCATGCCCTCCTTTTTCGGGTGTAAAAGCGGGATTGCCCTTCACAGGGTCGCCACGAAGAACTAATACATTATCAATTCCTAAATAATGTAAATCAAATAAAAAGTCTTCTGTTTCTTCTTTGGTAAAACCTCCGCAAATCACATGAGGAACTGCATCAACATTAAAACGGTTCATCAAGCTAGCACAAATACCGACAGTACCTGGACGTTTGCGAATAGGAATTCTATCTATCTGACCGTTCACAATTTTCTCTAAAAATTCTTCACGATGATACGTTACCTCAATAAAAGGCGGTTTAAATTCCATCAAAGGCTCGATATTACTCATTAACGATTGTATGCTTTCCCCTTTTACTGGTGGAATAATCTCAATTGAAAATAGCGTTTTGCCTTTGGCTTGCTCGATGTATTGGGTAATTTTGGTCATAATTAATATATATAAATCGCCGACTTTCAGGTGAATATCTTCATCAAATAGCCGTACATAGCATTAGTTTATATTTTGTACAAAGGTAGGCAAAACTTATAGAGTCAAAAACTCCTTTACTAACATTTCCCACTCCTGAGCCAGCGAACCCACAAAAACTGTTGATTTAGCACGCGTGTACCAATATTTGGCATTCCAATTATCACCTTCTTTTCTGTGTAAGTAGGCATGTAATTGGTCATACTTTTTTGAACCTTCATTGCTTTGGGCTATTTCATGGGCTTTCTCCCAATCTTCATTTGCATCATACCAAAGTGCAATTAACAATTCATGAACCGAGGTCGGTGGGGTTGGATGAGTTAGCGTTGCCTTAAATTCAGGGTAAGTCATCGAAGTTATCATTTAAATGAACCATAAAGTTACATACTATGTAGTAGCAAATAAAAATGCTAGTAGGCTATTTGTTCACTAAATGACTTATTTATTGTAGAAAATCCTCCATACTAGACAAAATGTCTTGTCAAACATGCAAAACAAGCCATTTTGTCTTACAAAATGAGCTGGTATAAGATTTGAAAGGATATAATAAACATATTTAACAAATATGTTTTTAACCTTTAAAGCGTGATAAGATGAACAACTATAAAATAGAGATTCCGAAAAATATACTAGCAGATATTGATTTTAGCAATACACTTAACGGTGGCAGAGTTGAGCCAAATATTGACGTAAATCTAACAGAAGAAGCTTTTGAAGTATTTGTAAAAGTAGCGGGTTTGAGTGCAGACCATTTACAAATGGACGTAGAGAACAACATTTTGTGGCTATATGCTTTGCAACCAGTGTTGAAAAAAGCAGAGGAAGGAGAAGCACATAATTTTGTTCCACAAACTATTGGCCATATTATGTTACCCAATTTTATTGATTTAGATAACATAGTTGCGAGATACTATAATAATCAGTGGAAAATAGTAATGCCTATTGATGGGCACAGAAAAGGCTTCAAGAAAAGAATAGAAGTAGAAATTTAAGGAAACAAACTAGCTATATATATGAGCCCTACGAAGTACGCTTCCGTAGGGCTTTTTTTGTATGCTTTCAGCTAACTAAAATGTATATCTGAATGACAAAGCGATTTCATCTGCCCAGAAACTACTATAATTAACGATATTGATAGCAGGTTTCCAGTCTAAACTGATTGCTAAAGGAATTGTTCTTGCATAAGCTTCTAAGCCAAGGATACCATCTAAACCTAGTACGGTAGTTTGATTTCTATCTAAAAATCCTGGACGTTTATCACCCCAAACATACACGTGACCACCGCCCCCAATGAACCAATTAAAGTCTCTAGAATTAAAGGCTCTGCCATGTACTTCATAAAGACCTGTTAAACCAAAACCTTCATAACGGAATGAGCCAATTACTTCTACTGCACTTTTTTCGTTTACAAAAGTTTTAAATGTAATACCATTGGTATTACCTAAACGAATACCTAACGCTGATTTGTATTGCCCTTGAGCTTTTACAGAAGTGCTTACACCCAATAAAACGAGTATAAAAGCACTGAATAATAGTTTTTTCATGCGATTGTTGTTAATATTTTAATCAAATCTCTTTTTTAAATTATCGTACCAAAGATTATCATGAAAATATGTAGAAAAAATACCCCACTATCCTAACCAGACGACATCTTGCAACATAATATGTTAGAATTGAGTAAAAATTAATCCCTACAATACTCTATAAGTAAAAATCAAAAAATACTTATCTTTTCAGAAATTATCATTAGTCATCCTAAATCTTCTCTCCATGAAAATCATTACTAAGTTTTTGCTAGTACTGCTTGTACTTTTTCAATCTTTTGCTTTTGCTACTAACATATCCAAACCCATAGCACCCAAAGAATTTTATTTATTGGTAGGTACTTATACATCAGGAAAAAGCGAAGGAATTTACGTCTATAAATTCAACAGTGAAACTGGAAATTATCAGGCAATCAGCATTACGAAAGGGTTGAAGAATCCTGCTTTTTTAGCTATCTCACCCAACCAAAAATATGTGTATTCTGTTGGTGAATTTAACAATGGTGGTGCGGTGTATGCCTTTGAGTTTGATAAAACAAAAGGCGTATTAAATCAATTGAGTACTCAGTCAGCAAATGGCTCAGGGCCTTGTCATGTAGCTGTTGATAAGACAGGAAAATGGGTAATTGTGGGGAATTATGGGGCTGGTAGCCTAAGTGTTTTACCTGTAGAAAGTAATGGCGGCGTAGGCACTGCCATTCAGACGATACAACATGAAGGCAAAGGAGTGAATGAAACAAGACAAGAAAAACCTCATGTGCATTCTATTAACATTGCTCCTAATAACGTTGATGTATTTGTACCAGATTTGGGAATTGATAAAATTGTTACTTACCAACTGGATAACACTACTGGAAAATTGACTGCGGGCAATCCTCCTTTTACAAAAGTACAAGATGGAACTGGACCAAGACATTTTACTTTTCATCCCAACAAAAAATTTGCGTATGTGATACAAGAATTAAGCGGAGAGATAACAGGCTTTCATTATCAAAAGGGAGGGCTTAAGGCTTTCCAAACTATTTCAACCTTACCCGCAGATTATAATGGTGGGAAATCCTGTGCAGATATTCATATTTCGCCTGATGGAAAGTTTCTATACGGCTCTAATAGAATTCATGATAGCATTGCTATTTATGCGATAGACCCTAAAACTGGTAAACTTACTTATATCACTAATCAAAGCGTATTAGGCAAAAAACCTAGAAATTTTATCATCGACCCTACGGGCAAATTTGTTTTGATTGCCAATCAGGATAGTGATAATATTACTATTTTTGAACGCGACCCTATTAAAGGAACGCTAACATCAACAGGAAAAGAGATTTCGGTACCCAATCCAGTTTGTTTAAAAATGATGAATGTTGATTAAAAGGTATTGATAATAAATCAAAAAACGCTCTTTAACCAATACGTTAAAGAGCGTTTTCATTTATAAGTATCTGCTTAACTAGGATTTTCTTAAAATAGCAAAAAATTCAATCGTAAAACCTGCCAATACAACGATTGGGCCTAGTGTTAAACCTAAAAATCCAAAGCCGAATTCTTCTTTATCTTGGCTCATGATAAAAAATCCGATAAGGATAATAGCTATTCCTAGCAACATTGTTAAGTAGTTTGTTTTTCCAAAAGGGAGTTTATCTTTATTAGTCATTTTATATTTTTATTTTGAATTTCAAATGAAAGTTGATTTTTTATTGATGCTTAATATAGCTCGTCTAATGATAATCGTAAATATCTTTCAACAGATTGGAATGTGCTTAGGATACCCATCAAAGTTCCAATAATCAAGATACCCAAAAGTAAATAAATCATTTTGTCCATTTCCTGTAATAGCACCAAGCCTTCTACCTTACGAACAGCTAGTTGTTGAAGTAAAATAAGCAATGAGCTTGCTACCAAACCACTAGTCAACCCTTGCAAGGCTCCTTTTATGATAAATGGTTTACGAATAAAACCATTGGTTGCTCCTACTAACTGCATACTTCTGATTAAAAATCGCTGAGAATACAATGATAGTTTAATGGTATTGTTTACTAAAATGATGATAATCAACAGTAACAACAATACAAAAACAGAGAGTACTAAATAAATCTTTGAAATATTTTTATTTACCTCCTCCACAAAATTTTCAACATATGCTACTTCATGAACGCCAGGAATTACTTCTAGTGCTGTTTTAATTTCTTTTAATTTGACATCATTAAAATACTCTTGCTTAATTTTTACAGCATATAGGTTATGAAGAGGATTATTATCACCCAAAAGTTTACGATAATCTTCTCCAGATTCCTCAATAAATTGTTTGGCAGCTACTTCTTTAGAAATAAAATTGATTTGAGGAGAATTGTCTTTTAAAAGTACAAACTCCTTTTTGGTCAACAATTTGTAAATTGAATCAAGTTTGCTGGTAGTTAAATCGTCATCTAAATATACTTGTAGCTCAACGTTTTGCTTAACTAATTCGGCCAATTTACGAGCATTCAGCGTTAACAAACCGCACATTCCGATTAAGAAAAGTGCTATGGTTAAGCTAATAACGACCATTACATTCGGCGTACTTCCTAATTTTTTTATTTTAGCCATATCATCTTGAGGCAAAGATTACAAACAAATTTACGATTTTTATATCGCAATGAAAGCCAATTAACGCTTTTTAACAAAAAGCCATCTGAGGTTTTCAGATGGCTTTTTTTAGAATCCTTTGTTTAATTTCTTTTATCTAGTTCGTCACGAATTTTCGCAGCCTTTTCATATTCTTCATTAGCAAGGGCTTCTTGCAACATTTTGTTAAGCTGTTCCACTGGATTTTCTTTCAAAATCTCACCAAAAGTCTTTTTAGGCTTAATTTCTGGTTCAATATCATCAATTAAAGGGTCTTTCGACGACTCGTTGGTTGAAATACCTGCTTCCGATAATACATTTTCGAAGGTATAAATCGGCACATTGAAACGTAAAGCAATAGCGATGGCATCCGACGGGCGGGCATCAATATAAGTATCTTTAATACCGTCAGTACAATGAATTCTAGCGAAAAAGACACCTTCTTTGATGTCCGTTATTGAAATTTCACTCACTGAATAATGAAAAGTACGAGCAAACGCTTTAAATAAATCATGAGTCATCGGGCGATTAGGCTCGATTTTCTCAATTTCAATGGCAATTGCTTGGGCCTCAAACATGCCAATGATGATAGGTAACCTTCTGGGACCAAACTCTTCTCCTAATATCAATGCGAACGAACCCGTTTGAGATGAACTAGGAGACAATCCTAATATTTCTAATTTTATTTTTTCCACTTTACAAATATATGCTTTTAATAATTGGGGTTTTCATTAGCAAGTAACAAAGATATAAACCCCGATAAATTTAAAAAAGTTTTCTGGATATTCATTCAAAATAAAAGACCTGTGACATTTAAATTTCACAGGTCTTTGAAATAATCTTTGTAAAGTTACTTATTTTGATGCCAAAACAGCTTTAGTCAGTCTAGGTAAAATATCAAAAACATCTCCTACTATACCATAATCTGCCGCTTTGAAGAAAGGAGCTTCAGGGTCTTTATTAATCACCACAATTACTTTTGATGAATTGACTCCCGCTAAATGTTGGATTGCTCCTGATATACCAGCAGCAATATACAAATTAGGAGAAACCTTGATACCCGTCTGTCCAACGTGCTCATGGTGAGGTCTCCAATCTAAATCAGAAACAGGTTTTGAACAAGCCGTAGCTGCCCCTAAAGCATTCGCTAAGTCCTCGACAATGCCCCAGTTTTCAGGGCCTTTCAATCCGCGTCCAGCCGATACTACTAAGTCGGCCTCTGGTAAAGAAATAGTGCTTGATGCTTTATGCGTTTCAATTAATTTCACACCAAAATCGCTATCATTTAACGCAGGTGCAAACACTTCTACAGTAGCCAAAGCATCCGTTTCCACAGGACTCACCGCATTTTTCTTAATCGCTATGATTTTTTTATCACTTTTCAGTGACACACTAGCAAAAGCCTTACCTGTATAAATGCTCCTAGTTACCACAAAACCATTGGTTAAATTTGGCAACGCCGTTACATTAGAAACGATTGAAGCCTTTAATTTGCCTGCTACCCTAGCAGCAACAGCATCTCCCAACGATGATTTTGCCAGCACAACAATATCAGCACCATCGGTATTAACAGCTTCAGTCAATACAGAGGCATAAGCTTGAATATTTGAAACGGCTAAACGAGCATCATTAGCATGAAGTACTTTGGTTGCACCAAAACTACCAGCCTTCGCTAGTTCACTTTCAGAAGCTTCGCCAATGGCTAATACCGTAGCAGAAGTACCTTGCAACTTAGCAAGTTCTGAGCCATAAAAAACGGCTTCGAGCGAAGATTTTTTTATCGCTCCATTATCTAATTCTGTGAATATTAAAACAGACATTTTATTTCAGATTTTAATGTAAGTAAATTAGAGTCGTGAATTGTGAGTGAAGAGTTGTGAATCAAAATTTTGATGTACAACACTTTAACTCGCACCCCAACTTTTTTTATGCTACATAGATTAATTGAACCTAAGGGATTTGCAATTATTCCTTTAATCACTTACAGAACCTTTGCTTCAGTTTTTAATAGTGTGATTAATTCCTCAGCATTTTCAGCTGGAATCATTTTGCAAGCTCCTTTTGGTGCAGGTAATTGATATTTATCTGTACTTGTTAAACCTTCACCTACTGGCTCTACTACTTTCAAAGGCTTTGTTCTTGCCGTCATGATACCTCTCATGTTCGGAATCTTCCATTCTGCAATAGGCTCCTGACAGCCCAATACTAAGGGCAAGCTAGCTTCTAAATCTTCTTTCCCTCCTTCTATTTCACGGGTAATTTTTGCTGTAGTACCTTCAATATCCAGTTTCATGACAGGTGACAAAGACGGAATTCCTAACATTTCTGCTACCAGTCCATGCACTACGCCACTATTGAAATCGATAGATTCACGTCCCATCAAAATTAAATCGTATTTTTCCTGAGCAGCAATACTAGCAATTTGGCTTGCCACAAAATAAGAATCTGTTGCCTCGCTGTTCACACGAATGGCATCATCGGCACCAATTGCCAAGCATTTACGGATTACAGGTTCAGCATCTGCTTCACCCACATTCAGCACTGTTACAGTGCCTCCATGCTGTTCTTTTAATTCTACTGCACGCGAAAGTGCATAATCGTCATAGGGTCCAGTAATATAGGTTACGCCCGCTTTATTGAATTTTGTATCTCCGTCCGTGAACGAAATTTTCGCTGTGGTGTCGGGTACACTTGTTACACAAACTAAAATTTTCATTGTATATCGTTTATTTTGTTAATCTTTTGAGTTTTGTTTCAAGAATTACATGATAAATTTAACTTTTAAAGGTTTAATTTGTAGTATTCCTTATTTCATCACAATAATAACGAAAAGTTTTAATAATAGTATGCAAGCATACTATTATTTATAAATATTTTATCAAATGTCATTTAACAGATTAGCTTTACTAAAACAGTTTCTGGAAGAAGAACCCGAAAACCCTTTTAATCACTATGCATTGGCAACTGAATTGTTGAAATCAGATGCCACAGAAGCAGGTAATATTTATTTGTTTCTCTTGAAAAATCATCCAGACTATCTGCCGACTTATTATCATGCAGGGGCTTTATTTTCGGAATTTGGAGAAACGAATTTAGCGGAAAAGATTTATACTGATGGCATCGCCTTAGCCCAAAAAGTAGGTAATGAAAAAGCCTTGAAAGAATTGAAAGGTGCTTATCAGTTATTTTTAGATGAATTAGAGATGTAATGGAGATTGTCTGAAAATGAAAATATCGTCTTTTCTATTAGCGGTGATTTAAGTCCTACTGATCACCCACATATCCATAAGCACCTGATAATCATATCCTTATCACTAGCGAGGGACTTAAGTCCCTCGCTAGTGATAAGAAATTCACGTAGCCAAGCTATGACAAGAGGCGACCAAAGCTCGGTTTGAAGGATGATTTAAGCCCATTTCAATCTATTTTATCAATAATCAGCTCTTCATTTCAACTTTGTAAAAGATGTGGGTAATTGATAGGATTTAAGTCACCCCCTAATAGAAAATCCACTCATGGCATGACTTTTAAGCTTCTTCGATTAAAGCCTTGATTATCTTCGTCATCAATGGTTCTGATTTACTGGCAGCAGCAATAATTTTTTCCAAACTTGCTTTTTGTAAGGTTTCAGGAATCCCCATATCGGTAATGATAGACATCCCAAAACATTTTATTCCCATCTGATGTGCCACGATAATTTCAGGAACGGTAGACATCCCCACGGCATCGGCGCCTAACATTCTCAATAATTTATATTCCGCTCTGGTTTCTAATTGTGGCCCAGAAGCCATCACATAAACTCCCTTTTGAACAGGTATATCCAATGACTGTGCGATAGCTTCTGCTTTGCTGATTAAAGATAAATCATATGGGTCGCACATATCAGGAAAACGGTCGCCAAAGGTTGAAATATGTTTGCCTGTCAAAGGATTTTCAGGCATAAACAAACTGATGTGGTCTTGGATAATCATTAAGTCGCCCACTTTGAAGGCTGGATTCATTCCTCCCGAAGCATTTGAAACGATTAGCTGACGTACACCCAATTGTTGCATTACTCTCACCGGCAAAGTAACTTCCTTCATAGAATAGCCCTCATAAAAATGGAAGCGTCCTTGCATACAAATTACATGTTTCGTGCCTATTTTACCAAAAATCAGTTTGCCTTGATGAAACTCAACCGTTGACACAGGGAAATGTGGAATGTCTGCATAGTTAATACTCTTTATGATGTCTATCTCGTTCACCAAAGCACCCAAACCTGTGCCAAGAATAATACCAAAATCAGGATTAAAATCAGGTACTTGTTGCTGAATAAATTCAGCGGTTTTTACTATTTGTTGATAATACATATCGGTATAAATTAGCTGATTTTGAAATAACTATTTATTCTTTTTGAATCGAACATCCTACATATTTTTGCCTGCCACAAAGCCCGTCGTCCAAGCAGCTTGAAAATTAAAGCCTCCTGTGACGGCATCAATATCCAAGACTTCCCCAGCAAAGAATAGGTTTTTAATGTACTTGCTTTCCATCGTATGCGGATTAACCTCTGCCAAATTTATTCCTCCACAAGTAACAAATTCTTCTTTGAAAGTCGTTTTTCCTTTCACCTTCTGTGGGCAATTCAGCAAATATTCAATTAATTTATTGGTTGATTTATTAGAAATATCTATCCAGCGAAGTGTTTCATCAATATCGGAAAGTTCACAAAGTTTTTTCCAAAGCCGTGAGGGTATTGAAAACTGTGGGTTCGACTGGATGATTTTCTTCGGACTTACCTTTTTTTGTAATAAAAAGTTTTCTCTCATTTGGTTTTCTGAAAACTCAGGATTCCAATTAATCAGTGCTGTAAAATCATAATTTGCTTCGGCTAATTCTCTAGCCCCCCATGCCGAAAGTTTTAAAATAGCTGGTCCTGAAAAACCCCAATGTGTAATCAATAAAGCACCTTCTTGTTGCAACTTTTTCCCTGCTATTCTTACAGATGCATTCTGCACACTCACCCCCGAAAGTTCAGTAAAAAGAGAATCTGGGACATTGAAAGTAAATAAAGAAGGGACAGGTTCGATAATTTGATGACCTAAATCAGCTAGCCATTGATAGGCAGTTTTTTGGGGATTTCCACCCGTAGTTATCAATAGTGCATCGCAAGGCAATGTTTCGCCACCAAGCAATTCAACGCCTGTTACTGTTTTTTCATTTGTTAATATAGCTTTAACGCTAGTAGAGGTAATGACTTTTACACCTACCTTTTTAGCTTTTTCTTCCAAGCAACTAGCAATTGTTTCAGAACTATCAGTATCGGGAAACATCCTGCCATCTGGCTCCGTCTTTAGTCTAACTCCTTGTTTTTCAAACCACTCAACAGTATTTTTGGCATTAAACTGAGTAAACAAATTTTTCAGAAAGCTCCCTCCTCTTGGGTAAAACTTAGCGAGCTGTTTATTATCAAAACAAGCGTGTGTAACATTACAACGCCCACCACCAGATATACGAACTTTATTTAAAACAGTCCTATTTTTTTCTAAAAGTGTTATTTTCGCATCAGGATTACTTTCAGCGGCCGAGATTGCACCGAAATAACCAGCTGCACCAGCCCCAATCACTATTATATTTTTTTTTGACATTGATTCTTATCGAAGCCACCTTTATGTACTTCCTTGAAAAACAAAATTACTAAAAATGTAATGGTAAATTTCATTTGAGCGTTTTCAAAAATCTATTAATAATCTAAAACGGTGCAATACCTAAAACCATGGGCAAAATCAAATTTCTTTTTTTCCTACTCCTGCTTGGCATTGTTCTGTATTACCTAGGAAAGCCTGCACCTCTAAAGTCGCTACAAAAAGATTTTGAGAAAATAACCACTCAAAAAAAATCATCCGAAAAAGAAAAATCCAAACAGGAGGATAATGAGGAGGAGACAGACAAAGAGTCGGGTGGTATTACTGATGATTTATCTAAAAAAATAGAAGATAAAATAGAAAGTTCAGTCCTAGAAACCATTAAAGAAAAGCTTTTTGGCGATAATAAGGGTAAGCCCAAAAATAGCGACGGCGGTAGTTTAGATGATTATATTCCTTCTTCAAAATTCAATCAAGAGATTGTTCGTCATACAGCCTTTATTTTAAATTATCGTGAAGAATATGAGCAAGCTTCTTGGGTTTTACATCGTTTGATTAAAGAAGCTGTGGATGGCAACGCAACACGCTCTAATGAATTTATTGAAGACCCTCTCGTTGAAACAGGTTCGGCTCATACGCGTGATTATTCACGTTCTGGCTACGACCGTGGCCACTTATGCCCTGCAGCAGATTTTAAATATGATAAGGCATTAGAAGACGAAACCTTCTATATGTCGAACATGTCCCCACAAACCCCCGATTTTAATCGAGGAATTTGGAGTAATTTAGAAAGCAAAATTCGTCAGTGGGTTATTCGTAGAAATGAATTAATTATCATCACAGGGCCAATATTGAAAAAAGGGCTCAAAACAATTGGAAAAATTAATTTAGTGGCTGTTCCGACACATTTTTATAAAATAGTTTACGACCCTTACAACGAAAAAGCCATAGCATTTGTCTTACCAAATGAGGGTTCTGTAAAATCTATCAAATCGTTTTCTGTTAGTATTGATTCCATTGAAGTATTAACTGGTATTGATTTTTTTGAGAAACTGCCCGATAGTTTAGAGCAAAAAATTGAAACAAAAAATAGACCCGAAGATTGGTTTTAAGTTATTTTATTGACCATCTTAAATATATTTGAGTCTGTTTAATGATAATGTCGTAACTTTATTTTCGAAAATATTATCTTTTTGAATAGCATTAAAATGTTATTTGTGATAAAATATTAGAAAAATTAAGTTTATTCCACAAAAAACACACTTATTCTTACTTTTAAATTAACCCTAAACTTTATTACCATAGTAGTAGCTTAAATTTTTAAAAAACTATGACGTTAGCCTTTACAATTTGTTCCATAAATTATCTTGCCCAAGCCCAAACACTGGGGCAGTCTCTACAAAAAACTAACCCTGATATAGAATATGTAATTGGATTAGTGGATAGGCTTGATCAGGTAAGTTTAGATAGTGAAAAAACTCCTCCTTTTCAGCTACTAGAGATTGATAAGATTGGTATTGATTGTTTGGATGCTATGTGCGAAAATTATGACATTACAGAACTCAATACTGCTGTTAAACCATTTTACTTTGACTACTTTTTCAAGCATAGAAAAGATATCAAGAATGTTATTTACTTTGACCCTGATATTATAGTTTATCAAAAATTAAGTAAATTAACAGAAAGCTTACAAACAAAAAGCATTGTAGTTACTCCACACATCACATCGCCGATTCTCGATGATTATGATACTAAAGAAATTGCACATCTAAACACGGGTATTTACAATTTAGGCTTTATTGCTGTTGCTAGAAGCAAGGAAAGTTTAGAGATGATTGACTGGTGGAAAGAGCGTCTTACAAATGACTGTAGAATAGATTTGTGCAATGGCTTGTTTGTAGACCAACACTGGATAAATTTCGTTCCTATTTATTATAAAAATGCTGTGTTAATTGAAAAACACCCTGGGTATAATGTTGCTTATTGGAATCTTCACGAGCGGCAAATTACTAAACATGGAGAATATTTCTATAGTAATAATGAGCCTTTAATATTTTTCCATTATAGTGGTTATCAATTAAGTAAACCCGATAGCGTTTCGAAATATCAGGATCGCTCAACTTTTGAAAAAAGACCTGATATCGTTCCTCTTTTTAAAGACTATGCCCATAAATTAAAAGAAAACTTTAATGACTATTATATCAAGATTCCATGCTTTTATATTAAACCGCCAAAAGTAAAACGCTATAAAAGAGTACGGAAAGCATTACAATTGCCCTTTAGGAAAGTAGTAGAATTAATCAATTCGGATAAATAAATACTACTATTATAAGGTAGTAATCTAACCCCTGTTCATAAAACATTATGCTAAAAAGAGAGTATTGTGGAAATAGACCAACTAAGCTAAGACTAAGAGTATTAGACTTATTTGTTGATTTCTTTGTTTTTATTTTCCGAAAAACTAAACATAATAAGTACATTGTACCCAACAAAATTTTACTTTTTAATTTTGGTCACCTAGGCGATATGCTGATGATGAGTTATATGATAAATGCGCTGAAGAATAAGCATCCACATATTGAAATTCACATAGTAGCAGGTAGTTGGTGTAAAAATTTAATTGTAAATAATCCTCTATACGACAAAGTATTTTTTATTAATCATTACCGCACCAACAGAAGCACCATTTCGATTTTTGCAAAATTCAAATTATATGTAAATGATATTAAAACATTTTTAGCTGAACATAAAAATCTATATTATTCCCATTCTTTTGATTTCAGGTATTCTGGTTATAATGCTAATTTACTGTTACCATTTTTAAATGCTGAGCAAAAAATAGGCTTTGGTACACGAGGAATGGGGAGTTTACTAGACATAGAATATTATATGCTTCCTACACCTTTCCATTCGATTGATCAGCAGATTCAAAGTTTAAGAAGCTTAGGGGTTGCGCAAACGAGTAAAAACATTGAACCTATTTTATTAATGCCTGCTGACGAGAAAAATACACTCGACATCCAAAAAGATTATTTTATCATTTTCCCAGAAGCTGGCACAAAAAACAGAATGTTTTCAAATGCATTTTGGATAACAATCAGCGATTATATCCTAGAAAAAAGACCAGACGTTCAAATTATGATATGTGGTCTTACAGAATATTCTAGCAAGCTAAATGTTGAACTTGAAAAAAAATATCCTGGAAAAATTATTGATGCAGTGGGTAAACTATCCATTTTACAAATGATTCCTGTGCTGAAAGAATCAATCGGCGCCCTTACGCTAGATTCTTTCCCTGCTCATATTGCCTCCACCATAACCACTACCCTATGTTTGTTTAAAGAAGGCACAGGCTTAGAGTATTTCCCGATTAATGCCAAACCTACTTATATCATTCACGACCATAAGTATTCAAAAGACGTTAAATCATTTAGAGAGCAAATGACGATTCATTATATTACCTCTTTGAACGAGCGAATTTTACAAAAAATAGTTACTCAAGCAATGGACGAATTATTTAAGTTTAAAAAATCTTAACATAGCAAACTTAATTTAGTTATATATGAATGATAGATGAAAGTAGTTTGCAAAACACCTTTATTGGCATTATTTTTGCCTTAAATTTTCTTACAAACAATATAATTTATCAGCGTATTATTTTCAGCTTTGAACACCCTTCCCTTTTATAAAAAGATATTTTGAGTTTTTTATAAGTTTTTATTGAATGGATACCAAAATCATGACAAATCCTTCTGAATTAAATGAATCGGATAAAACTTATCGGGCTTTGGAAAACTCTATCTTAAAAATACAGAGATCCATTAATAAATTAGCCAAAAAGTCAAATCCAAGCCACGAACTTCAAGCTTTCTGGGAACTCGGAGACCTTTCTCTCATTAACTGGATTAGTGATACAAATTGTTATATCAGTCGCAGAGGTCAAAAATTACAATATTTAGCCAAGCCTTCTAAATTAGAAATAATTACCTTTCACTTAGAAGAAGGGGATAAAATATTAATCTGCGGAGAATCGCTGATGAACAAAATCTCTGAGGATGAGATTGACGAAATTCTTCATAACAGTACAGGTGTTAAAGATTCTTGTTTGAATTTATTGAAAATCGCTAATATCGATACTCCTTATAGCGTATATAATGTACACAATGTAATAGTGTTGGAAGTAATAGATCAGAAAAAGGTGGTTACGCCCGTCATCTCCAATGACAATAACCCATTCATTACTAAATCGAATGATAAATACTTATTTATTCCGATTGTTTTAGTAATATTCAGTTTGTTGGCTTATTCTTATGGCAGGAAAAACACTTTTGATATTTCTATGCTATTTAATCGTCAAGAAAATAAAGTAGTTGTTGAAGATACTGTTGATATAACACCCAAAGATTCATTGCAACCTATCCAAAACAATCAGGTTATAGTTGATGATTTTGAAGATAATAAACTAACTGAAACAGCTAAAAATTCGACAAATAATTTTGAAGAATCAAATCCTAAACAAAGCACAAATAAATTAGAAACATCAAAATCTGATTTTTCAACCTTTGATGAGCCTAAAAGTACTGGACCTACTGAAGGTTCCAAATCAAAAGCAAAGCCTTTTAGTTATTCGAAAGAACAACAAAACTACACTGCTCTATTGGAACAAAAAGACAAATGGACAGCTATCAGAAAAGACTTACAGGACAAATACAATAGCGGAGATTTGTCAGTGAGTGATCAATTAGAGAATAGTAAAAAAGTGCTAGACAGAATTGGACAAAAGATAAAAGAAAGTGCTAAAAAACTAAATCAAGATTAAGCTTTTAATACTTCTTCTGTCTCTGGTTTTTCAGTTTTAACTTCTGATTTAGTCTCTTTTTGTAATGTTAATAAACGCTTTTGGTTATTTGTTTTTAGTAAATGTGCTACTGTCATGTAAACTACAAACAATAAACATAACAAGTAAAGGGAAGTAGTATTTTCGGCTTTCTTGCTAATAAAAACAAATAGTAGCGTAGAAATAATGGTAAAACACCACAGTACCATCGACGCCTGAAAATGGCTTAAACCACTATCAATCAGAAGATGATGAAGGTGGTTTCTATCTGCTACAAAAGGGGATTTCTTGTTTTTCAACCTAATAATGAATACGCGCAAAGTATCAAAAATAGGTACTACCAATACAATAATAGCCAATATGGGCGCTGCAAAAGTACTATTAGGGTCGAAGCGATATTGAACATTTAACTGAATAAATCTCACGGCGAAAAGAGCCAAAATAAAGCCAACAATCAATGAGCCAGTATCACCCATAAAGATTTTGGATGTCTTTGAAAAGTTAAATCTTAAGAAACCTAACAATGCCCCAGCCATTGAGGCTGCTAAACAAGCCAAAGCATAATGTTCATTTAAATAAAACCAAATTCCAAACAATCCCCCTGCTATCATACCAATTCCCCCCATTAGTCCATCGATACCATCAATTAGGTTTACGGCATTAATCAACGCAATAAAGACAAAAACTGTAAGCGGTAAACTGATGATATAAGGAACGGAGTAAATGCCAAAAATACCAAAAAGGTTTTCTATTCTTAAATCTCCAAGCACTACTACTAATAACGAAGCACCAATCTGCACATACATCTTTTTCTTTGGAGCCAAAATCAGAATATCATCTTTTACACCTAAAAAGAACAAAATAACAATAGAAGAAATAGAGAGGTGTATTAACTGACCTTCGTCTGGGTTTTCCCATAGAAAGTAACTAATTAACATCGAAGCAAATACTGCTACGCCTCCTAAAGTAGGAGTAGCTTGTTGATGGGAACTCCTTTCTATCGGACTTGCCATTAAGTTTTTAAGTGTCGAAATATTAATAATAACAGGAATGGCTGTAATTGATGTAGCACAAGCAACCACTGTGGAAACAATGACATGAAAAAGGTTACTATTGTAAAATGTCCAAAAAGAATTATTCATTGCTATTATACATTCAAAATTATGCAAGCCTATTAAGCGTTATACTTATAGAATCTACGTTGAAGGGTTTAATGCTAGTCAAATTACGATTAAAATACAAAAGCACCAAACAGTTTAACCCTTGATGTGTCTTTGTCTTATTTCTTTCGCAGGATTTCCTTGATATATCATATAAGGTTGCATGTCTTTAGTAGCAACAGAGTTTACAGATAAAACTGAATGCGATTTTGCTACTACACCGGGACATACAACAGATTTCGCTCCTATCCAAACGCCGTCTTCTAAATGTATTTCAGCTACTTTTAAATCAAAGGTACTCTTTGTATAATCATGATTTCCTGTTAACAACATTGAGCCTTGCGACAAACAAACATGATTTCCCAAGCTTATTTTTGTTAGATTATCAATCCAAACCATTTCACCAATCCACACAAAATCGCCAATTTCTAAAAACCAAGGGTATTTGATGGATACCTGCGGTTTTATCATTACTCCTTTACCAATTTTTGCTCCAAACAATTTTAGGACAGAAATCTTTAATGATACAGGAAAAGGTATGTTAGAATTAATGAATATTGAACCTATTATATGCCAGAGCGTTCTTAGGAAAAAATTGCCCGGTTTGTACCAAGAATTATCGTACTTAGATAAGTCGGTTGTTTTCATTTTGTTAAATCTTTATTAAACTCATCTTTAAAGAATTTTTCAATCGCTTTTTTATCTTTTCCGACACGATGATACACTTCGTACACTTTAGCATCCACTAAAAATCTATACCAGAACCCTTGTAAAAAATGCCAAATAAATCCTTGTTTGCCATCTAAAAACCCAAATCTAAAAATGTATCGATAGATAAAGTAAATGATAGGACGAATAAACAGGGGAATAGAAGCATACTTCACTTTCAAGAATCTTGTTCTTTGTTCCTGAGAACCAAAAAAATTAGGTTCAACCGATTCGAAGTTGCGGAAATTATATTTGATGTTTAATAAGTCAATTACTTCTCTGATGGCATATAAATTATGTTTTTGCGTCCACCAAGTAAGGTTATTCAAATTATGATCTACAATATCATTTTCCATTTGAATAGTTTTCCCGCTAGTCAGTGTAATGTGTTCATCCATCCAACTTTCCTCACAAGCCCCTTGTCCGCTTCGCCAGATTCTCAATAACCAGATAGGATAATATGCACCATGGCGAATCCATTTATCAAAAAATATCACTCTTCTTTTGATATACATCCCTCCTATCTCTGGAGCAGTCCCTGATAATTTCAGGTTGATTTCCTCCGCCAAAGCCGGCAACACATACTCGTCAGCATCCATCCTCATCAACCACGTGGTATTGTATGGATTATTCTGAATACCATAATTGAACTGAATAGCATAATTCACCCACGGACGCTGTACTACTTTCGCACCCAGCGATTCAGCAATCTCAACAGTTTTATCAGTCGACCCTGAATCTACAATGAATATTTTATCTGTAAATGCCAACAAAGATTCTACACATCTTTTGATATGTTTTTCTTCATTAAAAGTTAGGATGATGACGGAAATATCTTGCATTAATTTTTGTTAGCGATTTTCTTAAACTCTTCAAATAATTTTTTAGCGACCAATGCTATATCATATTTTTCCTTGACCAATGCTTTTCCATTATTGGCCAGATACTCGCAATACTTTTCATCATCAAGCATCTTATTTAGTCCCTCTACAATACTTTGGGTATTGAGCTCTACCAAATGAGCGGCGTTTGTTTCACGAATACTCTCCCCAAAGCCTACTCTATCAGATAATAAAGAAGGGATACCAGAAACTAAGGCTTCGAGCGTAGCAATTGAAAATCCTTCTGAATGCGATGGTAACGTAAAAATATCAGCATCAGCAAAAGCAGCCAACTTATCGTCGCCCACTAACATTCCTACTAGTTTTATATTTTCTTGTAAACATTCCGTTTCAATAAACTTTTGTGTCTCAGCTAAATAACCGTCATCGGGGCCAGCTAATACCAACATACAATCATTTCTTGTAGTCAAAACCTCTTTGAAAGCTGGCAGAAGCAAATCTAAGCCTTTTTTAATATTTATTCTGCTTAAAAACAATATCAGTTTTTTATCATGCTGAAGCTGATACTTTTTTCTAAAATTTCCTTTCGGTGGCAATTCTTTGAAATTACTCAAATTCATCCCATTTGGTACAATTTTCACGTTGGGGTGAGTATGCCCTAAAAAGTTTTTTAAATCTTCTTGTTCATCTAGGTTATTAATCTGAATCAGTTCGGTATTATCCAATACTCTTTTTTGAAAAAGTACTCCAAAAAGCTTTTTCTTCCAATAGCCATTTGCCAAAGCCCAGCGGTCTAATAAACCATGAATCGTGATACATTTTGCGGTAGTAACTCCTGCTAAATAAGGCGCTAGTCCTGCAAAATGCCAAAGTCCATGAATATGGATAACATCGTATTCATTACCATGTTTTTTAATCCAAAAAAACAATTCAGGAGAAAACTCTGCCCAAAATTTAGCCAACCAGTGTCTTTTACAAACTACTATTTTAGCACCCTCGGGTAATTCATATAGTTTTTGCCCTTCGGTAAATGGCGTCAAAATCGTTACTTCTGCCCCTAGCTTTATTTGTTCTACGGCATGGTCATAAATAATTTTTGGGGGGCCTCCGATGTCCCAAGAATATGCACAGATATTTAAAATCTTCACAGGTTTTATCATTTTGATAAATTCATCAAGTATTTAGAAAGTGGCTTTTCTATCATTTTATGCATCACAATACTCGCTAAGATAATCATGATGCCTATTAAATAATTATAATAAACAGTTTGGTTGACAGATAAAGTACTTCCAATGATTGATGGAATTTTATTCAACAAAAGTAACATGGGAAAATGTATCAGATACAAAACATAGGATGCATCGCCCAATAAAATAGTAAATTTAGGGATTATGATAGCCTTGTTGGCTTCTAAGTTTAACAAAGCAATCAGAATTAGTCCCGAAGGAAACCCAAAAACTAATACCCGTTTCCAGTAGTCGTAATCACTAATTTCGAAACCCAAGCTAACGATTATGATAAGAGCAAAAATTAAAATAAATATCGAGACAATATTATTCAATTTGAATCTGTCATAATATCCACAAATCAAGAATCCAAAGAAAAATTCAAGGTTATAACTACTAAAAACAAAATTGAAATATCTACTATCGAAGTTATTGCCAATAATCATGTTCACGATAGAACCCAGCAAAATAGCTACGGGAATAAACCAAAGCCTTTTAGAAAGTATTAATAATGAAAAGCATAAATAAAAGAATAGCTCGAAGCTGAGTGTCCAAGTAACAGGATTAATAGCAAAGTGAAAAGGGACGAGAAAATAGGTTTGGAAATAGGCTGAAAATGTATGTGGATAAGCGGTACTAAATACATCTTTATTCAAAACATTGCTGATGAGCCATCCTAATAAAAACAGCCCTGTCATTACAAACCAGTAAATCGGGAATACTCTTAAAAACCTCTTTTTTAAGTATTCAGTAAAGTATGCTGGCTGGTCTAAATATTGTTTGCTGGTAAAATGAATGATAAAACCACTTATTACGAAGAATAAATCAACCCCTGCAAAGCCAAAACCAAAAAAATCTCCTAAAAAACTAACAGGAAAATTCTTTTTTATGTAGCCTCCAATATGATAAAACACTACCACAAAAGCCGCAAAACCTCTTAAAAATTGTATTGAATTAATTACTTTTTTGGATGACATAATCTTTTATATCCATGAAACATTTCTTGGGCAACATTACTGGGTGAATACGTCTGAATAATCTCTTGAGAGGCCTCCCCCATTTTTAATAAATCCAGTTCGGTATTCATAAACTTTATCAATGTTTCAGATATTTCGTTTACACTACTTGGATTAAAGGTAAATCCATTGACAGATTCTTTTACTAATTCATTAGCACAACCGCATTTATTTGAAACTGCTACGGGTAAACCACAAGCCATAGCTTCGTTGACTACTAATCCCCACGGCTCTGAATAACTTGGCAGGACTAATACATCACTCAGGGCTAGATAAGCGGGTACTTGTTGCCAATTTACCCCTTCAAAAAAGAAAACTTTATCAATGGTTTCTTCCTGTATATATTGGTGTAAAGCCGCTTTTAAGTCACCATCTCCTAGCATGATTAAGCCCCAATCTTGGTCTACAGTATTTCCTTTAGCAACCTTAAAAGCATCTAAGAGTTTGAATAAGTTTTTAAATTCAATCAGTCGCCCAACAAAAATAAAATTGTGCTTTGGTAAATTTAATATAGCTTTTTGTTTATCTCGGTCTTTATGATTTTCAAGGTAAATTCTTCGGAGCAATTGATTATCTACACAATTCCTATTCACAAGCATTTGGGCGGGTTTAGCACCTAAAGCTAACATATAATCTTTTGATAATTGCCCAAAATTAAAGAAGCCATCAAATTTTTTAATGATGAACGATTTAAACGATTCTTTCAAAAAACTACGATGGTGGTCTCCTCCTGTAGATTCATTTGATAGCACCGTTTTGATACCTTTTAACTTACAATACAATAAGATAAACCACGATGCTATATCATAATAACCAGTCAGGTTGACAATATCAGGTTTAAAAGTCCTAACTGTCTTTAAAATGCCTACTATTCGCTGTTTTAAGCCCAATTCTTCAAGCATGCCATCATGAAGTAGCTCATAATTATATTCATGCTTAAACAAGCTAGTATCATCAAATTTCAAACGGCTTTTTTCAATTTTAGCTAATTGCAAAACCAATAGTTCAAAATCATTTTCTTGATTTGAAATTAATTGCAATTCATTAAAAATAATCGCTTTATAGTGAGCCCAAAGTTGATTATGAACAATTAAAACCTTCATTTTTTAAGAAGCAATTTAGCTTTAGGAATCTCATCCACGATGCTTTAAGCCTTGTTTGCTGGCGATTATTGATAGAAATTAATGATGTCACTTAACGGCTGGTTCTAAAGGAGCAAGCTCATTTTCTTTCAAGTCGTCTTCAGGCTCTTCCTTTATGTATTTTATTCCCAAAAAGCGAATGGCGACAATGAATATAAACCAATAGGAAGTTCCGTAGGGTTCTCCACCTGTAAAAATCCCTACAAAGTACGTCATATAGAAATAGGCAATAAAACAAGCAAATGGATTTACTTTCCATTTTAATGTATAAACAGCCTCTTTAAAAATCATATAGTTCATTAAACAAAATGATACTACACCAGCAATTCCTAAATCTACAAAAGTTTCAATAACAGGTACATCTACATAAAAGAATCTAAAACCACCCCCCAGAATAAAGGCATAGGGAATTTCTGAAAAGAGAAAAAGAATTAAATCGATATTATTAACCCTACCCATCGCCGACATATCTACGTTTTTTTCACCCCCAAGTCCAAAAGCTGTTAGTAATGCTTTTGAAAAAGTCTCCAAGAAGGTATTATAGTATAAATCAATAATATCTATTAACCGCTGTTGAGTACTGATAAAATAAAGCAAACCAGCAAAAAACAGACAGATATAAATTAAATTTAGCGGCTTGAATAAGGCCCTTAAAAATACTTTGACAGTATCTTTCCCAACATTGAAGTACACAAATAACGCTACTGAAAATAAGAAAGCAAGTAAAATAGATCTTGCTTGGGCTAGAATCAATACTACTAATGAAAGAATAAGGTTAAAAAAAGCAAATAGCTTCCACAGAATATTTCTAGACTTTAAGAAGAAATAAGAAGCAAACACACCTGCAAAAGCATTTCGTGCATACACGTGGGGGTTTCCACTGGCTGTACTTGTTCCATCTCCAAACACTACCGTTGCTCTTTGTCCAATAATAAATAAAGGGTTGGTAGCCATTGAATAGATTAAACAAACACTTCCGAAAAAAGTAAATAGAAGTGCTATAGGCAGAAAATAATTGGCTACTTCATTAGATACGCCTACTATCAAGAAATAAAAAGCGAAAATAAAAATAAAGTTTCCTATATCTCGGGTAAAGGCCGTACGGTCGTTATCGTATCCAAAAAAGGGATTATAGAATAAACACGCTAACAACGAGATGATTAGGAAAAACATCGCGACCCTCGTAATAGGAATATTAGGTTTATAAAATTTCCTAAAGAGGTCGCCTGGGGAAATCAATAATACTAAGCCTATAAATAAGCTCCCGATAGTGAAAGTAGAACTACCCCCAAAGCCTAAGTATTCTTTAAAAAAGAAAATCAATGGGTTTCCCATAAATACTATGAACAAACCTAAAGATTGACGACTATATTTAAAATTGAAGTACTCTTTCATATTACAAAAATAATAAATCTAAGCTGTTACTCAGCTAGTACTTTCTTAAAACCTTTATTTTCATACACCCAATATTTTGTACCTCCATCTTTTTCAAATGCTTTAATGGGTTGGTATTGATTCAACTTTTTGGTGGTGATGATATAATGGTACTGGTTTTGTTCAAATTGCTGATATGCTTTTTCACGGAGCATACAGTGGCTCATCATACTGCTTGTATCAAAAAAATAGTAGGTATTAAAACGCTTTGAAGTATCAGATTGAATGTTTTTCAACAATACTTGGTATTCTACATCCATCAATTTTTCATCTTCACTCGCAAATGCCTGTGCTATAACTGGCATGGCTTGTACTCTTTGCAAAGAATCAGTAATAGATACTTTCAACAGTTTGCTAAGTTTATCAATTTTATAGGCTTCGCTAATATTTGCTTTTTTCTCTCTTTCTAAACAGGCTAAATTTTTTGGAATAAATCCATCAAAATCTAATTCTAACGCAATTGTCTCGTTGTTATCTAATGATTTTACCCAACTGATGGCATCAGCCAGATTTTTTTCTTCTGCATTCATCTTTTTGTTATTGTAATATACGCCGTAGCTTGAATTTATTACTAATAACATACAGAAGATAAGCACTAATTTGTTTTTGATACCTTCTTTTTGTTTGTGAATAATACCTATAAAACCAAAGCCTATTAAAATTACAGACATCATAGTGGCAGGGAAAAGATGAGAATAATATAGCTGTGCTGATTTTAAAGAGGTGAATAGGAACAACAATAAATTACCAACGTATAAAAGAATAATTATTTTAGAAGGATAAACCTTTAATAAAAACCATGTTCCGATAATAGTACAGATAGTGAAAAACACATTTACTGGACTTGACAAAAAGTCCATAATAAATGAATAGTTAAAATACGTTTGCATCGGGCTTTGGTGCATTTTGATAAAAATTACCCCAAAAAATGATTTCAATATTACAAATGTATCTGTAATGATAAAGGGTATTAACGTAAATAAAGCAAATAATATTACTAAAAAATAGTTGCGGTAGGTTCTAAAAGAAATTTTCTGTGCGCGTAAATGAACGATTAAACTTCCGATGATAAACGGAGTCATGAATAAAAAAATCAATCGCTGAGCCACAGTAGCAATAAAAAGTATAAATATGGTGGTAGCAATTTGAGGTGTAATTTTTTCTGTAAATAAAATTCTGAGTACTAAGTAAATAAACAAGCTCCCTGAAATGGCCTCTGGTCGAATAACAGCCATCGAAACCCAGATTGTTTCTATGCAGATGCATAAAAATACTAGTATAATTTTGGTTTCTTTGGTTAATAAAAAATGTGACGACTTAATAATGAAGCGGATAGTCATAAAAAAGATAATGCCTACTATTACTATTTGTGCTGCACGCTCCCAAAGGATAAATTCTTCACGATGATTCAAATAGTAATATGCATTATCATCAAATACTTTTAAAATATCGGTAAGCTGATGTATCTCTGAAAAATGGGTAATAATATGTATGATACATTGAAAAATAAATAAGAAGTAGGCAATAAAGATACTTGGGATACCTGCCCACTCTAATGTGCGGGGAGTACAACCGTACCAAAGAAAAACGCCTGATTCGCTAATGAAATTTTCGTCGGTAGTATAAGTGACTAATGGCGGCGGAGAAATGATTCCGTAATAAATACTTAATATTGAAAATAACAGCAAAATTACTGTAGCGACAATCAGTAGGTTTTTATAAAGAATCATAGGACTAGTTTGCGTTATCGAAAGTATTTCTTAACAAAAAAAACCGCTTAGAAAGCGAATCTAAGCGGTTTTTTTGTAATTAAGTGATTCCATCAGGATTCGAACCTGAGACCTACTGCTTAGAAGGCAGTTGCTCTATCCAGCTGAGCTATGGAACCGAAAAAAAATGTGTTAATCTGAGATTAATTAAAGTTGAAAATCAAGGAAATGTAATTTTCAAATTTTCAAATCTTCAAACTAACACATTTAAAAGTCGGGGTGGCAGGATTCGAACCTACGACCTCTTGGTCCCAAACCAAGCGCGATACCGGGCTACGCTACACCCCGAAAATATTCCCTTGCTTAAAATTAATACTTCTAAGCGGAGAGTGAGGGATTCGAACCCTCGGTACCCTTGTGAGGTACGGCAGTTTAGCAAACGGCTCCTTTCGGCCTCTCAGGCAACTCTCCTTAACACATTTTGTATCGCTTGTGATACTGTCGTTGTGTTTAGGTGATGCAAAGGTACGCCTATTTTTTTTAATAAAACAAGCCTGTTTGCAAAAAAAATTGAAATAATTTTAACCTTTTATGCTAACTTTCTGATACAGAATTGAGAATCAGAAGGTTATTTACACCCTTATAAGCCTAAAAAATTTTAATATTTTTTTCATTTTCTTGCTCTCACTACAACATTTCTGTAAAAACTCATCTTTGGCAATAGGGGAAAACTTTATTTTGTCTGTCAATGTTCTGTAAATAACATTTAAAATTTTGCTTTAAAAATGAACAAATACCTCATCATACTATTATCTGCCTGTTTATTTATTTCATGTTCATCAGTAAATATCATGAAAATGCGTCCTATCGAACAAGAAAGTATTGTTGACGGAGGCAAAGAAATCGTCAAACAAGAAAATAATGGCGTAAAAATAGTAGCCTCTTATGACGGCCGCTATCAGAAATACATGGTTTTTGATGTAGAACTATTTAATAATACAGACGAGCCCCTGACAATTTCACCAAAAGACTTTACTGCTCTGCCCCTTGATATAAATAAACAACAACTTGTTTCAACCGACGGACAGTATGCTTATAGCTACCAAGCCATAGAACCAGAAGAAGAACTTGGCAAAGTGCGTGAGGAAATGAATTATGAGGAAACTAAAATCAAAAGGGCTAAAACAGTCAATACAGTTTTATTTATTGGGGGAATTATAGCAATGATAGCAAGTTCTTCTAATAAAACTCCAGAAAGAGCTTGGCGAACTGCTAATATTGGTGAAACGATGGTTCAGGTAGCACAAATTAAACGGGTGGTTGACCACGAGCATTATTATTCACGAATGGACAAACTGAGTAATGAACAGCATACGTGGATAAACGAAAACTTTAAAGCTACTACATTGGCACCGCATACTTCTATCAGAGGAGGAGTATTTCTGGAAGCAAACTCACAAGCAAAATTTGTTCAGCTAACTTATACCTCTGACAAAACTAATCTTAGCTTTTTATTTGAACAATGGTTTGAAAAACGGTAAAATAATACAAAAAACATCTTTTCATAAAGGTTTATTGAAACAACTTGGCTTTCAGTAAACCTTTTTTGATTTTCAAGTAAGTGTATTTGCTTATTTTTTATCACCTTTGCAAACTTAAAATTGGAAACCAGACAATTGTAACCTTAATAATTAATTGAATGGTTTTCAATCAACAATGAAACAATAATATTGCATGGAAATCTTAAAAAGTAGTCGCCTTGATTCGCTACGCTACGATATTCGTGGGCCAGTTTACGAAAAAGCTCTTCAACTACAACGTGAAGGCTATAAAATCACTTCGTTGAATATTGGCAATCCGGCGGCATTTGGTTTTGAAACCCCTGAGGAAATTATTCATGACATTATCATGAATATTCGCAACGCACAAGGCTATGCCGATTCTCGAGGACTTTTCGCCGCCAGAAAGGCCGTTATGCAATATTATCAAAGTCGTGGTGTAAAAGGTATTGAAATTGAAGATGTATATATTGGTAATGGTGTAAGCGAGCTGATTAGTTTAGTGATGACTGCCCTGTTGAATCCGAATGATGAAATATTGATACCGTCACCTGATTATCCTCTTTGGACAACCTCTGTAGGGCTTGCTGGGGGTACTCCTGTGCATTATGTGTGTGATGAAGCGTCAGACTGGAATCCTGATTTAAAAGATATTGAATCCAAAATCACTAAAAAGACACGTGGCATTGTTTTGATTAATCCGAACAATCCGACTGGGGCTGTTTATGACAAAGAAATTGTAGAGGGAATTGTTCGATTGGCAGAAAAACATAAACTTATTGTTTTTGCTGATGAGATTTACGACAAAATCCTTTTTGATGGTACTATCCATCATTCTACAGCAGGGATGTCTGAAGATACCTTGATTGTAACAATGGGCGGAATGTCTAAAAATTACCGTGCTGCTGGTTTCCGTGGTGGTTGGATGATTCTGACAGGTGCAAAACATAAGGCAAAATCGTATGTGGAAGGACTTACCTTCTTGGCTTCTATGCGTTTGTGTGCCAATGTGATTACGCAATATGGTATTCAAACTGCTTTAGGAGGCTATCAATCTATTAATGATTTGGTGATTCCTACTGGTAGGTTATACAAGCAAATGAATTTGGCATATGAAAAACTAATTTCCATTCCAGGCATTAGTTGTGTGCGTCCAAAGGGAGCCATGTATCTATTTCCTAAAATAGATTTAAAACAATTCGATTTCAAAAATGATGGTGATTTCGTATTAAGTCTATTAGAAGACCAACGCATTTTGGTAGTAGGTGGACGTGGTTTTAACTTTAAAGAACCTGACCATTTCCGCATTGTCTTTTTACCACATTTGGAACAACTTGAAATAGCGATGAACAAAATTGCACTTCATTTTGAAAATCATCGTAAAAAGTAATGTTGTAGAAGTAGATTCCCAACAATTTTTGACATAATTTGTTATCTTCGTAAAGAGGTTAGGTGCTTCAAACATCTAGCCTCTTTTTGTATTAAAGGCTTTCAATATTAAAAAAAATATTCATTCGTATCAAAATGAACTCTAAAACACCCGTCCTTAGCTCTAAGAGAAACAAACTATTTATTTTCCTTTTTGGTATCTTCTTGACCAATGCTATCGTAGCAGAAATTATAGGGGTAAAAATATTTTCAGTAGAAGCTACTTTTGGTTTTCAACCACTTCATTTACAAACCTTTTTGGGCACATGGGATATTAATCAAACAGCGGGCGCATTAAACTGGCCTTTTGTTTTTATTACTTCTGATATTATCAATGAATATTTCGGGAAAAGAGGCGTAAAGCGTGTATCGTATTTGGCTGCTGGTTTTATAGCCTATAGTTTCATTATCATTTATGGAGCTACGCTGCTCTCTCCTGCTCCTTTTTGGCTTGATGTAAATAAAGGCAACGATAATTTCAATATTGATTATGCCTTTGGGAAAATTTTCAGACAAGGGCTGGGAATTATTACTGGCTCGCTGACGGCATTTTTGATTAGTCAATTGTTAGATGCTTATATTTTCCATGCGATTAGAAAAGTAACGGATGGCAAAAAAATCTGGCTTCGTGCTACAGGCTCAACGCTCGTATCTCAATTGATTGATAGTTTTGTAGTAATCGGTATTGCTTTTGTGTTGTTTGGGAACTGGAGTATAGAACAATGGCTTTCTACTTCTTTAAATACCTATTTGTATAAATTCATTGTGGCTATTTTATTAACCCCATTGATTTATCTAGCGCATACTTTAATTGATAAATACCTGGGAGATGATTTAACGGATAGATTACAAGACCAAGCAGCACATCAGGAGTAGACTGGAAGACTGTAGGATTATGGACTTTAGGACTTAAAGACATAAGATGCTAGACTTAAGGATATTGGATAAATACAGGACTAAGGGATATTAGCAATGTCCTTTAGATCCAATATTTAATAATCTAACGTCTAATATTTATAGTCCTATATCTTTTAGTCGAATGTCAATATCTTCAAGTCCTAAAGTCCATAATCCTAAAGTCTAAAATCTAGCGTCTTATATCTTCCAGTCTTACATCTATAAATAAAGCTGCACCATTTTTCGCCAATATTTTGCTTTATGTGCTTCCTCATCCCATATATACAATTTGTTCACAATTCCTTTTCTCCACAAAATATCGCTGAAGTATTTATTGTTTTCAAGAAAGGCATCATCTTGACCAATGGCTAAAATAAACTCCATTCGTCTCAATTCAGTGAGTATTTTTTCATCATTCAGATTCGGAATAAATTGAACAGGATTGTTGTAGTAAATATTTTCGTCGTGATAGCCATCAAATAAATCTTTGAAAACTCCCACCTGCCATGTTAGGTCAAAACGGCCACTCATTCCTACAACCCTTGTAAAAAACTGAGGGTACTTTGTCGCCACATTCATGGCATGATAAGCCCCTAAGCTACAGCCTGCCGAAATCATGGTCATGTCTGGATTGAGTTCCCGTGTAAAAGGTAATACTTCCTTAATGATGTAGTCTTCGTATTGCATGTGCCTTTGAATACGATAACTCGGCGAACTTTCTGAACTATAAAGACTTTCAGCATCTACACTATCTACACAAAAGATTTGTAAATAACCTGCTTCAATTTTATCCTTAATAGCATCAATCACACGCCAATCTTCATAATCATAAAAACGAGCACCCCGTGTTGGAAAAAACAAAACCCTTGCCCCTGCATGACCAAAGACTAGCATTTCCATATCTTTTTGTAAATAATTACTAAACCATTTATGATATTGTCTTTTCATTATTTTCTAAAATTTAGGTTTAGAAATTATATTTGATTCAGAAGGATTATATGATAATATATTGATAGTCATAAGGAATAAATGATGTGATGGTCAGAATTCATTATTTTCTTATTGTAAAACAAGCGCTGAAAGATGTTCAACTAGCTTATCTCTGAGGATATCATGCCCCATCTTATTGAAATGTAATCCATCTGACTGAAAGAATTTTGAATCAGGGCGATGATTATCATCCAAATATTGGTCGTAAATATCTATGTAGTAAAGCTGGTCTCCTCGTTTTTTGATTTCTTTCTCAATAATCATATTGGTATATTTTACCTGATCATTCAAATACCAACGTTGTGGGCTAGGCTTAATCGATACATAAGTACAATCAATCGTTCCATAACGTTTTTGAATGAGATCAAATAATTGAAAAAGAAAAAGATATATTTCTTCCGGATGGCGATTATTACTTAAATCATTATCACCAGCATAAATAATAACAGAATTAATTTCATTAAATTCAGCAAAGATTCTTTCAAAATACCAAGCACATGCAGCCAATGTTGACCCCCCGAAACCTAAATTAACAGGAGAAAAATCTTTGAAATCTTGATATAAACTTTCCCATAGCGTAATCGTTGAGCTTCCATAAAAAGCCGTTTTAGGTTGATATGGTAATTTCGAACGCTCCTGCTCTAATCTTTTTACTTCGTCTTCGTACCAAAACATAGCCTTAAAGTTTATATAAATGCAAAAAAAACAAAAATGATTTTTTTCGTGGTTAGTAAATAATTAATAAATCGTTACGTATTCTATCATCCTTTAAATTTAAATAAAATATTGAAAATCAAGCGATTAAACTACATAAATTCATAAAAAAACCTCTGATTTTAATATTTCTATCGCCTAAGATTATCACAAATAACGGCGGTTGCTATTCCTGCATTCAAAGACTCCGCTCCACCAAAGCGTGGAATGGTGATTTTATCAGTCACCAAGCGTTCTACTTCAGCCGAAATACCATTAGCTTCGTTGCCAATAATAATATAACCAGCCTCCGCAAATTGTGTGGTATGAACATTAGCCGAATTTAAAAAAGTACCATATACTTTTAAAGAATTATTACTCAGATAACTTACTAAATCTGTATAATAAATACCTACTCTGGTAAATGACCCCATCGTTGAGGATATTACCTTAGGTCCATAAAAATCAACGGTTTCTTTAGAGCAAACAATCTTTGTGATACCATACCAATCAGCCACACGGACAATCGTTCCGAGATTGCCGGGGTCACGGATATCATCCAAGATTAATACATATTCATTTGCTTGGGCAAATAATTCTAGATTCCCCTTCGTTTTGACAGTAGCCAAGGCGGCATTGTTGGAGCTGAACGAACCTACTCGCTCTAATTCTGCCTGACTAACAATTTCTGCACGAAGTGGTTGTTTCTCTAAAAGGCTTTCGTTTTCTTTGTAGAAATCATCGGTAACAAAAAGTGATTCTACTTCAAAATCAGATTGAATAAGTTCGAGTACGCTTTTTGCTCCTTCTACAATAAAAGATTGATGCTCTTGTCTAAACTTTTTTTGTTGCAGAGAATTAATGTATTTAATTTGATTTTTTGATAGCATCAGTCTAAAAATTATTGATTATTTATAAAATCTATTTATCGTTATTATCCTTGAAAAAAACGCTTTTCCATATCTCATTATTTTCGTTAATCATCTATTTATCAGGATGTTCACCCAAAGGTACTTTTACGGAACCTTTGTTGTATTCACAGACTTTTAAAGGAAACAAAATTGTTACTACCGAAAAGCTAGAAGCTTTACTCCCACAAAGACCTAACAAAAGAATCCTTAAAACGCCCCTTACCCTTGGTCTGTATTTTCATCAGCTTTTTGCCCAAAATTACCCTAAACAGAAAATAAAATGGCAAAACGAACTAACAAAGTTAAACGAGGATTTCGACCGTGAGGCAAATAAGATAGATAATAATTCAGTAGAGTTTTTACAATTATCAAAAAAGAAGGAAAGTAAAGCACAAAAACTCACCAAAAAAATCAATGAAGGAAACTGGGGTATGCGTACTTTTGGCGAGCCTCCTTCTTATTTTTATGAAGAAGACGCTAAAAAAAATGTAGAAAAAGTAAAAACTTATTACAAAAACCACGGTTTTTTCAACTATTCGGTGAGTTATAAGGCAGATAGTCTTTTCTTTAAAAAAAGAAGTATTGCGGTTACTTATCTGGTAAACGAAGGAAACTATTATCCTTTTTACAAAACAGATTCGTTGGTTACACCCGACAAAGCGATTTATGCTATTTTGAAGGAAAATCAAAAACAAAGTCTGTTGAAAAATGGAAATCGCCTTGAAGTAGAAACCTATAATGCTGAAAAAGCCAGAATAGAGGAATTGTTAAAAAATAATGGATATTACCATTTCACAAAAGATAATATAAGCATTAGAATCAATGATTTGGATACGGCTATTACGAAAGGAATAGCGGCCATTACGTTTATTCCAAATCCAGACCGCCCTCCTCAAAATCCGAATTATAATAAATCTTATCTCTTAAACAAGGTAACTTTTATTTCAGATGGTACGTCTCCGAATATTCCCAATTCAAAAGTCGATACCGTCGTTTTTAATAATATCAAGTATCTGTTTGTCAATAAAAGATTCTCTGAAAAACTTTTAGATACCAAAATAGACATTCGCCCGAATGAACACTACAGCCTTCAAAAGGTATTGTTGACTCAGAAGAAATTATATGGGCTTGATCAGTTTCAGTTTACCAGAGTAAACTTTGATACAACAAAAGGCGTATTAGATGCCACTATTTACGCCAAACCCTTGGATAAATACCAGTTTACGGCGGAAACAGGTGGAAGTATTTATAAATTAGTATTAGGACCATTCTTTAATACATCATTCAAACTAAGGAATCTTAGAGGAAGTGCTAGCTCATTAGAAACCAATTTTCGTTTCGGTTTTGAGGCACAAGCTGGTTTTATTCGTCCTGATATTGTAAGTAGGAATCTAGAATTAGGGTTTAACTCATCCATTATCATTCCTAAAATATTAGCCCCTAATTTTATAGCCCAACGCTTGAACGACTATACGCCACAAACTCGTTTAGGGGGTGGTGTAGAATTTGTAGGAAGACAAGAATACAACCGACTAAATTTCAAAATCAATGAAACGTATTTATGGCGCCCTTCGCCTAATAAGTTTTGGCAGGTTTCACTGATTGACTTAAACTTACTCTCTACTTCGTATCCGAATAATCAGCAGGCTCGAGATTTTAAAAACTTTTTGGATAGCCTTCAACGATATGCAGGAAACAATTTAGGACGAAGCTTTAATAAATCTTTTGTATCGAGTATCAGTGCTTCTTATACTTATACCGATAATCCTTATGGACAAATTACCAAAGGTAATTACATAAGACTATTGTTAGAGTCTGGTGGAACTACACTTAATTTTTTCCCAAAGGGCAAAATAGGTTTTGTTTCTGATATTTTTGGAGATAGTTTACAGTTTTACAGGTTCTTGAAAATCAACGTCGATTATCGCAAATACATCACCCTTAACCCTACAGGAAACTCTATCTTCGTTTATAAAGTCAACACCGGGCTAGCATATGCTTATGGTACAGAAAGGGGGCTTCCTTATGAAAAAAACTTTTTTGTGGGTGGTCCAAACAGCTTGCGTGCTTGGAAACCTAGAGGTTTAGGGCCAGGGTCTGCACAGGGAAATTTTGACCAACCCGGTAGTATTTTGCTAGAAGCCAGTGCAGAATATCGCTTTAAAATTTTAAGATTTTATGGCGATTACAATATCAATGGAGCTTTTTTTGTTGATGCGGGTAACGTTTGGCGCTTTAAAGGGCAAAATACCGAAGGGGTTTCAGGAAGTGATTTTCAGTTTAATAGATTTTACAAAGAAATTGCGGTAGGTACTGGTTTTGGTATCCGTGTCGATTTATCATTTTTTGTATTACGCCTAGACTGGGCGGTAAGAATGCTAGACCCATCTTTACCTGAAAACAATCGCTGGGTTTTGTTTAAACCAAGCGAGAAATTGCCTTCAACGTATCGAAATCCGTTGGTTTTAAACTTTGGAATTGGTTATCCTTTTTAATTATAACAATTTACTGACATTCTGTCAGACATAACAATATTTCTTCGTAATTTTGCCCTTCATTACAGATTGTGATTCCATTAGTCCAAAAATAATATTCACGTTTGCTTAATCATTTTTAGCAAAGCTTGTGAACAAAAAGATATGAGAAATTTAGAAATACTTACTGAAGAAGATAAAGAAACCCTTGATCTTCCACGCACTACCATTGATGAAATAGGAAAGCAGAACAAAAAAAAGCTTTATATTGAAAGTTACGGTTGCCAAATGAATTTCTCAGATAGCGAAATTGTAACGTCAATTCTTCAAGAAAATGGTTATGCAACTACCTCTCAGTTTGAAGAAGCGGATGTAATTCTAGTAAATACTTGTGCTATTCGTGAAAATGCTGAACAAAAAGTAAGAAATCGTTTAAAGAATTTTACGCACATCAAAAGAAAACGCCCTAACCTAGTAGTAGGTGTATTGGGTTGTATGGCTGAACGCCTCAAAACGAAGTTTTTGGAAGAAGAAAAAATAGTTGATATCGTAGCTGGTCCAGATTCTTATCGTGATTTGCCCAATTTATTTGAAGAAGTGGAAGAAGGCAACAAAGCCATCAATGTTTTCTTATCAAAAGAAGAAACTTATGCTGATATATCGCCTGTTCGTTTGAACTCAAACGGAGTAACAGCCTTTGTCTCTATCATGCGTGGTTGCGATAATATGTGTTCTTTCTGTGTGGTACCCTTTACTCGTGGTCGCGAGCGTTCACGTGATGTGTATTCTATCTTGAAAGAATGTCAAGATTTGCTAGACAATGGTTATAAAGAAGTAACATTATTAGGACAAAATGTAGATTCATACAAATGGGCTTCGGCCGATGGTAGTGAAACAGTAAACTTTGCTCAATTATTAGAAAGAGTAGCCTTAATCAATCCATTGCTAAGAGTACGTTTTTCTACTTCACATCCAAAAGATATTACCGATGAGGTACTTTACACGATGAAAAAGTATGAAAACATTTGTAATTATATTCACTTACCAGCGCAAAGTGGCAGTAGTAGAATATTGAAATTGATGAACCGTACTTACGACCGTGCTTGCTATATCAATCGTGTAGATAAAATTCGTGAAATATTAGGAGAAGAATGTGGTATTTCACAAGATATTATCGCAGGTTTTTGTTCGGAAACAGAGGAGGAACACCAAGAAACGCTTTCGCTGATAGAATACGTTCGTTATGACTACGGCTATATGTTTTCTTATTCAGAGCGTCCGGGTACGCCTGCTGCTAAAAAATTAGTAGATGATATTCCAGAAGATGTAAAACAAAGACGTCTGGCTGAAATCATCGCTCTTCAACGTCAGATTTCACTTGAACGCAACCAGATGTCGGTAGGTACTATTCAAAAAGTATTGATTGAAGGTGATTCGAAACGTTCTGAAGATTTCTTACAAGGACGCAACGACCAAAATAAAATGGTGATTTTACCAAAAGGCAATCACAAAAAAGGTGATTATGTCAATGTAAAAATCACTTCTTGTTCGTCGGCTACTTTGTTTGGAGATGTAGTGTAATGAAAATATCTGAGAACGATACATTTCATTTACACCCAAAACTCATTCAAATATGCAAACTACCGAATTACAATCGATAAAAGCCCGATTTGGTATCATCGGCAATTCGCCAGCATTAAACCATGCCATAGAGGTAGCGTCGCAGGTGGCACCAACCGATATGACTGTGCTGATTACAGGTGAGAGCGGTTCTGGGAAGGAATCATTTTCTAAGATAATTCATAATTTATCTGCCCGTAAACATGGACAATTTATTGCCTTAAACTGTGGGGCTATTCCAGAAGGCACCATCGATTCAGAGCTTTTTGGTCATGAAAAAGGAGCGTTTACTGGAGCTATTGATGCCCGAAAAGGATATTTTGAAGTAACTGATGGCGGTACTATTTTCTTGGATGAAATCGCTGAAATGCCCTTGGGTACACAAGCACGCTTGCTGAGGGTGCTTGAAAACGGGGAGTTTATCAGAGTAGGTTCATCGAAAGTTCAGAAAACAAATGTACGTGTAGTAGCTGCTACCAACATCAATTTGATGACTGCCGTTGAGCGTGGAAAATTCAGAGAAGACTTGTACTATCGTTTGAATACTGTACCCATTTTTGTGCCGCCTTTGCGTGACAGAGGAATGGACATTGAATTGTTGTTCAGAAAATTCAGTAGCGATTTTGCCGAAAAATATAGAATCAAACCGATTCAACTTACCTCTGATGCGCAGCAAATTTTGTTAACTCAACGTTTCCCGGGGAATATTAGGCAACTTAAAAACCTTGCCGAACAAATATCAATTCTTGAAACAGATGATAGAACCGTGGATGGCGAAAAGTTAGCACATTATCTTCAGATGAACAACGGCAAGATGATGGGGAATAATGGTTTGGTTAGACGAGATTTTGAAGCCCAACAAAATGATAATTTCACAGAAAGAGAGTTGTTGTATAAGATTCTCTTTGACATGCGTAAGGATGTTACTGAATTAAAAAAGATGTTTTTAGAGGTGCTTCAAAATGGTGAAGTGAGTCCTGATATACTAAAACAAAATGAAAGCCTTTTTCAGAATATCGACAAAGAGCGTTCTTTCCCTTATCAGCCCGATTTTGCAACGCCTAGAACATTGCCATCGGTCAATAATTTTTCGAACAACCAGCCCGATAACGAATTAACAATTATTAACTTAGGAAATAACAATCCTGAGAATAAAAATGCGTTCATAGACGTTACCCACGAAGCCGAGGAGGTATCTTTTTCACTAGAAAAACAAGAAAAAGACATGATTATCAAGGCTTTACAGAAAAATAAAAACAAGCGTAAATATGCCGCACAAGATTTGGGAATTTCAGAAAGAACATTGTACCGAAAAATCAAACAATATGACATCGAAGAAGAGTAAACTATATTTTTCAAAGGCCTTCTCGAAAATCAGTATCGTAGCACTTTTATCATTAAGCATTGTGTTACTGAGTGGTTGTTATTCTTTTAAAGGTAACAGTATTGACCCTACTTTAAAAACGATTCAAATTCAAAACTTTGCCTTTCAAACGGCTGGTGGTCCTGCCAATTTGAGTTTGACTTTCAACGAAAAAATCAAAGAGTATTTTCAACGAAATACTTCTTTGAAAATGACAAATGCTAATCCTGACTTGATGTTTGAAGGAGCTATCACAGGCTTTGAAGTAGAAGCACAAGCACCTACTGCCAATGATAAAGGGGGATTAAACAGATTGACTATTAGAATTCAAGTGAAGTTTACTAATGCAAAGGATGAAAACAAAAACTATGACCAAGAGTTTTCGTTTTATCAAGACTTTCCGCAAACGCAAACGATTACGGCTGTTCAGGGAACTTTAATCCCAAAGATTCTTGACCAGATTGTACTAGATATTTTTAATAAAACCGCAGGGGAATGGTAGGTTTAGGCGTTGGACTATAGGACTTTAAGATTGTTGGACTGAAGGACTTAAAGACGCTAGACTATAAGACGCTAGATACTAGACTTAAAGACTTTAGGTATAAGATTTATCGACTGTAGGCTTTTTTTGACTCTTTGATTGTAGGGTTATAATAAGCCAGTCTTCATATAAACTTAAAGTCCTATAGTCAAAATTCCAATAATCCTAAAGTCCTAAAATCTAGTGTCTTTAAGTCTAACAACATCTAGCGTCTAAAATCTTAAAGTCCTACAGTCCAAAGTCCTAAAGTCCAACAACCCTAAAGTCTTAAAAAAGAAAATGACCAAAGAAACCTTTACATATCTTGTTGCCAATCCGTCTGAGGTTTCAGCACTTGAAATTAATGGACTTGAAGAAACCATTAAGAATTATCCTTATTGCCAGCTTGCCTATACATTATTAGCAAAAGCTTATGACGACAATGATGTTGAGAAACAAGCGAAACTGAGAAAAGCTGCTGCTTATACTATTAGCAGAAATGCCCTACGTCGTATTATGAATGGTACTTTTGTGAACCATTCAAATGTACCTACTATTACTAAATTTGATTCAGATTATATCCGCAAACTGGAAAATATTATTGAAGCAAAAGAAGACGAGGAAAAACGAAAACAACAAGAGTATCAGCAAGAAGTGCTTTCAGACAAAGAATTTTTGAGCTATTCGACCGTTGCTGAAGACATATTGCTAAATGAAATTGCGCAGAAACAACAATTACAAAACAGCATTATTGATAGCTTCTTATTGAAAGACCCGGGGCTGATAAGATCAAGTAAAAGTCAATTAGAAGCAATGGGTAAACAGGAAGATTTATCATCGAATAGTGTAAAGCTAGATAAAGGCATAATTACAGAGAGCTATGCAAAAATTCTGACGATGCAGGGTAGAAAAGAAAAAGCAATAGGAGTTTATGAGAAATTAATTTTGAAATTCCCAGAAAAAAAGGCGTACTTTGCATCCAAAATTCAGGAACTATCAGAATTTTAAATTTACAGGAATCATTTAAGCCTTGTAATCTCGTTTAAAAGCATAAAAACAATATTTAGAATTTCAAATTTTCAAATTAAATAAAAGATGTTCGGAGCAATTATCGTAGTTATTTGCATCATTGCAGTGTTATTAGTATTTGTAGTATTAGTTCAAAACCCTAAAGGTGGTGGTTTATCTGGAGAATTCGGAACTGCTGGTGCAAGCCAGATGTTTGGTGTTCAACGTACAGGAGACCTTTTGGAACAAATTACTTGGGGAGGTGCCATTTCTATTGCACTATTGGTTTTGGCTACAAAATTCATTACTCCTACAGAAAGTACTGAAGCTTTTAAATCAGTTAACACTGAAGCGGCTTCTAAAAAAGCAGGTATTCCAGCAGCAGCACCTGCATTAGGAACAAACCCAACTGATACTTCAAAAAAATAATATTATAGTTACGAACTAAAAAGGGGAAATTCAGCTGAATTTCCCCTTTTTAGTTCGTAACTACTTCCACTACTTTCTTTTTGGCAATCGGCAAAAAGGTTTCTTCCAGCGGTAGTACATATTTTGATTCTACTAAATACGTAGCAGGATTAGGAAGGTGTTTGTACCGTTTTACTAAATCTAGCTTGATGTTCTCGAAAGTACTTAGCGTACTTTTTTTGATGGTCTCTACATAAAAAGTCTTTAGTCCTCTCAAACGCTCGTGTTTGTTTTCAAAAATGGTTAGGTTGTATTGATACACCCGTGTTTCGTTGATACATGGCTCATGCAATAACAGATAGCCATCATTTTTGTAAAGTGGTAATATTCCAATCGGAGCAATCTGAATATCCTTCTGTACTTCCTCTACAATTTTTTCACCTTCGCTTAGTGCATTTTTAAAGCGAGGTAAAGCATATTCCATGATAGATTGTATCTCGGATAGATACTCACTCTCTGGTTGGTGAGATGACTCATATTCCAAATTTAAATTTTCAGGATTAACGCCCTTGATTCTCTTTGGGAACTGAATACTCATCTGAGTGATACCATCCTTGAAATACATAGAATAATCGTAATGATACTGTAAGTCTCGTAAGTCAGGGTATAACTTCTTACTTTTAAAATTACTTTTAACCTGTTGCAAATATGCCAGTAAAACATACTTTTTGTACTCAAAATCAATGAGTCCAGTGGTTAGCCAATCTTTCTCTAAGCTTTTCATAGGCGACATCATTTAGTGAAGGATTATTAATTAAGCAATATTCTAAAAAAGTAAATACAGACGGCACTTTATTAGAATACTTAAAGTTAATAGTTTTCATGAAAATGCCAAGATTTCTGAAAAATATTTTAAAGTCTGTCAAATAGTAATGCGTCTATCCCAAAAATTCTTATTTAGTCTCAAAACCTGACAATTTTACCGTTTTTCAGACAATGGCACAAAATATGATTAAATTTGTGTAGTTGAAGCTCGAATTGGTTTGATTAAGAGTTCATTAACGTGCTTTGAAAATCAAATTTAAATTCAACATTTACCTAAAAAATCAAATACAAAAAATAACTTATCAAAAAAACAATGTCAACAGTTAGTATCAAGCCTTTGGCTGACAGAGTTCTGGTAGAACCAGCAGCCGCAGAAGAAAAAACATCATTTGGAATTATCATTCCTGACACTGCTAAAGAAAAACCACAAAGAGGAATTGTTGTAGCAGTAGGTTCTGGTAAAAAAGATGAGCCATTGACAGTTGCAGTTGGCGACACTGTTTTGTACGGTAAATACTCAGGAACTGAAATTGCAGTAGAAGGTAAAGATTACCTTATCATGCGTGAAAGCGATATTTTCGCAATTTTGTAAGAAAGTGAATGGTAAGTAGTGATTGGTAATTAGTTTTATCTTTCATTATATTATCATCAATTTCAACTCAAAAATTTACTATTAAAATATTTTTTGAAAAAAATATGATTAGTAATTGTGAATTTCCTCTTAGCTATTCACCAATCACTAGTCACTAATAACTAAACAAAAATGGCAAAAGAATTATTTTTTGACACAGACGCTAGAGATAAATTGAAAAGAGGCGTCGATACTTTAGCTAACGCTGTTAAAGTAACTTTAGGACCAAAAGGTCGTAACGTAATCATTGACAAGAAATTTGGTTCACCTTCAATCACGAAAGATGGTGTTTCAGTAGCGAAAGAAATCGAATTAGAAGACGCCGTTGAAAATATGGGTGCTCAGTTAGTGAAAGAAGTAGCTTCTAAAACTGCTGATCAAGCTGGTGATGGTACTACTACAGCTACTGTCTTAGCACAAGCTATCTACACTATCGGTTCTAAAAACGTTGCTGCGGGTGCTAACCCAATGGATTTGAAACGTGGTGTTGACAAAGCTGTTACAGCTGTTGTTGCTTCGTTGAAATCTCAATCAAAAGCAATCGAAACTTCACAACAAATTGCTCAAGTTGCTACTATCTCTGCTAATTCGGATGCTACAATCGGTACAATGATTGCTGACGCGATGGACAAAGTTGGTCGTGAAGGCGTTATTACTGTTGAGGAAGCTCGTGGTACTGAAACTGAAGTTAAAACAGTAGAAGGTATGCAGTTCGACCGTGGATATTTATCTCCATATTTCGTAACTAATACAGAGAAAATGGAAGCTGAATTAGAGCGTCCGTTCATCTTGATTTCTGAGAAGAAAGTATCTTCAATGAAAGAACTATTACCAGTATTAGAAGGAGTTGCTCAAACTGGTCGTCCTTTATTGATCATTGCTGAAGATGTTGACGGAGAAGCTTTAGCTACTTTGGTAGTTAACAAAATCCGTGGTGCGCTGAAAGTTGCTGCGGTTAAAGCGCCAGGTTTCGGTGACCGTCGTAAGGCTATGTTAGAAGATATCGCAGTATTAACAGGTGGTACTGTAATTTCTGAAGAACGTGGTTTCAAATTAGAAAATGCTACAATTGAATATTTAGGACAAGCTGAAAAAATCATCATTGACAAAGACAACACTACTGTTGTAAACGGAGTTGGTGCGAAAGATGGTATCGAAGCTCGTGTTAACCAAATCAAAGCGCAAATCGAAAATACTACTTCTGATTACGACCGTGAGAAATTGCAAGAACGTTTGGCTAAATTGTCAGGTGGTGTTGCTATTCTTTACATCGGTGCTGCTACTGAAGTAGAAATGAAAGAAAAGAAAGACCGTGTTGACGATGCTCTACACGCTACACGTGCCGCTGTTGAAGAAGGTATCGTAGCTGGTGGTGGTGTTGCGTTAATCCGTGCTATCAAAGCGTTAGAAGGTTTAACTGGTGACAACGAAGATCAAACAACTGGTATCAACATTATCCGTCAAGCAATCGAATCTCCATTGAGAACTATCGTTGCTAACGCTGGTGGTGAAGGTTCAGTAGTAGTTAACGCTGTTAAAGCTGGCGAAGGTGACTTCGGTTATAACGCTCGTGAAGACAAATACGAAGATATGATTACTGCGGGTATCATCGACCCTACTAAAGTAACTCGTTTAGCATTAGAAAACGCTGCTTCTATCGCAGGTTTATTATTGACTACTGAATGTGTTATTGCTGACAAACCAGCTGCTGAAGCTCCACACGCACACGGTGGTGGCGGCGGAATGGGTGGAATGATGTAATATTCTAAGTTTTGAGTTAAGAGTTTTGAGTGATGAGTTATTAAATTCGTCAGTCTAAAGTCTTAACTCAAGATGATAGATTTAAGAGCTTAGAGATGAAGTTGATATACTCTGTACTCAAAACTCTCAAATCCACACTTAAAAAACTCCTTCAAGACCAATGGTTTTGAAGGAGTTTTTGTTTATTGCAGCAATATTCAAAATCAAGCGGTTTATTTTATGGAAATCACCAAACATTGGGCAATATTTTTATCAAACAGTGCCAATAAACAAGTATTTATCCAACAGTTATTATCTCAAAAAGCGAAGGATATTTTTGCCGAATTGAATCCATTACAGGGGTTGCTGTTTTCAAGCCTTACAGTTAATGAATACATTGATGAAGAAAATAGGCATGGATTTACGGTTGTGACAAAACACTTAAACAGAAGTTTAAAGTCGATGTCTAGTGGCGAGCAGAAGAAAGCATTATTGAATTATTTAGTCTCTCAAAAACCTGATTACCTTATCTTAGATAACCCATTTGATAATTTAGACGTTGAAGCACAAGCATCTTTATTAGCAATGTTGTGTGAAATCAGTAGCCATACCTCTTTGATACAATTGGTAAATCGTGAAAGAGATTTATTACCATTTATCAAAACAGTGATAAGTATTGAGCAAAATAATCAATTGGTTTTGCATGAAGACCTTCCAACATTTCTTGAAGCATATAGAAATACACAGACTTACTCTTTTTCAGGAGAAATCCCCCCTCCTATCAAGCATTATGATTTAGCCAATCCTGAATTGATTAAGTTCAATAAAGTAGATGTAAGTTATGGCGAAAAACATATCCTAAAAGACATTACTTGGACAATCCATAAAAATGAATTTTGGCATTTAATTGGCCCCAATGGTTCTGGAAAAACCACCATGCTATCAATGATTACAGGTGATAACCCAAAAGGATACGGACAAGACCTAACCCTATTTGGTAGAAGAAAAGGCACTGGAGAGACCGTTTGGTCAATTAAAAATAATATTGGTTACGTTACCCCTGCCATGACGGATTTGTTTACTGCTAGTCATACACTAGAACAAATGTTAATGTCTGGCTTTTATGATTCTATTGGTTTGTATAATAAACCTTCTGATTTGCAAATCAAACTCGCTAAACAATGGCTTACATTGATTGAGATGGATAAGCTGAAGAAGAAACCCTTTTTTATGCTTTCAGCGGGTCAGCAACGCATGGCTTTGGTAGCAAGAGCAATGGTAAAACATCCGCCATTGTTGATTTTAGACGAAGCTATAGCAGGTTTAGACGACCATAATACTTCGCTGGTTATTTCTTTAATCAACAAATTTGCTAACGAAAGCGAAAGCACCATTTTATACGTTTCGCATCGTACCGAAGATGGACTTTTTCCAAGAAATATATTTCAATTATTTCCTTCTGAGGAAGGGTCTGGTGGAGTGGTGATGAAGTGATTAAATAGGCTTGAATCAGCTTCAAGCCTATTTAATTTTAGTTCTTATTTGCTTCACCATCGTTGATTTTATCAATGAGATAAGAGTACGTAACAATATTATATTAATTGGCTGACTTCAAATGATTACTTAATTTATTCACTTTAAATTTATCTCCCTCAAAAGTATATACTATTGTATCGCTAATGTCTTTTTGATCATGTTCATGAAAAAAAAGCGATTCTACAACTACTAAATTATTGGGTTTATCATGCTGGTAGTGTGTAAAAAAATATTCAAAACTACGACTCGAATATCCATCGCCCGTGCTCATAGACCAATGATCTCCTAACTTATGAATTTTATCATCAGGAGAAATGCAGTAAAATCTCGATGTTTGGGTATAGTCGCAAGCCTCTAATCCCCAGTTTAGAATAAAGAAAAGCTTATTTCCATTCACATGATGCTTTCCAAGATTATAAAATGTTAAATCGTTATGCCCTAGAAATACATCTGAGAAAATCATTTTATTATTTTTATAAACCTTCAAAAAACCAGGATTCTTAAATCCATATTTATCTTCATTATATGCCGTATAACCAAATTCAACCCTGTACGCTCCTAAAAATTCTTTTCGTTTAGTCAATAGTTGAAGTGTCTGTAGAGAATCTTCACTTATGGAATGATTCATCAATGATTGAAAAATTCTAATAGAGTCTTCTGATTGTTTTAAATGAACTCTTTTAGCAGAAACTGTTATTTCTGATGTTTTAGTAGATGACTCTTCGCAGGAGATGAGAGAAAAAAAAGTCATGATGTAGAATAATTTTTTCATAGTAGAAAATAGAAAACTAATATTAAATAAGGTGAGTATTATAAAAATACTTTTTGGTATAGTAGTTATTTATAAGTAAAACGAACTTAAGCAACAATTTAATATAAAAATATCAAATTGGCTCTCCTTTTACTATTATTAATATAATAAAAAAGGAAGCCCGAAAGCTTCCTTTTTTATTATACTTATTTTCATATTCTTATTTCACTTCATTCTTAGCATCTATCCAAAGCCTCGCATTCACAAATGCTTCTAACCAAGGACTAACTTCATCGTTTTTACGATTAGCTGGGTAATTTGCCCAGTTCCAAGGGAAAGTTGAACGCTCAATGTGTGGCATTGTTACTAGGTGACGACCTGTGGCATCGCACATCATCGCAGTGTTGAAGTCTGAACCGTTTGGATTAGCTGGATAGGCTTCGTAACCGTATTTTCCTACAATGTTGTATTTTTCTTCTCCGTAAGGCATCACAAATTTACCTTCTCCGTGCGATACCCAAACACCTAAAGTAGTTCCTTCTAAAGTAGAAAGCATTACAGAATTGTTTTGCTGGATAGTCACTGACGTAAAAATACTTTCGTGTTTATGCGATTCGTTGTGGTGCATTTTGCCGTGTACTTCATGGTCTGGATTAATCAATTCCAATTCCATAAATAACTGGCAACCATTACAAATACCTACCGAAAGGGTGTCTTCACGCGCAAAGAATTTCTTAAGAGCCGTATTGGCTTTTTCGTTATACAAGAAAGCACCTGCCCAACCTTTTGCAGAACCTAATACATCTGAGTTAGAAAACCCTCCTACAGCACCGATAAATTGAATGTCTTCTAATGTCTCACGACCAGCAATTAAGTCGGTCATGTGTACGTCTTTTACGTCAAAACCAGCTAAGTACATGGCATTGGCCATTTCACGCTCAGAGTTTGAACCTTTCTCACGAATAATTGCCGCTTTCGGGCGAGTAGCAAGTGTACGATTATCAGCTAACTTACCAGTAAATTGTGTTGGTAGCGTATACGTTAATGGTTGGTTTTTGTAGTTTGTATAACGTGCTAAAGCTGTACCGTTTTTCGATTGTTTTGAGTCAAGCAAGAACGAAGTCTTATACCAAACATCTCGTAATTCAGACACAGCGAAATCGAATGATACTTCATTGTTTTTCACTGCCAAAGTATTGCCTTCTACTACATCACCAATTTTAACAATATTGATATTGTTTTCAGCAAAAATAGCCTCTACTGAAGCATCTGCTTGGAATACTAACGCAATGTTTTCGTTGAATAAAGTTTTTACAGTATCTGCTTCGCCTAAACCAGAAAGGTCGATATTTGCCCCAAGGTTTACATCTGCAAAACACATTTCTAATAAAGTAGTAATCAAACCTCCGCTACCAATATCATGTCCTGCTTCTATTTTACCCGCTTTAATCAAGTCTTGGAAAGTATCGAAAGCTGTTTTGAAATAAGCCGAATCTTGAATGGTTGGTACATCAGTACCAATTTTATTCAAAATTTGTCCAAAAGAGCTACCTCCTAATTTAAAGCTATCTTTCGATAAGTTCAAATAGTAAATCGCACCACCATTTCTTTGTAATACTGGCTCAACTATTTTGGTAATATCTGAACAATTTGCTCCTGCTGAGATAATCACCGTACCCGGTGCAATTACTTCATCGTTAGGATATTTCTGTTTCATCGAAAGCGAATCTTTCCCAGTTGGAATATTGATTCCTAATTCGATAGCAAAATCAGAACAACCTTTTACGGCTTCATACAAACGTGCATCTTCCCCTGCGTTTTTACAAGCCCACATCCAGTTAGCCGAAAGTGAAACTGATTTTAAACCGTCTTTTAACGGAGCGAAAACAATGTTTGATAATGCCTCAGCGATAGCGTTACGAGAACCAGCCACAGGGTCAATCAAAGCTGTTACTGGCGAGTGCCCAATAGTAGTTGCAATACCTTCTTTTCCTTTGAAATCCAAGGCCATTACACCAACATTGTTCAATGGCAATTGTAAAGGCCCTGTACATTGTTGTTTTGCCACACGTCCGCCTACACAACGGTCAACTTTGTTGGTCAACCAATCTTTACAAGCGACAGCTTCTAATTGCAATACTTGCTCAAGATAAGCAGGAATTTCTGTTTCTGAATAAGCTAACTCTGCGTAATTACGGATTACGTTTTTATCTGCCATCACCACTTTTGGCGAACTACCAAACATATCATCAATCGCAAAATCCATTGGTTTAGCACCAGTTGATTTCGATTCAAAAGTAAAGCGATGATTGCCCGTAATATCTCCGACAGTGTACATTGGCGAACGCTCACGGTCGGCTACTCTTTGAAGAGTTTCTAAATCTTTCTCTCCAATCACCAAGCCCATACGTTCTTGCGATTCGTTTCCGATAATTTCTTTTGCCGAAAGCGTAGGGTCGCCTACTGGCAATTTATCTAAGTCAATCAATCCTCCAGTCTCTTCTACCAATTCCGACAAACAGTTTAGGTGTCCCCCTGCACCGTGGTCATGGATTGAAACGATTGGATTATGTTCTGATTCTACTAAACCTCTAATGGCATTAGCAGCACGTTTTTGCATTTCTGGATTTGAACGTTGGATAGCGTTCAATTCGATACCAGAGCCAAATGCACCTGTATCTGCTGAAGATACTGCTGCACCACCCATACCAATGCGGTAGTTTTCACCACCCAATACCACTACTTTATCACCTACCGTTGGCTTTTGTTTTTTCGCTTGGCTTTCTTTACCATAACCAATACCACCAGCCAACATGATTACTTTATCAAAGCCTAATTTGCGGGCTTCTTCTTCATGCTCAAAAGTAAGCACAGAACCTGTAATCAATGGTTGACCGAATTTATTTCCAAAATCAGACGCACCATTTGAAGCTTTAATCAGAATGTCCATTGGTGTTTGGTACAACCATTCACGTTCGTTCATGGCATTTTCCCAAGGACGGTTTTCTTCTAAACGAGAATACGAAGTCATATAAACCGCTGTACCAGCCAAAGGCAATGAACCTTGTCCACCTGCCAAACGGTCTCGAATTTCACCACCTGAGCCTGTTGCAGCACCATTAAATGGTTCAACTGTTGTAGGAAAGTTATGTGTTTCTGCTTTTACAGAAATAACAGAATCAAATTCTTTTTCTTCGTAAAAATCAGGTTTATCCGCTGATTTTGGTGCGAATTGTGTAACACGTGGGCCTTTAATAAAGGCTACGTTATCTTTATAGGCCGAAACAATATCGTTCGGGTTAGTTTCAGACGTTTTCTTGATTAATTTGAATAACGAAGTTGGTTTTTCTTCGCCATCAATCACAAAAGTACCGTTGAATATTTTATGGCGACAGTGTTCAGAGTTTACTTGTGAGAATCCAAATACTTCCGAGTCTGTTAGTTTACGACCCAAACGTTCTGCTAAACCATTCAGATACCCAACTTCTTCTTCGCTTAAAGCAAGCCCTTCTTGTTTGTTATAGACAGCAATATCCTCAATCTCGATAATTGGCTCAGGTTGCACATTAATCGTATATATCGACTGATGCAATTGCGTATATTTTTGCGACAACATCGGGTCGAATCCTGTAAAATCTTCGTCAACTGCTTTAAACTCTTCAATACGAATAATCCCTTCGATACCCATGTTTTGAGTAATTTCAACAGCATTAGTACTCCACGGCGTAATCATTGCTGCACGTGGACCTACAAAAACGGCTTCCAATGTAGCATTTTCTTGGTTTACGACAGTAAAAGCATAGTCTTTTTTACTATTGAAAAGCCAAAAGAGTTTTTGAATATCCTCATCTGAAATAATGGCATACGTTTGCACGGCATAAACTGTGCTGGAGTGACTCCCGAAGAAATGAATCATGGTGATAGCAGATTGATAGTTGTTTGTCAGCCATTTTCACAAAAAGTGATAACAAAATAGCTGAATTACTAAAGAAAGTGCAAATTTAGGGGTTTTGAGAAAGAATACCTACTAAAATTTAGTTGATTCAAGGATGGCTATTAATTCAACTGAGAATCGTTGTGGATGATTAATTCAATGTCGACTTATTTTTATATGACGAGCGTGACCCTCTTTTTCCTTTGAGGTCGTAGGTGAACCTAAGACTAGCGGAAAGCCTTTTTCGTTACTTTCTTAATTCGTACCAATTATCAATAATTTTTTTCCAATTACCCTTTATCTTCTCTGGATTTGTAATACGTGCTAACTGCGGAGGTTTCTCTTCAAACATTACATTTATATAAACATCTAAATTTTCATCTACTTCTAAATAATTAATATTGTACTTTAAAAAACTCAATGTAAGCATTTCTTTTTGCATTGTATTTATGTTACAAGTATCTATTTGTAGGTGCTTACTTATTTTTAAAATTGTATTCGTTTGGCTATTTACAGTTATTACAAGGGGGTGTTTACACTCGTCAGAATAAACGAAGACGATAGGATTCCCTTTATCAAAGCCTCTCACAAAAAATGAATTTCCACTAAATTTTGTAAAATCGTCATTTTTGAACTTTTTAAGAAAATTATCATTTGGATTTTTTTCATCATTAGAGCAACTAACCATTAAAATGATTAACAGTATTTTCTTAAATATCATCATAACTTAAGCTTTGTTAATTACGGCTACGACTAGTATTAGAAGAATTGAAACGTCAGTTTATAGAATTTAGTAAGATAGCTATAGTCATCTACACCTGTTCTTATATGAGCCTTCATAATAACACTTGAGTCATTAATCCACTTAAGTGCTATTGGCTCCCAGCTTCCTCCATCAATAGTAAATTTCTTTATAAACTTTTCGCCTTTTATTTCAAACATTTCTAAACCATTACTTGAATAGCGTGCTCCCAAATCTTCACTGATAGCAATAAATTTTTGATTTTGAGGGTCTGCATAAATTTCCCCTATTGTATATTTTTCTTCCCCTGTATTTCTATTTATAATCATATAGCAGTTGCCTTCATAATATTGACCTCTAACCAAATAGGTGTTTATATTAGGGAAAAAATGCTCATAAGTATACAGAATATCATCGTAATTATCCTTTGAAATATCTTTTAATTCTTTTGTTTTCCCATTTGCTAGCGATAGCGTCAGAGTTTTTCCATTTCGCTTAAAATACATTGACTGCGTTTTTTTAAGATACTCTTCCAACCCTTTAAATGCCTTATAGGCATTATCATAATTATTCAAAATATTCTCTCGGACAGCTGCATCACTATACAAATTAGGAATCTCTACGCTATCAACAGTTTCTACATTAACGCTATAAGTTGAAAAATGAAAAGTTGTATCTTTCAGATCAATAATAGTATCTACCTTTTCTTGGGGAAGCTCAATTTCGTTGCTAATAGAAGCCAGCGTATCGGTCTTAACTTTCCTATTACTATTGTCTTTGGTAGTAGAGGTGCAAGCCACTATTAATAGAAGAAAAACTATAATTGGGAGTAGATATTTCATAAAACTATTTTTTAATAATCTTGGGGATTTTATTTACACTCGATGGTGCTGTTTAATTATTTAACGTATTGTTTTGTATGTTGAACTAGTCAACTATTTCCTCTAAGTCTTTATACACTAAATCGGCGCCTGACGGACTTGGTACAACAACTAATTCAAGTCCTTTTAATTCTGCTCCAGCGTATCCTAGTCCATTCGTACTTTTTATTTCTTCAAGTTTAATCCAGCTATTTACTAATACAAGTCCTGTTGCTTCAAAAGCCTCACCTTTTATTTGAATATCAAGATATTCTTTACCATCTTTTTCGATGAATTTATTAAAAATGTAATGAAGTTCATCAGGATTTGATTTCACTATTGATGCTAGTTCGTTTTTGTATTCCTTGGTAGTAGGGGCAAATTTATCAAAAACAGCATTAGATGCATTCTTGCTGTCGTTGCAAGCAGTCAACAAAGTTAGACAGCCGAGAAGAGTGGTGGTGATTGTCGAAATTTTCATTTTTTATGAGGTTTAACTATTTGATAATATATACAGCGGATTGCAAATCAGGAAGTGCGTTTTTTGGTGTTAAATCTTTTGGTGCAAAACCATATACTAGCTTTACACAAACATAATGTAATACTCGTAACAAAAAAAGCGGGTAATTATTTATTCTATAAAAATAAATAATTACCCGATAAATAGTAGTCGTAGGCTCTCTTACGTCTCAAAATGGAAAAGAGCGACACGCTTGTATATTCAAATATTCCATAACAGATAAAGCCTAAAACAAACTCAAAAATTTCTTAGGAACCTCGGTTTCAAAATACATCTCTTCATCAGTAATCGGATGTACAAATGATAATACCCAAGCATGAAGCCCTAAACGACCAATTGGGTCGGTCTTAGCACCATACTTTTCATCTCCTATTATCGGATGCCCGATATCTTTCATATGCACCCTGATTTGATTTTTTCTACCCGTCTCTAAATTGACTTTTACTAACGTATTAAATTCAGTGGTATTTAGGGTATCATAATGTGTAATAGCTTCTTTTCCAATAGCTGGATTGGAAGTAGAATAAACCATCAACGCTTTGCTTTCTACCAAGTACGAACGAACAGTTCCTAATGGATATTCTATAACGCCTTCTGTAACAGCTAAATATGTACGCTGTTGAATAGTTTCATTCCAAGACTCTTGTAAAAGCTTCTGTATTCTTTCGCTTTTAGCAAACATCATCAAACCTGACGTTTCACGGTCAAGGCGATGTACTACAAAAATTCTATTCGCTGGATCTTGTTTCTTAACATGGTCACTCAGCGTACTATAAGCATTATAAAGCTTTTGCTTTTCGGTGGCAATCGACAGGAAACCTTCTTGTTTTTCAATGATGATTAAATATTGGTCTTCATAAATAATCGTAAGACCTTTATACTTTTGTATTTCTGGTGCTTTAGAACTTTTAATATTAACAATCTGCCCTATTTTCAGGACATAATTATATTGTGTTACGGCTTTATTATCAACCAACACTTGCTTGTCTTTTAGAAAAGATTTTATATTATGGCGACTTTTATGCGGCATCTTGTCCAATAGAAAAGTCAACAATTCTCCTGATTCACTTACCTCAAAATGGCGTTCTGTTTTTTTTGTATCTTTTGGATTTCGTTCATTTGTTCTTCTATCCGTTTCTTTCATCTTCTAAAACTGTTTACTGTTTTCCAAAAGTTTATATCGTTTGGTTTTGCAAAGGTACAAAAATTAGGAGCTTATTTCTAATAATAGCACCTGGCTATCGTTGTAAGTATTGTTTAAATCTGATTTTTAAATATTTGTATCAAATTGATAATTTCATTAAGTTTAATTATTCAATTGAAAAATCGACAACACAATGAAAAAAACACTTTTTATAATACTCATTCTCTGTAAAGTACTCTCGGTAAATGCACAAGGTTTAAATGCTTCTGGCAATTTTCTACAAGATGTTAATGGCAAACCTGTCGTATCAAACAATACTGTTGAAATAGAAGGCAATCCTTATTTTCCTGAAGAATGGGCCGCTGGTAGTATAAAACTAAAAAATGGTGCAACTGTTACCTATAATGCACTAAGGCTAAATACTGCTACGGGTGCGCTTGAGTTTTTGAGAGATGACCAAACTTTTGTAGTGACTAATGCTTTTGATGAGTTTACCATTTTCAGTACTACTTTCAGAAAAGGTTTTCCTGCTGTTGATAGCCAAACAAATAATACTTTTTATGAAGTACTGTATGATGGTAAAGTTAAATTACTGTGTTATAAAAACGCAGTGATGTATGAAGAAAAGCCTTATAATTCCGCTACTAAAACCAAGAAATTCTTACATAATACTTCTTATTATATCTTGAAAGCAGACGGTACGATGGCTAAAGCTAAAAAAGACAAAAAGGCTATTTTGGCTATTCTGAATGATAAAACTGCTCAGATAGAAGAGTACTTAAAAAAAGGAAAGATCAAAGAATGGAGTGATGTCTCTAATACTTTAGCATATTACGAAAAACTATAAATCAAATAAAAACTTTAATTATCGGAGTTTTTTGTATATTTATTGGAGGATTTTATACTATAGCATTAGTACTTTTCATAACAAATAGTTTAAAAATTAGTTATTGATTCAATAGCGTATTTTACTCATATTGTTTTATAAGTACTTTCCCATTAATTATGCCTAAGCTTTCGATTGACGATAAATTTATTGACTTCTCAGACTACGGACGCCCTATTGCTACGTTTTTAGCTCATCATTTATCGAATTTAAAAGTAAATGCAATTCAAGTCACTTTTGTTTTTTTATTGGCTGGTATCATTTGTGTTTATTGTATCCAGACCAATCATTATATTTTGGCAGCTATTTTCTTGATGCTCAAAAATATTTTGGATGCTGTCGATGGTGAAATTGCTAGAATTACCAAACATCCATCCATTATTGGTAGGTATCTTGATTCAATTTTTGATTTTATTATTAATCTACTTATTCTATTTAGTATTCTTACTATTGAAAGTTCTTCAAGGGCAATCTTCCTGATGGCTTTCTTTGGGATTGAGTTTCAATGTTCGATTTATAACTATTATTATGTAATTTTGAGGAGAAGCTTGAACAACCATGAAACTAGCCGTATCCTTGAATTCAGAAAACCTGTTAGTTATCATTATGAAAGTCAGCGGTTAACTAATATTTTACATATTGCATTTCTATGTTTGTATTTAGTTTTTGATGCGTTGGTTTATGTATTAGACAAACCTGCTCTTTCTGTAAAGAAATTTCCAAAATGGTTTATGAGTTTGCTTTCTTTACTAGGGCTGGGGTTTCAATTATTAATAATTTGTGGTTTGCTTTGTTTAGGATTAACCAAAATGATTTTACCTTTTTTTGCTTGGTACAGTATTTTCGGTTTATTTGTAATTTTAATCAGAAAATTACTAGTGAGGTAAACGACAATTATCTTTTTACTTCCTTATAAAATGAATGTAAACTCAGGGCTAGGCAAAACTGAATATTGGTTTATCGCTATATTTTTTATATTGTACTTAATTTATTTAGGGCGTGTCTTTTGGATAGCAAGGCGACTCAAAACCACCGCACGTTCAAGTATTTTGAAGTTTTTTTTAAGATCAGCCTACTTCGGTTTAATGATACTTGCGTTGCTTAATCCTTCATTTGGAGAGTTGAATGAAGCCGTAAAAGCTGAAAACAGAGAAATATTTTTTGTAGTAGATGTCTCCAAATCAATGGATGCAACTGATATACAACCTAGTAGAGTTGAAAAAGCAAAATTTGAGATAAACAGAGTAATTAGTCAATTCCCTTATGACAGAATTGGCATTATTGTTTTTTCAGAAGAACCATTTTTATTATCACCTCTTACCTTTGATAAAAATGCAATAAGCTTATTTGTACCCAAAATCAATACTAATCTATTGTTGGGTGGAGGTTCGTTGATTAATCCAGCCCTTGAAATGGCTTATAATAGATTGCAAAAATCAAAATCAAAGAATAAATCAAAGACAATAGTGTTGGTGAGTGATGGCGAGTTTTCGGATGAATATGACAGAAACATTATTGGGCAAATTAAACAACATGGTATCAATTTCTTTTCCGTTGGCATCGGCACAACGAAAGGGACAACGATAAAAGATGGAAATTCTTTCAAAAAAGATAACGATGGGAATATTGTCATTACAAAATTAGACAATACTTCATTGAAAAAAATCACTAATGAAGCCAAAGGTAAATACTTAGAAATAAGCAGTATATCTAATAGTTTGACAGCATTAATTACAGAAATCAGCCAAATAAAAAGTACTTTTTCAAATAATCAGCAAATTAATGTTGTTGTAAATAAATATTTTTATTTTCTAATCATTGCATTATTTTTGCTAGGAATTGATGTTTTCTTTACTGTTAGAACATTTCAGTTATAATTTTTCTGTTAATACTTTTTTTAAAAAAACTAATGCCGATTATACTTTATGCTATTAATTAAGTTTAATCTATTATTATCACATAAAATTATTAAAATCAATCAACCTTGTTAAATCAATTTGTTTTATATATTTTTCTTTGGATACTTGACAATGGCTCATTCTCGAAAGTAAATACAAGAAATAGAGCAAAAGTCGAAGCAATGATTGCATTTAGAAAAAAAGATTATCGTGAAGCAGCAAACCAATATCTTATTTTATCTAAACAATCTATTTTTACACCACCTGAAGTATCGTTAAATTATGCACACGCTCTTTTTGAGGCTAAAGACACGCTAGCTGCTCGTCAAATATATGCTCGATTAAGCGGTTTAAAAGAAGCCAAACTTACTTCTACTACGTTAGTACAATTGGGTTTGATATTCTGTAATCAGCAAGACACTGCCAAAGCGCTGACTCTTTTTAAAAAAGCTTTAGTGATGATGCCAGAAAATAATATCGCAAGGTTTAATTACGAATTATTGAAAAGAAGATTTAAGCCAAAACAAGAGTCAACATCTAAGCCTCCACCACCAAGTACCCAAAAAATACCTCCTAAACCTCCTACTCAGGAAAATGTTGAAGTCGCCAAAAATGAAAGTCAACAAGAACTACTGAAAACGCTAAAAAATTATGGCTTAACTGTTGATAAAGCTAAGACCATATTGGATGCTATGAAAAGTAGCGAAATCCAATATATTCAGCAACGCCAAGTAAATACTAAGAACCCTAATAAATTAATAACAAAACAAAACTGGTAAGAACCAATTTTATGAATACGCAAGAAGTTTATATTATGTCGGCTGTGAGAACACCGATTGGAAGTTTTGGAGGAGTACTATCGAGTTTCTCGGCTACTCAACTTGGAAGTATCGCAATTAAGGCTGCTGTTGAAAAAGCAAAGATTAAACCCGAAAGCGTGGAGGAAGTATTAATGGGAAATGTAGTCTCTGCTAATATTGGCCAAGCGCCTGCTCGTCAAGCGGCTTTGGGTGCGGGCTTATCACCACAGGCTAGATGTACTACTATTAACAAAGTGTGTGCTTCAGGAACAAAATCTATTATGTTGGCTGCACAAAGTATTATGCTTGGGCAAGCTGATATTGTAGTAGCTGGAGGAATGGAAAGTATGTCAAATGCACCTTTTTATGTTCCTAATGCAAGATTTGGCTATAAATATGGTTCATCAGTATTGGTAGATGGTCTTGAAAAAGATGGATTGACTGATGCTTATGAAAACTGTGCGATGGGATTTTTTGCAGATAGAACTGCCCGTAAATATGGGATTAGCCGTGAAGCTCAGGATGGATACACTATCGACTCCTACAAACGCTCTGCTCAAGCTACAGAAAATGGATTATTCAAAGACGAAATCATTCCTGTAGAAGTAAAAACAAAACAAGGCAGTATTTTCATTACGGAAGACGAAGAATACAAAAAGGTTAAATTTGAAAAAATCCCTGATTTAAAACCTATTTTTGAAAAAAGAGGTACTGTAACGGCTGCGAGTTCTTCAAATTTAAGTGATGGTGCATCAGCATTGGTGTTAATGTCGAAAAAGAAAGCTGACAAATTGGGCTTATTACCGATTGCAAAAATCATCGGAATGGCTGATGCAGAGCAAGAACCTGAATTCTTTACGACTACGCCAACAGTGGCACTGCCAAAGGCTATCAAAATGGCTAATTTAATTAAAGAAGAAATTGACTATTTTGAAGTAAATGAAGCTTTTTCAGTTGTACCTTTGGCATTCGAAAAAATATTGGATATTCCACACAAAAAAGTAAACATTAATGGTGGTGCTGTATCGTTAGGACATCCGCTAGGTGCATCGGGTGCCAGAATAGTAACTACGTTGATTTGGATTTTGAAACAAAAAAATGCACGATACGGAGCCGCGGGTATCTGTAATGGTGGCGGAGGGGCTTCATCAATTGTGATTGAAAGGATGTAATCTCTAAAAGTTTGTGGTAATTTTGTAACAATTATTTAACGACACAGACTTTAAATAAGCGTGATTAAACACGCAAAACAACATAATGAAAGTAATTAAAAACACTAATTTTAATTTTCCGAACCAAACAGGTTTCTACAAAGGAAAAGTACGTGATGTATATTCTTTTGAAAACCTTTTGGTAATGGTTGCCTCAGACCGTATCTCAGCTTTTGATGTAGTTTTACCTAAAGCGATTCCATTTAAAGGACAAGTACTTAATCAGATTGCAGAACACTTTTTGAATGCAACCAGAGATGTAGTACCAAATTGGCTAGTGGCAAGTCCTGACCCTAACGTAAGTGTGGGCTTGAAGTGTGAAACTTATCCTGTAGAAATGGTCGTAAGAGGCTATTTAGCTGGTCATGCATGGCGTACTTATAAATCTGGCTTACGTACTTTATGTGGTGTAACTTTGCCAGAAGGCTTGAAGGAAAACGACAAACTGCCTACGCCAATTATTACGCCTACTACGAAAGCGCATGAAGGACACGACGAGGATATTTCAAGAGAGGAAATTTTAGCCAAAGGCTTAGTGTCTGAAGAAGAATATAGCCAGCTTGAAAAATATACCCTTGCCCTTTTTGCGAAAGGAACAGCAATGGCAGCTGAGCAAAAATTAATTTTAGTGGATACTAAATATGAATTTGGGAAAAAGGATAATCAAATCACTTTAATTGATGAGATTCACACACCAGATTCTTCTCGTTATTTTTATGCAGAAGGTTACGAAGAACGCCAAAAAAATAATGAAGCCCAAAAGCAGCTTTCTAAAGAATTTGTGCGTGAATGGTTAATTGCGAATGGTTTTCAAGGGAAAGATGGTCAAGTCATTCCTGAAATGACAGATGAATGGGTAAATCAAGTTTCAGAACGCTACATTGAACTTTTTGAACAAGTAACAGGCAAAAAATTCATTAAAGATAACTCTGAAGATGTTTTGGTTAGAGTTGAGGAAAATGTGAACAATTATTTAAAGTCTTTGTAAGAAGTAAAACAAGAAATTACAACAATTTATGGAATTTAAGGTAGAAAAAAATGAGCAGTATGCTCTAATCGAACTTAAAGAAACTGCTTTAACGCAGGAAAATCATACTGATTTAGAGAAAATCGTTCGCCAGCTTTTCAGAGAAGGCTATGGCAATATCATTATTGAATTTAATCAAATTATTGAGCTAGACGGTCATGGTATTTCTGTTATTCGTAAAGCCAATAAAATCTGTTTGAACGAATTAGGTTTATTAATTATCGTAACAAAGAATGATGAAATAATTGACCAGTTAGATGCCGCTAAAATTGAAGAATTAACCGTAATGCCTACGGTTCAAGAAGCAATCGATGCAGTATATTTGAATGAATTGGAAAATGATTTCCAATCAGACGAAGATGATGAATACGATCACGGTGAATACGGCGAAGGCGGCAGTTCAGATGATGATTATTAGTATAATGTAGAAGAGGTCAGTTCAAAAAATTGACCTCTTTTATAATAAATCAGTATCTTGAACTATTATAATAGTATTGATTTCAGTATTTACACAATCAGCAAACAATTTGAGTTTTCAACTAACCATTTTAGGCACGGGGTCTGCCACACCCGTTTTAACGAGAAACCCAACGGCTCATCACTTACAGATTGAGCAGGATGGTTATTTGATTGACTGTGGAGAAGGCACTCAAAATCAGCTACTTCACTATAAAATCAGGACTACAAAACTTAAGTATATTTTTATTACACATCTCCACGGTGACCATTTCTTTGGATTAATCGGACTTTTATCTACGCTGAATATGCATCGTAGAATAGAGGATTTATGGATTTTTGCGCCGAAAGGTTTAGCAGAAATTATTACTATCCAATTAAAGTATTCTGACACTCGCTTAAATTTCAAAATACATTTTACTGAAACTCAAACAGAAAAATCGTACTTACTTTTTACGAATGAACACGTAAAAATTACTACTATCCCATTAATCCATCGGGTGCCTTGCTGTGGTTTCTTGTTTCAAGAAAGAAGAAAAAAAAGAAAAATTATTAAGACTAGCAGACCCACAGATTTAACTTTTGAGCAAATCAAAAGATTGAAAGATGGCGAAGATATTTTGAATGATGATGGTAGTATAAAATATAAAAATGAAGACTATACTATCCCATCTTTAAAAAGTGGTAGCTATGCATTTTGCTCTGATACCCTTTATAACGAAGCCATTATTGACATCATTAAAAATGTAGATTTGTTGTATCATGAAGCTACTTTCCTAGATGAATTGTTACCAAGGGCCATCCAAACCAATCATTCTACGACCAAACAAGCTGCCTTGATTGCCAAAAAAGCACACGTAGGCAAGCTTATTATCGGTCATTATTCCTCACGATACAAAGAATTGGATACTCATCTAGCAGAAGCTCGTGAGGTATTTGTCAATACCTATTTGGCAATAGAAGGTGAAACCCATAAAATACGGGATATTAAATTATAATTACCTAATAAGATTGACCCATCCTTTGAACTCTCGTTTAGTGAATTTTAATAGGTAATAATATTCTGAGGAAGCGTGTTCACCACCAGACCACTTGAAATCCCTATCTTTAGATTCATAAACCATCGATCCCCAGCGATTAAAAATTTGGATGTATTCAAATTTTTCAAAACAATTATTCTCAGGTAAATCTGTCAAAGTAAAGTATTCATTCTTTCCATCTCCGTTGGGCGTAAATACATTAACTGGCTTAAAAGTCTGATAATCTACTATTTTGCTTTTCAATACTATATTCACAGATACTGTATCAAATCTATTGGGGCTACAAGAATTATCTTCTGTAATAAAATTAATCACATAACTTGCCTGATCTTTCCCATTCAATAAACTACAGTCTATTTTCCATGCAAAGGGGTTAATTATTTTTGCCACACCATTTTTATCAGTCCATACCGCTCCTATTTTCGATAAATCAAAGTCCTTTCCTACAGCATACAATTTTATCGGGTCAGCATCAGGGTCTTGCGAAGTAACGTCAAAATTAATAGGCTGAACATCGGTTCCATCCAATATAATTTCAATTTCATTTTTCGCTAAAGAAGTCACAACGTTGGGTGGTCGGCTATCAATTGGTAAAGCCTTTAAATTAACAGAGATACTATCTTTCAAATTTCTACCACACCTATTATCAATTATATAGAAATCTACAATATAATCGGTAGTCCTAACGGCACTACAAGTGGGTGTCCAAGTAAAAGGAGAACTAACTGTTCCTAATCCAGAAATAGAACCAAAATTCATTCCAACATCTGCTAAATTAAAGCCTCTTCCTTTGGCGGTAATAGTGATATTATCATTATCAATATCTTTCCCAAATAAATTAAATTTCATTAGGCTATTAACTACAGTTTCGCCCTTTCTATTTAATAAATCTGTAGAAATAATGGGTTTATTATTCAAAGCTGGTTCAATAATTACCTTTACTTTTAAGGTGCTTATTAGGGGCTGCGGACAACCATCATCTGAAGCTATTACATCAAAGAGTAATGGCTTGCCATCAAAACTAGCTGTACATTCATCAAAACATAATTCAGCCCTTAGCGTATCTTTATAAGTACTTGTACGAATGGATGTTGGGGATAATGTAAACGACCCTGTAAAATTAGTCGGCTGAATCTTTAAGTTTAATGTCTGATTCGGATCTAAATCTGTCACTAAAAAATCTAGGCATTTTTTTTCGTTTGCCTTAATTGTGATGGTCTGAGTAACATCTGTAAAAACTCCTTTCCCTTTTTCTCTTAAAAAACTTTGCGGAGGGTTATTTGTAGGACAATCGATTACCTTTAGTTGAAAGTCCCTTCGCACCTCTCCTATCTTCTTGCCATTTCTATATTCTTCTGTTAGCACACAAAACACATATAGCCCTAATAAATCCGTTGTTACTGTCAGTTGTCCCGTTCTGGCATTTACCCTCAGCGGCTGTGGCCCTGGAATCATGTTATTAACACCAAAACCAGTTTGCCAGCGCACAAGTGGATAATTGCTACTACCAGTAGGCAAGTCTGGCTTAGGAGCCAGTGTAGTTGAATAACCATTATAGGGCGTCACTAAAGAATAAACTAGGCTGTCTCCATCTGCATCAGTAGCGCCAAACTCAAAAACAAAGGGGCGTCCTCTACAAATATAATCACCAGTGAGTTTACCGAATTTTGGAGATGAGTTAGTGAAGGCATTTCCATTTTGCTTCTGAGCAGGAAAAGCCAAATAAAATACCGAACCTGCAGCCTCTGGATTTTGAATATTAGTGATAATATTATTTCTACAACAACGCTCCCATGCAAAGTAATAGCCTCCTGCATCATCAAAATTATCAGGACTCAAATATATCAATGTGCTATAGCGTATCAGGCGGGTTCTTACAGAGTTATTCTGTAAACAAGCTGGATTGGAATAGCTAATTAAACTATCGCTGACGATTGGTAAAACTGCATAGCCTAAATATAGGTTATCTTTTTTCCTAAAAACAGCTAAGTTGATAGTTGCATCTCTCGCTCCCGTACTACCATTAATGTCATCAAAATACAAATTAAGACTTAGGCTATGTGATACATTAGGTTGGTTTTTGACGACTTGCAGTTCTATTTCACCCCCAACGATATGGGTGGCTTGCACTTTGAAAAACGAGAAGAGAATTATTATAATTAAGAGTATAGTTTTTTTCATATTATTTTAAACAGGAGGTTTACAAAATCATTGATTAACAAAGTATTTTATAATACTACTGACAGCATTAAAGTGTTAAAGGTTGTTCTTAATCACTTCAATTTTTGTTAAATTCAGTTATATTATTGTAATAAGTTTGTCAATGACTTCTAAACGAATTATAGCTACCTTAAATATATACATAATAAAGCTTTTTATTATTAAAAGCCTAAACAAACAGAAAAGACACTTCGGAAATAGGCTAAAATTTGAATATCTTTATATCGTTTTAAAAATTTCTATATCATTTTAACACTATAGAATTAATAGGTTAATAGCCAAGCAATTAGGACAAAATATTCGGATATAATATGCAACTTTTTGAGTTTTTGTAGCTTTTTGAGTGATTAATGGATAAAAAAGTAATTTTTTTTACAAAAAACTTATAAATTAAACAAAAATGAAATTTTGATATATTTTCAATTAAATTTTAACGTATAAATGAATCAAAATTGCAAAAACATGAAATTTAAGATTAAAAAAGCCTTATTTTTATGATAATAATAATCATATTCAAAAAATAATGTTTTGAGGAAAGCATTTTAAAAATTGCATCTAACTAAGATTAAATTTTACGAATTCTTGAAATTGTATCATTCAGATGATTATTCGGCAAAATGCTATTTTTTCCAAAGAATTTCTTGTATATCTTTGTAATAGCGAAACAGATAACAATACATTCTTCATTTTCCATAAAGTTTTAGTAAATATTATATCTTACTTCAATTTTACTATTTACAAATTATACTGTATTTCACTGACAATTTTTCAATATTATAGCAAAACAATTGCCACTAACATAATCTCAAGTTCTCTGTTAGTAAATTTAAAACAGACCCATTACCATGACTAATTTCGACAATAAAGGTTTGTACCGTAAAGAATTCGAGCATGATGCTTGTGGAATCGGCTTCGTAGCAAACATGAAAGGACGCAAGTCTCATAAGGTAGTTACGGATGCAATCCAGATGCTCATTCGAATGGACCACCGTGGTGCATGCGGCTGTGACCCTAACTCAGGTGACGGTGCAGGAATTTTATTACAGATTCCTCATGAATTCTTTTTGGAAGAATGTACAAATTTAGGTATTGATTTACCTGCTGCTCGTGAATACGGAGTAGGTATGACTTTCTTTCCAAAAGATAAAACGATTCGTGAAGAATGTAAGGAAATCATTACCCGAAAGGCCAAACGCTTAGGCTTAGAAATTTTGGGTTATCGTGTAGTTCCATGTGACAATTCTGAAATTCTAGGTGCTGAATCTGGAAATACAGAACCACAAATGGAGCAATTATTCATCAAACGTCCAGCTACCATTACGGATGAAATGGAGTTTGAAAGGAAATTGTATGTTTTCCGTCAGTACACGGCTCGTATCATCAACGAAACAGTTAAAGGTTTAGATAATAAATTTTACTTTGCTTCATTGTCTGCTCATACTATCATTTACAAAGGTATGTTAACGACAATGCAAGTTCCAGGATATTTTGATGATTTAAAACGTGAAGAATTTACTTCTGCTTTGGCAATTGTTCACTCACGTTTCTCAACAAATACTTTCCCTGAGTGGAAACTTGCACAGCCATTCCGCTTTATCGGTCACAATGGCGAGATTAATACTGTAAAAGGTAATGCTGCTTGGATGCAGGCTCAGTCGGCTTTATTTGAATCAGAGCACTTTACGAAGGAAGAAATGGACATGATTTTACCAGTTTGTCAGTTAGGACAATCTGACTCTGCCATTTTGGATAATGCTATCGAATTATTGTACATGAGTGGCCGTTCGCTTCCACACGTGATGATGATGTTGATTCCTGAAGCTTGGGACGGCAATGAGCAAATGGAGCAATACAAGAAGGATTTCTATGAATATCATGCAGCCATGATGGAGCCTTGGGATGGCCCTGCTTCAATTTCATTCACGGATGGAAAAATGATTGGTGCTACGTTAGATAGAAATGGTTTACGCCCATCTCGTTATTGGGTTACTGATGACGATTTCGTAATCATGGCTTCTGAAGCGGGTGTATTGGATATTGACCCTGCTAAAATTGTCTCAAAAGGTCGTTTACAACCGGGTAAAATGTTCGTAGTAGACATGGAAGCTGGTCGTATTATTCCTGACGAAGAATTAAAAGAAAAAATCTGTCAACAGAATCCTTACGGAGAATGGTTGAAAACGAATAAAATTAAAGTAGAAGATTTACCAGCGGCTGGTGCTGAATACCGTACACCATTTGAACGTGAATTATTATTGCGTCAACAAGTGTTTGGATTCACTACTGAAGACTTAAGAGTAATTCTTTCACAAATGGTTGAAACGGGTAAAGAAGCATTAGGCTCAATGGGTGTAGATACGCCATTGGCTATTCTTTCAGACCAAGCTCAGCATTTATCGTATTACTTTAAGCAATTGTTTGCACAGGTAACCAACCCACCAATTGACTCAATCCGTGAGCGTACAGTAATGTCGCTTTTGTCTGATATTGGTGGTTTGAAAAACTTGTTGAAAGAATCTCCTGAACATTGCCGTCAGATTGAAATTCGTCAGCCAGTTTTAACAAATGGTGAAATTGAGAAGATTCGTTGGATAGATCACAAAAACTTCCAAACGAAATCTATTCATACTACCTTCCGTGCTACGGGAGAAAAAGGTCAATTAAAAAGAGCATTAGATAGAATTTGTCAATATGCGGAAGATGCCGTTGATGATGGATATGCTATCATTTTGTTAACTGACCGTGGTGTTGATTCATCACACGCTCCAATTCCATCATTATTGGCGGTAGGTGCTGTACATCATCATTTAATCAGAAAAGGCAAAAGAGCACAAACAGGTTTGATTGTAGAAGCTGGTGATGTTTGGGAAACACATCACTTCGCTACATTGATTGGCTTTGGTGCTTCGGCAGTAAACCCTTACATGGCATTTGAGACAATCAATGGTATGAAGGAAAAAGGTATTCTACAAGTAGATTACCCTTACGAAAAGTTACAGGCTAATTATATCAAGGCTGTTAATGGTGAATTATTGAAGATATTCTCTAAAATGGGTATTTCAACACTTCAATCATACCAAGGAGCTCAGATTTTCGAAATCGTTGGTTTAGGTAAAGACGTTGTAGATACTTATTTTGCAGGTGCTATCTCAAGAATCGGTGGTATCGATTTAGAAGGCATTGCCAAGGAAGCTTTAATCAAGCACAAAAACGGTTATCCAGAATTGCCAGTGGCTAATCCTAAATTGGAAGTTGGAGGTATTTATCAATGGAAACAACGCGGTGAAGCCCACTTGTTTAATCCTGAAACGATTCACCTCTTACAACAGTCAACTAAGAATAATAGCTATCAGCAGTATAAAAAATATTCTAAATTAATTGATGACCAATCTGAAAAAGCAATGACCCTTCGTGGTTTGCTTAAATTCAAGAAAGGTAAATCTATTGATATTAGCGAAGTAGAACCGATTGAAAGTATTTTCAAACGTTTTGCTACAGGTGCGATGTCATTCGGTTCAATTTCGTATGAAGCCCATACTACTTTGGCCATTGCGATGAACCGTATCGGAGGTAAATCTAACTCGGGTGAAGGTGGTGAAGACCCTATCCGCTTTACGCCTCTTGAGAATGGAGATTCTATGAACTCTGCTATCAAGCAAGTAGCTTCTGGACGTTTCGGTGTAACAGCACATTATTTAACGAATGCTACTGAACTACAAATCAAAATGGCTCAGGGTGCTAAGCCTGGTGAAGGTGGACAGTTACCTGGTCATAAAGTAGATGATTGGATTGGTAAGACGCGTCATTCTACTCCGGGAGTTGGTTTAATTTCTCCTCCTCCTCACCACGACATTTATTCTATCGAAGATTTAGCACAATTAATTTTCGATTTGAAAAATGCTAACCGTGCGGCTAGAATTTCAGTAAAACTAGTATCTGAAGCAGGTGTAGGAACAATTGCAGCGGGTGTAGCAAAAGCACATGCTGACCATATTTTGATTGCTGGACACGATGGAGGAACTGGAGCATCTCCGCTTTCATCAATCCGTCATGCTGGTTTGCCTTGGGAACTAGGCTTAGCAGAAGCTCACCAAACATTGGTAAGAAACAAATTGCGTGGACGTGTTACTGTTCAAACGGATGGTCAAATCAGAACAGGTAAAGACTTAGCAGTAGCGGCTTTATTAGGTGCTGAAGAATTCGGTGTGGCTACAGCAGCCCTAGTGACAGCAGGTTGTATCATGATGCGTAAATGTCATGTGAATACTTGCCCTGTAGGTGTAGCAACACAAGACCCACGTTTGAGAGCATTATACACTGGACATCCAGACCATGTAGTAAATCTATTTACTTTCTTGGCAACTGAATTACGTGAAATCATGGCTGAGTTAGGATTCAGAACTGTGAATGAAATGGTTGGACAAGCAGATAGATTAGAAATGAAAGAAGCGCTAAGTAATTGGAAGCTTAAACATTTAGATTTATCACCAATCTTGTACAAACAACCAATGGCATTGGATGTGGCTTTATACAAACAAGAAGATCAAGACCATGGTTTGCAAGACCAGATTGATTGGAAATTGTTGGAAATTGCCAAACCAGCCCTTGAAAGTGGAGAAAAAGTAACGGGTGAATTAGAAGTAATTAACGTGAATCGTACCATTGGAACGATGCTTTCAAACGAAATTACGAAAAAATACGGTGCAAAAGGTTTACCTAGCGACACTATCCATGTGAAATTTAATGGAACTGCTGGCCAATCATTCGGTGCATTTTCTGTAAATGGTATCACATTTGAATTGGAGGGTGACTCTAACGATTATATCGGAAAAGGACTTTGTGGAGCTAAACTAATTGTATATCCTAGTAAAAAAGCGACATTCAACCCATCTGAAAATGCTGTAGTTGGTAACGTATCATTCTATGGTGCGACATCTGGCGAGGCATATTTAAGAGGTATGGCTGGTGAACGTTTCTGTGTAAGAAATTCGGGTGCTAAAGTTGTTGTAGAAGGTATTGGCGACCACGGTTGTGAATACATGACGGGCGGTTTAGTAGTTATCTTAGGCGAAACTGGTAGAAACTTCGGTGCCGGTATGTCTGGCGGGGTAGCTTATATCTGGGACAAAAAAGGAGACTTTGCTCCTAAATTAAACCCAGAAATGGTAGCCATCGAAGAGCTGACTGTTGAAGACGAAAATATATTGAAAATGTATGTAGAACAACATTTGCAATATACAGATTCGAATACTGCAAAAACTATTCTTGATAATTGGGCTACTACGCTACCACAGTTTTTAAAAGTAATGCCTCAAGATTTCAAAAAAGCACTTGCTTCACGCAATATCAGTGTGGCAGAAGTTTTAGAAAACAAGGATATTGTTTACAAAGATATTCAAGTAGAAATTGCACATTAATATCATTTGAAAACTTGAAAATGCGTCAATTCAAATCAATTTGAGTTGACGCATCCCAAAATCAATCACTAAATAGAAAATTATACAAGGTTGATTTCAAATTTTCAAATCCTCAAATTTTCAAATTAAAGAAATGGGAAAACCAACAGGATTTTTAGAGGTTACTAGAGAAACTCCAAAGAAAAGACTCGTTACAGAACGTGTAACAGACTATAAAGAAATAGATATTGATTTTACTGCTGATAAAGTAAAAGCTCAAGCAAGTCGTTGTATGGATTGTGGAGTACCTTTTTGTCACAGTGGTTGTCCACTTGGCAATATTATTCCTGAATTCAACGATGCAGTATATGATCAAAACTGGGCATATGCGTACGAGATTCTTTCTTCTACGAACAATTTCCCAGAATTTACAGGACGTATTTGTCCAGCACCTTGCGAATCTGCCTGTGTGTTAGGTATCAATAAACCTCCTGTAACGATTGAGTATATCGAAAAATCGATCATTGAATACGCTTTTGGCAATGGTTTAGTAAAACCAAATATTCCTACAAAACGCACTGGTAAAAAAGTGGCCGTTGTGGGGTCAGGCCCTGCGGGAATGGCTTCTGCAGCACAGCTAAACAAAGCTGGGCATACTGTTACCGTTTTTGAACGTGCTGACAGAATCGGTGGACTTTTACGCTATGGTATCCCTGATTTCAAATTAGAGAAATGGGTTGTTCAACGCCGTGTTGAAGTTATGGAACAAGAAGGTATTATTTTCAAAACTAATACAAATGTTGGTGTTGATATCAAGGCTGACGATTTGTTAGAAGATTTTGATTTAGTTATTCTTTCAGGTGGTTCAACTGTACCAAGAACATTAGGAATCCCTGGTGCTGATTTGAAAGGAATTTATCCAGCTATGGAATTCTTATCACAGCAAAACAAAAGGGTGTCTGGAATAGAACGTGAAGTAAACCACATGGGTATGCCTTATCCAATGGGGGAACTGTATGCTACAGACAAAAACGTAGTAGTAATTGGTGGTGGTGATACTGGCTCTGACTGTGTTGGTACCTCAAACCGTCATAAAGCAAAATCTATTACTCAGGTTGAAGTAATGCCGATGCCTCCTAAAGAAAGAGCGCCACATACCCCTTGGCCAAACTGGCCGATGATGTTGCGTACTTCTACTTCGCATGAGGAAGGAGCTGACCGTCATTGGTCAATCGCAGTAAAAGAGTTTGTTGGTGACGAAAATGGTAACCTAAAAGGACTTAAAATTGCGGATATCGTAATGGAGGTTGTTGATGGTAAAGCACACCAAGTTCATACAAACGAACGTGAAATTCCTGTTGAATTAGCATTAATTGCAGCAGGTTTCTTGCATCCGCAACGTGAGGGTATCTTATCACAATTAGAAGAAAAAGGCTTAGAATTTGACGAAAGAGGCAATGTGAAAGCCCATAATTATCAAACAGCGATTGATAAAGTATTTGCTGCGGGCGATATGCGCAGAGGTCAATCATTAGTAGTGTGGGCTATTTCAGAAGGTAGAGAAGCCGCTCGCGCTGCTGATATTTATTTGATGGGACAGTCTGTACTAGAAGCTAAAAATGTATCAAGTTTTGCTGTAGTATAAGCTATACTTGCTTTAGAATATTTAGAGCCGTCATTTCTTTTGAACTGACGGCTTTTTTATGCCAATACTTCTATCCTATTTCTACTCATCTTTCTAAATTCACTAGGTGTTCTAGCTTTCTTTTTAAAAAATACTCTGTTGAAATAAGTTATACTTTCAAAGCCAGTTTGAAAACCAATTTCAGCAATCGTCTTATCCGACTCAGTTAAAAGTGAACATGCCTTGCCTATCCTAATTTCGTTTAAATAATCAGAATAAGTTTTGCCTGTCATTCTTTTAAAGAATTTACAAAACGCACTTTCTGACAAATGAATTAAATCGGCAACATCTTTTAATGACATGGCTGTCGATGAATTTCTTAACATATATTCAAAAACCGTATTAATTCTCCATTCATTTTCTTCATTTTTAATAGGTTGGTAAAATGGCGATGCCAAAACTTGATACTCCAATTCTGTAAGCATATCAAATATCTCTAGTAAAATGCTAATTCTTGCAATACCCTTTGTTTGGCTGATATTTGCCATCTTATGGATAATTTCAATAGAAGGCTTTGGAAAATATAATCCTTGTCTACAAATAGCCAATATTTGTTTCAATTGATTAAATTCATTCAAGGCTAAAAACCTTTCAATAAAATGACTAGAAAATTGTATGACTACAGCCGCCGAAACTACGTTTTTTTCTTTATCACTCATCCATGTATGGGGCAAATCTGGACCAATCAAGACTAAATCTCCTTTTTGAAAGCGCTCAAAAGAGTCTCCTATAAATCTATCTCCTACACCACTTTCGATTAGCGTCAACTCAAATTCAGGATGATAATGCCATTTATATTCAAAATGTGGGATACTGTATTGGTTAATCCGAAAGGAATTCACATAGGCATCCACACTTAAATCTTCCAGTATTGCCTTCATATAAACACTATTTTTTACCTAAAGGTAATATCATAAACTTTAAAATTCAATATAGTGCTATGTTTTGAATTTTTAGTGTCAACTAGTTTTTTGTAATATAAATAGCTTTGCACGTCAATTCTTTACTGAATATCAAATCCATAATGCAATGTTTGAAATCGCCACATCCGTTTTGGATGCTCTAAAAGAGCCTTACAATTTAAGTCGAGAACAAATTGAGTTTTACCAAGAGTACCGCTACATTAAACTCAAAAATGTATTTAATAAAGATGTAATTAATCTCTATAATCTTGTCATAAGAGAAAAAGTACGTGAACTAAATACCATGCATTTGCCGCTTAACGAAAGAGATATTTATAATAAAGCTTTCTTACAAATCATGAATATTTGGACTCATAGTGCTACCATTAAGGAATTTGTATTCAGTAAAAGAATTGCAAAGATCGCTAGTGATTTAATGCAAGTAAAGGGAGTTAGGATATACCATGACCAAGCACTTTTTAAAGAGCCTCACGGAGGCTTTACACCTTGGCATGCTGACCAATACTATTGGCCTTTGGCAAGTGATAAAACCGTCACGGCTTGGATACCATTACAGGAAACCCCATTAGATATGGGACCGTTAGAGTTTAGTGCTAAAAGCCATTTGATGCAAGAAGGCAGAAACCTAGCAATAAGTGATGATAGCGAGGTAGAAATCCAGCAGAAATTAAGGTTGGGAGACTTTCAACAAGTTATTGAACCATTTGAGTTAGGAGAAGTGAGTTTTCACTCTGGCTGGCTTTTTCATAGAGCGGGGGCTAATCAAACGGATAAAATGCGGGAAGTAATGACCATGATTTATATGGATAAAGACATGGTTCTGAAGCAACCTGATAATAAAAATCAAGAAGCCGATTGGAAAAAATGGTGTCCAGGTGCTAAAGTTGGAAAAATAATCAACACTCCAATTAATCCAGTGTTATATGAAAATACCCATGATTAAATCATAGGTATTCAATCAGCGCAATAAAATGAGGCTTAAAACTGATTTATAGGCCTCATTATTCAACTCAATAATAATCCATCCTGCATGACTAATTTTCTATCTGCCATATTGGCGAGTTCCTCATTATGAGTAACGATGACGAACGTTTGATTGAATTGGTCGCGGAGGTTAAAAAAAAGTTCATGCAATTCTTGGGCGTTTTTGGAATCTAAATTTCCAGAAGGTTCATCCGCAAAAATAATTGATGGCGAATTAATCAATGCACGCGCTACGGCTGTTCGTTGTTGTTCTCCACCAGACATCTGCGAAGGCAAGTTATGAATCCTATCCTTCAAGCCCAACAATACTAAAAGCTCTTCGGCCTTCTGTTCAATATTTTTGCTTTTCCCACCAATATAAGCAGGCATACAAACATTTTCAATGGCTGTAAATTCACCTAAGAGGTTATGGAATTGAAAAATAAAGCCTAATCTTTCATTTCTAAATTTAGCTAAAGCAGTATCTTTCAAGCTAGTAATTTCTGTGTTATCAATAAATACTTGTCCTGTATCAGGTCTATCGAGTGTACCCGCAATATGCAACAGCGTACTTTTCCCTGCCCCAGAAGCCCCGACGATAGATGCTACTTCTCCTTGATTAATCTGTAAATCAATACCTTTCAAAACATTTAAGTTTCCGTAGGTCTTTGTGATATTTTTAACTACTAACATTTTTTCTTTTTCAATGAATATTCGCTGAAACAAAACAACGATAAAAATTGTGGAATTACTATATTTGTCTTGAATAATTACTTTATGAAGAGTTCAAAAAAGTTGATAAACTATAAATATTTACCAAATAAAAGCGATTAATTAAATTGTTTGTAAGTAATTTAGCAAACGAATTAATTTCGACATAAAAAACTGTATCAAATGAACATTCACGAGTATCAAGGTAAAGACATTTTGAAAAGTTATGGTGTCCGTATTCAAGAGGGCATCGTAGTCGATACACCAGCACTGGCAGTAGAAGCTGCCCGAGAGTTGTCGGCAAAAACTGGTACACAGTGGCACGTAATTAAAGCCCAAATTCATGCCGGTGGGCGTGGAAAAGGTGGTGGAGTAAAACTTGCTAAAAATTTAGATGAAGTTCGCCAAAAATCAGAGCAGATTTTGGGAATGCAATTGATTACTCACCAAACAGGACCAGAAGGTAAAAAAGTTAATAAGGTCTTAATTGCAGAAGACGTTTATTATCCAGGCCCATCTGAGCCAAAAGAGTACTACATTTCCATTTTGTTGGATAGAGGCAAAGCTTGCAATGTAATCATGGCATCTACAGAAGGTGGTATGGACATTGAAGAGGTTGCAGAACATACTCCTGAAAAAATTATTAAAGAATGGATTGACCCAAGAGTAGGTTTACAAGCATTTCAAGCGCGTAAAATTGCATTTGCTTTAGGTTTATCAGGTGATGCTTTCAAAGAAATGGTAAAATTTATCAATTCTCTTTACAAAGCTTATGTTGAAACTGATTCTTCAATGTTTGAAATCAACCCTGTGTTGAAAACGTCAGACAATAAAATTTTAGCAGTAGATGCTAAAGTAAACTTGGATGATAACGCATTGTATCGTCATTCAGACTTTATTCCGTTGCGTGATGTTACTGAAGAGGATCCATTAGAAGTTGAAGCATCTAAAAACGATTTGAACTACGTAAAACTAGATGGTAACGTAGGTTGTATGGTAAACGGTGCTGGTTTAGCGATGGCTACTATGGACATCATTAAATTATCTGGTGGTGAGCCTGCCAACTTCCTAGATGTTGGGGGAGGAGCTAATGCTAAAACGGTAGAAGCTGGTTTCCGTATCATTTTGAAAGATCCAAACGTTAAAGCTATCTTAATTAATATTTTTGGTGGTATCGTTCGTTGCGACCGTGTTGCTACTGGTGTTGTTGAAGCTTACAAAGCTATCGGTGATATTCCTGTACCAATCATTGTTCGTTTACAAGGAACTAACGCTGCTGAAGGAGCTAAAATCATTGATGAATCAGGCTTGAAAGTATTCTCGGCTGTTTTATTGAAAGATGCAGCTACTAAAGTTGAAGAAGTATTAGCAGCAATGTAATTTCATATTAAGTCAATAAAAAAGGCGAAGAATTAATATTCTTCGCCTTTTTTATTACACTGTGAAATATTAGTTTCTCTTTACTCCACCTTTAGAACCATTATAGTATTGAGTGGCTTCAGGTAAAAGTCTTTTTATATCAGCGATACGTTGTTGATCTGAAGGGTGGGTTGACAAAAATACGGGAGGTTTTGAACCACCGCCAGATTGTGCTGCCATTCTTCCCCAAAAAGCCACAGCTTCTTCTGGATTATATCCCGCCATAGCCATGAATATTAATCCTAAATGATCAGCCTCTGATTCCTGATTACGTCCGAATGCCAACATTCCTATTTGAGCACCCGCTGGTGCAGCTACACTAAATACACTATTCCACAAGTTCTGTGTTGCACTAGGCTTATTTTGCATCGCAATTCCTAAGCCTGCTTGTCCTGCCGTCAACAAACCTTGTGCTATCATTCCTTGGCTCATTCTCTCGCTACCATGCTTAGCAATAGCGTGCGAAACCTCATGCCCCATTACCACGGCTAATCCTGTTTCATTCTGTGTGATTGGCAAAATACCTGTATACACTACCATCTTACCACCTGGCATACACCAAGCATTTACTTGGCTACTTTGTACTAACTCCGTTTGCCATTGGTAGCCTTTTAAATATTCTGGAGCATTATTTTGCTCAAAATAACTTTGTGCAGCTTTAGCTATTTTGTCACCTACTCTTTTGACCATGGCAGCCTGCTGGGTATTAGCAGCCACTACTTTGTTGGTATCTAAAAACTGCTTATAGCTAGTTAATGCCATGGCATTCATTTCATCATCTGAAACTAATAATAATTGACTACGACCTGAAATGGGCACTTTTGTGCAAGCCCAAATGGATGTCAGGAGAACTACTCCATACAAAACGATTTTTTTCATTTTCTGAAAAGGATTAAGAGATACTTATTTTCTGCTGTAAAATTAGTATTAAATAATCATACCAACACAGCATAAAGAATATAGCAAATTAGAATTAAGATGTAAAAATCTAAAAAAGGTTCTAAATTTCTATATTTTAAGGGTATTTTTGTAAAAAAATTCATAAAACGAAGAGAAATGAAAATTTTGTGCATTGGTAGGAATTACGCTGAACATATTGCCGAATTAAATAACGAGCGACCGTCTGAACCTGTAGTTTTTATAAAACCAGATACAGCAATCTTAAAAGACAACGAGGCATTTTATCATCCTGATTTTTCAAACGACATTCATCATGAAGTAGAAATCGTTCTGAAAATCAACAAGATGGGTAAAAATATTGAAGCTAAATTTGCTAATAAATATTATGAAGAAATAGGGATTGGAATCGATTTTACGGCAAGAGATATTCAGTCAAAATTAAAAGAAAAAGGATTGCCTTGGGAAAAAGCCAAAGCTTTTAATGGCTCTGCTCCTATTTCTGGTTTTATTCCAAAAACTGAATTTCCAGATTTAAAAAACTTGAATTTCCATTTAGAAATTGATGGAGAAACTCGTCAAACAGGGAACACGTCGATGATGCTTTGGAATTTTGACGAAATCATTGCTGAAATCTCTAAATATTTCACACTGAAAACAGGCGATTTAATCTTTACAGGTACTCCTGCTGGTGTGGGTAAAGTAAAAATCGGCAATAAACTAACTGCATTTATTGAAGGTAAAGAAATGCTATCATTTGAAATCAAGTAAACTGTAACTCAATTTTCATCTATTATTATTGTCCTTATTGAAAATTAAGTTGCATCCATTTATGAAATTAAAAATCTTTCTGTTTTGTAGTCTTTTTTCTTTTCAGAATTTAGCACAAAAAACGAAGCTTCTTTATCCGAAAGATTATTTTCTCTTTCCAATAAATCCCAAACAACAAAACTATTTGGCAGGTGGAATGGGTGATTTGCGTGCAGACCATTTTCACGCAGGGATTGATATTAAAACTCAAGGAAGAGAAGGTTTAGCAGTGCTAGCTACGGCTGATGGTTATGTTTCTGAAATCAGAGTACAAACTTCTGGTTATGGAAATGTTATTTTCTTAACCCACCCCAATGGTTATGTATCTGTATATGGGCATTTAAAAGAATTTGTAGAGCCATTAGCGACTTACGTTAAGAAAAAAAGATTAGAAAGTCAGACATTTGAGATTCAATTAAAGCCTACACCAAGCGAGTTTGTGGTAAAAAAAGGGCAAATAATTGGCTATTCTGGCAATACGGGCGGGTCGGCTGGACCACATTTACATTTTGAAATAAGAGATGCCAATAATAATATTCTGAATCCTTTGAATTTTGGATTTTCAGAAATAAAAGACAATACCCCTCCTATTTTTCAGCAATTGTACATCAAAACGCTGAGTACAGATGCAAGAGTGAATGGTGAGTTTGGTAGAAAGGCTTTTACTCCTATCAAAAAACCAGATGGTACCTATACGCTTAATGCCAATGTTTCGGTAGTAGGAGAAATCGGTTTGGAGTTGATGGCAGTTGATAAAATGAACGATACCCATAATTCTAATGGCTTGACTTGTACGGAGCTTCTAGTAGATGGTCAAGAGATTCATTACTTCCATCTTGAACAGTTCCCCAATGCATTATCGCATGATATTAATGTACATACTGATTACGCCTATGAAAAAACCATTGGCCACAGAATCCAGAAACTATTTCAAGATGATGGAAATGAGGAATTGCCAGTTTACAAAGCGATTTTGAGCAAAGGGAAACTTAACTTGGAAGATGGTAAAACACATCAAGTAAGTATTAAGATATGGGACGCCTATGAAAATGGAAGTACGCTGAATTTTACGATAAAGGGCGAAAAGCCTGAAAGTTCCGTTACTGCTAGCCCGAATAAATTGCCCATAAATATTAATTATAGTACTGATGATAATACCTTAATCATTAAAGCACGCAACTTAAAGACAGTCAATTCGATAGCTATTTTAAATTTTGAAAAATCATCGACAGAATTGGCAATAAGTTATGTAAAAAACAATGAAGCTGTGTATCTTTGGGACTTGAAGAAAGGCTTACCTAAATCTATACGCATCGATAGTGTAGAGAAGGCTCTAAACTTACAGAAAACTATTCTTCCCAATCAAGCAAGTAGTTATGTTTCAGATAAACTTTCAATCATTTTTGATACTAAAACACTGTATGATACGCTTTATTTAGAAACTAATAGTATTGCTAATCGTATAGAAATTGGACAACCTACAATACCGCTTCGTAATTCAATCAATGTAAGTTTCCAGCCTGATATAAATGTAAGCTTGCCCGAAAAGACATCCGTGTATTATACTTCGAGAAATCAAAGAAGGTTTTTAGGAGGCAAATGGAATTCTGACAGGATTGTATTTAAAGCTGGATTACTAGGTCAGTTTACACTATTAACTGACACTATTCCGCCCAAAGCAAGTTTTGTAAGTAAAAGCCCCAATTATGTAGCCATCAGAATTTATGATAATCTTTCGGGTATCAAAAGCTTTAAAACATATCTGAATGACACTTATATATTAGCAGATTATGATGCTAAAAGGGCTTTGCTCTGGACAGTTAAATCAGATTCTACTCAAAATTTCATTGGGAAACTTCGCTTGGATTTAGAAGATAACCAAGGAAATAAAAGTTCATTTGTCACAGAAGTTGACGAACATACAAAAGTTGTAGCGACGAAGAAGGAAAAGCACGTAAAAACTAAACACAAGCATGAGGCGAAAGCCAAAAAAAGTGCAAAGAAAAAGAAAAAGCATTAAGACTATAGTCAAATCTTTGAAAATTGTCTTTATAAAATAAATAGAAATGAAATTAGCAGTCGGAGATAAAGCACCCAATTTTGAACAAAAAGACCAACATGGTAATTTGGTTAAGCTTTCAGATTTTGAAGGTAAAAAAGTAGTTTTGTACTTTTACCCCAAAGATGATACCCCAGGTTGTACGGCTCAGGCTTGTAATTTAAATGAAAATTTACCAGCCTTGCGTGCCAAAGGTTTTGAGATTATTGGGGTGAGTGTGGATGGACAAAAAGCTCATCAGAAATTTATTAAAAAGTATGATTTAAAGTTTACCTTGCTTTCGGATGAAGACCATCAACTAGTAGAAGCTTATGGTGTATGGGTAGAAAAATCGATGTATGGCAAAACATATATGGGTACTGCTAGAACTACTTTCGTCATTGATGAAAAAGGAATCATTACTGATATTATTGAAAAAGTGAAGACCAAAGAGCATACCTCGCAGATTATTGAAGCATAATTAACTAGAAAAACGACTATAAAAGATTACAAAAATTAATCAAACACAAATGGAAATTACTGAATTACAAAAAGTTGCTTCGCAAGTACGTCGTGACATCGTACGTCAAGTGCACGCTTGTCAGTCTGGACACCCAGGCGGTTCTTTAGGCTGTACTGATTTATTAGTAGGTCTTTACTTCGACCAAATGACTTTAAAATCAGATGAAGCTGGAAACAAAGTTTTCGATATGGACGGAATTGGTGAAGACCTTTTCTTTTTATCAAACGGACATATTTCTCCAGTTTTTTATTCAGTATTGGCGCGTGCTGGCTATTTCCCAGCGGCTGAATTAGCAACTTTCCGTAAATTAAATTCACGTCTTCAAGGACACCCTACTACGCATGAGCATTTAGAGGGTATTCGTATTGCTTCTGGTTCATTAGGACAAGGTATGTCTGTTGCGATTGGTGCGGCTCAAGCAAAAAAATTAAATAAAGATAATTCATTAGTGTTTGTCCTAATGGGTGACGGAGAGCAAAACGAAGGTCAGGTTTGGGAAGCAGCAATGTATGCTCCACACCATAAAGTAGACAATTTGGTAGCAATTATTGACTATAATGGTCAGCAAATAGACGGTCCTACAGATAAAGTAATGAACAACCGTGACTTAGGTGCGAAATACACTGCCTTTGGTTGGAATGTTATCAAAATGAATGGTAATGATATGGCCGATGTAGTGAAAGTATTAGCAGAAGCTCGTGCATTTTCAGGAAACGGACAGCCTACAATGATTTTGATGACAACAGAAATGGGTGCTGGTGTTGATTTCATGATGGGTTCGCACAAATGGCATGGGGTTGCTCCAAACGACGAGCAATTAGCTGCAGCATTAGCTCAGTTACCAGAAACTTTGGGGGATTATTAATATTGAGTGAATGAGTGAGTTAGTGAATCATATAAGCAATTAGGAATAAAACTTTATACTATTGAAAATCAAAAAATTACATATCAAAAATTTTAAATCTATTGCAGATTTAGAGATTATTGAACCAAATCCATTCACGGTCTTTGTAGGGCCTAATGGGTCTGGTAAAAGTAATATTTTTGAGGCTTTGGAGTTTACAACAATTTCATTTCGATTTCCATCTAATCAACAATTTAGTCGATCTATATTTGGCGAAACAGATTCTTTTTTGAATCTCCCCAAAAGTGACTCTATTTTTGAAGGTAGCAATCTTCAATTCGATGATTTTACACTTTATAGTGGAATGCTCCATAGTGGTTTAAAACCAGATAATGGTGAAAGTTTTGATTATCAAAAATACTCTGATTTTAGACAGTTCATCGAGAACTTTTCAGTTGTCTTTCCTAATAACTTAAGTAGAGAGCGTTTCAAACTTATTGATGATAGATTTTTATCTCTTAGTTGTTCTAATCTCGAAAAAGTTCTTAAACGAATTTTACTTGATGAGTTTAAAAATGAAGAAATATCTGAATGGTTAGATTTATTTATTCCTGGGTTTGAAAGAGTTGAGATTATTTCAAGTGATTTAAGTAATAATGATACTTTATTGATGTATGAAAAGGGAATCAAAAAGCCATTTACTAAAGAGTTGATTTCTGATGGTACTTACAATATTCTTGCTCTTTTAACAGCTGTATTTCAATCTGATGAACCGCAATTTTTGTGTATTGAAGAACCCGAAAATGGTTTGAATCCAAAGGTTGTAAAGGAATTAGTAGGACTATTTCAATATGCTTGTGAAGAAAAAGGTCACTATATTTGGTTAAATACTCATTCTCAGTCTCTTGTTTCACAATTAAAACCTCATGAAATTATTTTAGTCAATAAGAAAGACGGTGAAACAAAGATAAAACAGTTAGATAAAGATTTAAACCTTTATGGCTTACCTATGGATGAAGCATGGCTCTCTAATGCTCTTGGAGGTGGGCTTCCATGGTAAAACTTGGAATAATTTGTGAAGGAGAAAGTGAAGGAGTTATATTCAAATCTGAAAACTTTATTTCACTTCTAAATAGTATTGGTATCGAACTAATTGATGTTCAAGAAACTGGAGCTAAAAATCAATTTTATGGAGAGAGATTAAATGCTCATCGACAAATTTTAATTGATAAAGGAGCTACTCAGGTTATAGCATTACTTGACTTAGATAAAGACCAATGTATTACAGTCACAAAAGAAAAAGTTTTAGATTTTCCAAATCAATCAATTGTAGTAGCTGTCAAAGAATTTGAAAATTGGTATTTAGCTGATACAAATGCCTTATCTAGCTTTTTGGGGAGATACATTGAAGAGGTTAATTTTCCTGAAATGTATGTTGAAGCAATAGATGAAATGATAAATCTTAAAGGTTTTACATTTCCAAAAAGTAAGCCAAAACTTGCAAAGAAAATGATTAATTCTGGCTTTTCAATTCAAAATGCAGCTAGTCATCCTAATTGCCCAAGTGCTAATTATTTTTTAACTAAATTAAAGCAATGTGCCTCGACAAATCCAGTCGAGTAAAAATAGAAAAATGAAAAAATATACTTTCACAGAAAAAAAAGATACTCGTTCTGGCTTTGGTGCTGGAATGCAAGTGTTGGGACAAACCAACCCTAATGTTGTAGCACTTTGTGCTGACTTAATTGGCTCATTGAAATTGGATGCTTTTATCAAAGAAAATCCAGAGCGTTTTTTCCAAACTGGTATTGCTGAGGCAAATATGATTTGTATTGCTGCTGGTTTAACTATCGGTGGAAAAATCCCTTTTGCTACTACTTTTGCTAACTTCGGTACTGGTCGTGTATATGACCAAATCCGCCAGTCGGTGGCATATTCAAACAAAAATGTTAAAATCGCTTGTTCACACGCTGGTTTGACATTAGGTGAAGATGGTGCTACTCACCAAATTCTTGAAGATTTAGGTATGATGAAAATGCTTCCAGGCATGACAGTAATCAACCCTTGCGATTATAACCAAACGAAAGCTGCTACTATCGCTGTGGCTGAGCACGAAGGCCCAGTTTATTTGCGTTTCGGTCGTCCAGTTGTACCAATCTTTACAGCTCCAGATCAAGAATTTATCATCGGAAAAGCTTGGACTGTAAACGAAGGTAAGGATGTAAGTATTTTTGCTACTGGTCACTTGGTATGGGAAGCTATCTTAGCAGGTGAGATTTTAGCTGAAAAAGGTATCGATGCAGAAATTATCAATATCCATACAATTAAACCTTTGGACGAAGAAGCTGTCTTAGCTTCAGTTCGCAAAACTGGTTGTGCTGTTTCTGCTGAAGAACACCAAATTGCAGGTGGCTTAGGCGATTCTATCGCTCAGGTATTAATTAAACAACACCTTGCTCCATTAGAATATGTTGGCGTAGAGGATTCATTCGGTGAATCAGGAACTCCTGCTCAATTAATGGAAAAATATGGTTTAAATGCAGCATCAATTGTTGAAAAAGCATTGAAAGCGATTGCTCGCAAACAAGCTTAATTTTTTCAATTTATCATATTATCAGGCAAAAGGCGAATAAGTATAAGTAATTAGAAGAAATTAATACGCTAATTACTATTCTTTTCGGCTTTTGCCTTTTTTATTTTGTGACTTGTGCCTATTTTGCATTTAGCATTCTAAGCCAAATGCCTAAAAATGACAGATAAAGAATTATTAGAAAAATTTGCTAACCCCGAAAGCCGAAATTATGCTTTCAATTTACTGGTACGTCAATATCAGCAGAAAGTATATTGGCATATCCGTAAAATGGTAATCGACCATGACGATGCCAATGACCTAACTCAAGATACTTTTATAAAAGCGTGGAAAGGCCTTGAAAACTTTAAGGGTGATTCACAATTATTTACATGGCTGTATAGAATTGCGACTAATGAATGTTTGAACCATCTTAGTAAGAAAAAAAGACGCTTCTTTTTACCTATCAATGATATCACAGAAGAGCTATCTAACAAACTAGAAGATAGCGATTTAGTTTCTGGAGATGAAATACAACTTAAACTTCAAAAAGCTTTACTCACTTTGCCCGACAAACAACGTTTGGTATTCAATATGAAATATTATGATGAGCTAAAATATGAAGAAATCTCTGAAATTACGGGTACTTCAGTGGGTGCTTTAAAGGCATCCTACCATTTAGCAGCAAAAAAAGTAGAAGAGTACCTTAAAAATTCAATACCATAATAAAATGGTTTCAATATTAAAAAAAATTAAAAATCATTTTAAACCATTACAGACCAAGACAGTCAAAGTAGCATAATCATTAAAACAATGGAAAATAATAAGTTTGACATAGAGAAACTACCACGTGAGAATATTTTCAAAGTACCTGATAATTACTTTGACGAGCTTCCGATGTTAATACAATCGCAAACTTCTGCCAAATCTAAAACAGTTCCTTTAGTTACTTGGTCTATGAAAAGGACTTGGGCAAGCGTAGCCGCTTGTGCTGCTATCGCTATCTTAGGATACTTTACTTGGATGCCAAAACAAGATGCATTGGGCAATGAAGCCCTTGCTGAGGTACAAAATCAAGAAATCATTAATTATCTAATTCAACAGAATATTAACCAAACCGACCTTGCTGAACAATTTGAAAATGTTCAAACAAATAATAAAGCCGAGGTAGAGGAAACAAATAATGATTCTGAATTATTAGATAATTTAAAAATAAATAGACAAGATATTTTACAAAGTATCGATTTAGACAATTTAGAAGAGAATATTTAATCAAATATCACGCATGAAAAAATCAGCCATTATTATCAGTTTAATTTGCTTTGTCTTCTCATTAAATGTAAAAGCGCAAGCACAAGACGAGCCATTAAAAGGCAAAGAAAAAATAAAAGCCGCTAAAGTTGGTTTAATTACTAACCGCTTAAATTTAACTGAAGACCAAGCCAAAGGCTTTTGGGTTGTTTATAACGAATTCGATACTAAGCGCTGGGAAATCAGAAAAAGTATCAGACAGATTACTGCCGAAAGTAGAAATACGACAAGTTCTGAGGATAAAATCTTATCTGATTTAAAAGAAATTTTAAACCTGAAACAAAAAGATGTTGACTTAGAAAAAGAATATATGTCAAAATTTCTGAAAGTTATTAATGTTCGACAGGTATCTGAATTATATAAAACAGAGCAACTTTTCAATGCTATGCTGTTCAATAGGTTAAACAAAGGCGAAGGAAAAATGCATAAGGAAAAACAACCTTAGACCAAAACTTAAATCCCTACAATTGTCAATGATTCAATTGTAGGGATTTTTTTATCATTTCACTTATTGGATTTCAGTACCAAGCCTTTTGTAGGCTACTAGTTGTTCCTCTGTGATTATCTCATCAGTAATCATTACATCAATATCAGCATAAGGACATACTACAAAACTATCCGCCGTATTTAGTTTTTCGGCTGTAATCAAGGCTATTACTTTGGCCGATACCTCCACCATTTTCTTTTTTACTACGCACTCGCCCCAGTCGGGAATAGTTACTCCTATTTCAGGATGAATTCCACAAACACCAATCAATAAAACATCTGCTCTGATTTTACTTAGTAGCTCTATTACCTCTGTACCATACGTATTTTGGGCATCTTTAAATACCTTGCCCCCAAGCATAAATAATTCAATATTGGGGTGTTCACAAAGAATTTGAGCGATGGCAATACTTGTTGTAAAAACAGTGGCTTTTAACGATGGAGACATTAATTTGGCTACCTCCATATTGGTAGAACCATTATCAAGGATAATTACTTGTCCATTTGAAAAAAAACTTTGAGCCTTCTTGGCTAAAATCAGTTTTTCTTCATGGTCTATATGAATCCTCTCTTTTAGCTTATATGGGCTTGTGGCTTTGGGGATAGCTCCGCCATGTACTTTTTTCAGCAACCCGTCTTCTGCTAATTCATTCAAATCACGACGGATAGTATCATCAGAAACATTAAGTATTTCTGCCAATTGAACCGAAGAAACCCTTTGGTTAGTTTCTAACATCTTCAAGATGACCTGTAATCTTTCTTCCCTGAGCATATTTGCGGTTTAATTCGTTTTTATTCGGAATATTACACAAATTTAATAAATTTTATTTTGATATATGCGGTTTATTGCGGTAAATTTGTCTAAATATTTTAAAAACCGCATGATAAGTATTGAACACATAGCTATTTGGACGATTGACTTAGAAAAAATGAAGTCATTTTATTGTCGTTTTTTCGGAGCAACAGCCAATCAAAAATATGTCAATATCAAAACAGGGTTTGAATCTTATTTTTTAAGTTTTACAAAAGGAGCGCGTTTAGAAATTATGCACTCGCCATCAGTAGTAGATATTCCAAAAGATATTTTACTTCAAACAAAAGGATTGGTACACTTTGCAGTAGCTGTTGGCAGTATAGAAAAAGTAAATGAACTAACTGAAACGTTAGCAAACGAAGGCTTTACGATTATTGGTAAGCCAAGAACAACTGGCGATGGGTACTACGAAAGTGTAGTGCTAGACCCTGAAAATAACCGAATTGAAATTACAGTATAAACTAAAACCGTATATTATTATTTATGAGAATCTTAATCGACATGGATGATGTCTTGGCAGACACAAGTTTAAAATTATTAAACGAAACGAATAAAAAATTAGGAACAAATTTTACTCGTGAGCAAATCTTAACACAGCCAGAAGTTTATAAGGCTTATTATGAAAAATATAGTACAGTAAGAGGAATGCTTTGGGAAAAAGGTTTTTTTGCAGATATTCCATTGATTCCGGGTGCGCAAGAGGTTGTTCAAAAACTTCATGCTAAACACGAAATATTTATTGTATCAGCAGCTACTGAGTTTCCTTTATCAATGGAAGAGAAATTAGAATGGTTGGATAAGTATTTTCCATATATTGGCTGGTCGCATACTGTTTTTTGTGGTCATAAATGGATGATTAAAGCTGATTATATCATTGATGATCATGAAAAAAATCTTATTAATTTTGAAGGTAAAGGCTTATTATTTGATGCTGCCCATAATCAACACGTAAAAGAATTTACAAGAGTACATTCTTGGAAAGAAATTGAGAGTATCTTGTTGTAAAATACCCCTTTATGCTTTTCAGCAAGTTCATAATAATCGCATTAACGCTTTGGAAACTACTATTATTCAACATAACATTGGGAAAAATGCTCGCATTGCTACCAATGCTTTATTCTTTCTATGTGGAATTAGTTTTGCCTCATGGGCATCACGCATTCCAGATATGAAAGAACTATTACATTTAAGTGATGCTGCTTTGGGAACAGTATTATTTGCCATGCCTATTGGCAGCCTAACGGCTTTACCAATCGCTGGGGTCATTATCCATAAATTCGGCAGTAAGAAAATTACTTTATTTGCTGTATTTTTCTATTTTATTTCCCTCCCATTGCTTGGGCTTTCCGCTAGTCCAATAAATCTTGGTATCTCTTTATTTATTTTTGGTTTTGGTAGCGACTTACTGAATATTGCCATGAACGTACAAGCCGTTGGCGTAGAAAAATTACAAAAACGCTCTATTATGTCCTCTTTTCATGCCGTATTTAGCATTGGTTTTATGCTTGGAGCGGCTTTAGGAGGCATTATTGCGAAACAGGGTATTTCTACTTTTCAACATTTGGCAACAATTGGTAGTATCGACTTGCTGATAGGACTTATTTCATTTTCGTATTTATTACAACACGACCATAAGTCAGATGAAAATCAACCCCTTTTCGCTATTCCTGATAAGTCTTTAATCATTCTAGGTATTATTTGCTTCTGTGGAATGTTGTGCGAAGGGGCTATGGCCGACTGGAGTGTGCTTTATTACAAGCAAATTATGGATAATCCCAATGGTTTTGCCACGGCTGGGTTTACGGCATTCTCAGTGTTGATGGTAGTAGGAAGAATATTTGGTGATAAAATTTTACAAGCTCTTGGACTTAGAAAAACCCTTCTAATCAATTGTTTATTAGTATTTGTCGGAATGTCAATTGCTATTTTTATTCCTTCACCCTTTACAGTTATTATCGGCTTTGGCATTACGGGCTTGGGGCTTTCTACTATCGTTCCTCTTATTTATAGTGAAGCTGGTCATTCAAAAACTATGGCTGCTGGAGTAGCATTGGCTGCCATTTCTACATTAGGTATCGCTGGTTTTTTAATTGGTCCCGTGATGATAGGTTATCTTTCTGAATTCTTCTCTTTGAAAATAGCCCTCGCTTCATTAATTATTTTAGGCTTATTAGGAAGCTTTTTAACCACAAAAATACCTGAATAGCACATGGAAGGTTTAAAAAGAGTAGCTGTAATTTGTGTGCTGAGAAATGGCGCTAACTTTTTATTGCTAAAGCGTTTCAATGAACCAAATAAAGATACTTACGTACCCGTAGGTGGAAAAGTAGATGCATTTGAAAACCCTTATGATGCAGCCATTCGTGAGGTTTGGGAAGAAGCTGGTATAAAAGTACCCGCCATGAGATTTTGTGGTACATTGGTGGAAACATCCCCAGTGAAGTATAATTGGATGAGCTTTATTTATGAAGCCGAAGTGGACTTCTTTGAGCCTGCCCTTTGTAATGAAGGCATTTTAGAATGGCATAACTTTCAGAACATTGATAGTTTTCCAACGCCTAAAACTGACTTTTTCATTTACGATTATATCCTAAAGAAGAAGCATTTTGCCTTTAATGCACTATACGACAGTGAAGTAAAATTGCTTTTTATGAATGAAGAAATTGAAAACAAAGTGGTTTTTGAATAATGGGTACAAAAATTAAAATATGCTGTATAAGTAGCCAACAAGAAGCACAAATGGCCATCAATACTGGTGCTGATGTGCTTGGTTTAGTAGCAAAAATGCCCAGTGGACCTGGTACTATTACTGATGATTTAATTCAAAAAATTGCTACTATTATTCCTCCACACATTGATAGCTTCTTATTAACGCCTAAAACTGACCCTTACGAAATAATCGCACATCAACGTGCTACTGGTACTAATTGTATTCAATTAGTAGATGCAGTGGCTGTAGAGGCTTATCCGATTTTAAGAGCTAATCTACCCAATAATATCAAGCTAATACAAGTAATACACGTAACAGGTGAAGAATCCATTATTGAAGCTAGCATGTACGAATCATTGGCTGATATAATTTTATTGGATTCAGGCAATCCAAATTTAGCGATTAAAGAATTGGGAGGAACTGGCAGAAAACACGATTGGGATATTAGTAAACACATTGTTGAAATGGTTTCAATTCCAGTATTTTTAGCTGGTGGATTGAATCCAGAGAATATCTGTGAAGCGATAGACTTTGTTAAGCCTTATGGAGTTGACATTTGCAGTGGTGTAAGAACCAATGGAGAGCTAGACCCTCAGAAATTAGAAAGATTGATACAAGCCGTGAATAATTTTTAAATAATCCACGGCTTATAGTTTGCTATAATCTTGGTGGTGCTGGCTTGAATGGCTTTTCAAAAGCATTTGCACCACGTGTTTTTAGTTTTCTTCTATATACTTTATCGACACAGCTTACATATATCGTATCGAAGTTTGCACCGCCAAAACAAATATTAGAAGGTTGCCCAGTAGGTACTGGAATGATTGCATTTACTCTACCAGTTTGGTCAAGCACTTGAATCCCTGCACGAGTCGTCACATAAACTCTTCCTTGATTGTCGGCTTTCAAACCATCTGCCCAAGCATTATTATCTGAATCTTTTACATGTAGCCAACCATACTTTTGTTTGTAAGCCAATTTTCCATCTGCTTGAATCTGATATACCCATAGCCAATGAGAAGTAGATTCTGTTACATACAATTGTGTTTGGTCTGGCGAAAGACAAAGCCCATTGGCATATTTCAAACCTTCATCCAATTCTACTTTTTCGCCGTTTGGTCGCAGCAAGAATAATTTGCTTGGTTTTTCAATCCCATTTGGAGATGTAAAATAGATATTACCATTCTTCGCAACAATTATATCATTCGCAGATTGGTCATCCACCAAGACAGATTCTTTTCCTTGGGTATCATACACTAAAATTTGTTTAGTACCCCCTGCTACTACATAGCGTTTCCCATCGGCATCAAATGTTGTTCCACTCCCTCTTTTAGCATCTAGGTTCAAGGTTTGTAATTTTCCATCTAAGCCAATTTTATAGGTTTTTGAATTGGGAATATCTTGATAAAATACTTCTCCTGCTGGATTAGATGCCGTACCTTCTGTAAAAGTATAGCCCTCTCCTACTAATTCCCACTTTTCATTTTCTATTAAAATATCGCTCAAAACTTGGTTTTTTGATTGACCTTTGGAAACAGGCTTAGGGTAATCTTTCCAAAGCCAACGCATCGCCTCGGGGAAAATGGCTGTTCCTTGTTTGCCATTATGCCCTCCTTCACCCCACACATGGTTTACTTCATAGCCTGAAAATGTCAATGCTCTTTCAATGGTTTCGTTGGCTTTCCACCAATCTCCACCATAAATATTAAGGTCATTAGCTCCATCTTGCAAGAAAACCCTGATTGGTTTAGGTTCATGTTTACGAATTAAGGTGGAATACGAATCTCCTCCTCGTAAACCTACATAAGTTCCGATGGCACTAAATACCCTTGAAAAAGCGTCTGGACGTTCCCAAGCGGCTGTAAAAGCACAAACTGCTCCACTACTTGAGCCTCCGATGGCTCTATCATTCCCATTTTTTGAAAGTCTAATCGCACGACCATCACTCGTCTTTTGTTTTTCTACAGCAGGTAAAAGCTCTTCTAATAAAAATCTTGCATAATTATCTCCCAAGCCATCATATTCATAACTTCTATTAAAACGATCATTTGCTATTTCTGGATTGTCCGCTTTTACTCGTCCATGCATCACAAATATGCCGATAGTGATAGGCATTGCTTTTTGATGAATTAAGTTATCAAAAACGGTAGGGGCTTTCCACTGGACTCCGTCTTGATTTACATACACACAAGCAGGTTGTTCGGTGCGATACTGAGCAGGAACATATACCCAATATTCTCTGAAAGTACCGGGAAAAATTTTAGAATCCTCGAAAGTAAATTTCAATACTTCTCCTTTCGGAACACCTATTTGCTCAATTGAAGCGGGGTCGTCCTGATAGTTTTCAGCAGGGGTTTGGGCAAATGTTTTTAGTTGGCAAAGGATTAGTCCAGCCAATAGTATTTTTTTCATAGTCAAGTTTTAGAATAAGTTGTGTTTAGTAAATAGTGATTGGTGAACAGTCCGCCATCGGTAGTACGACAAATCACTAGTTATCAGTTATTTGCGACAAATAAAAACATTATTTACATTATATTGATTACTTAAGACACAAAAAAAGCTTTCGGAATTATTTTTCCGAAAGCTAAGGTAATACAAGTATTTTATAATCCTGATTTAACCTAATAAATTGAGCTATTAGAAATTAATTCATTCGTATGAAATTCGTATTTAAAAATAGGGTCTACTTCAGAGCAAGCCTCAATCTCTAACGCTTCTTTAATCAAACCTGTTTTCATATCAAAAACCCATCCATGCAAATGAGGTAATTTGAAATTTTTCCAAGAACGTTGTATAATAGTTGTTTTGGCTAAGTTTTTCACTTGTTCTTCAACATTTAGTTCTACCAAGCGTCTGAATTTAGCATCTTCATCTTCAATGGCTTTAAGCTCGTTATCATGTTTATAATAAACTTCTTTGATGTTTCTCAACCATTTATTGATTAAACCTAAGTCAGATGGTCCCATAGCGGCTTTTACACCACCACAGCCATAATGTCCGCAGACAATAACATGTTTTACGTGTAATACTTCAACAGCATACTGCAATACTGAAAGTAAATTAATATCAGTATGCACCACCAAATTCGCCACATTTCTATGTACAAATATTTCACCTGGTTCTGCATGAGTAATCTCTTCAGCAGGTACTCTGCTATCTGCACATCCTATCCACAAAAACTTTGGTTGTTGGTCTTTAGAAAGTACGTTAAAATACTCCTCATCTAATTCTAAACGCTCTTTTGCCCACGCTTTATTGGCCAAAAGCAGTTGTTTGTAATCTTTCATTTTTGTAAAATTTAATGTGATTCCACTTCTGCATGATATTGATTAATATCACCTTGTATTTTTCGATTTACTTTTTTAAATACCATTTCTATACCCTTTTTCTTTGAGCTATTTTTAAAAGTGTAAAGCAACGTAAAAATGTCATGGTCAATAAAGTTAGCTCTTGAACCATCTACCAATACTTCATCTCCTTCTTTCAAACTCATTAATATTTGTTTGATTCTATGTTTATTCAAGAACGAAACATCTTTATTGAATTTGATTAATACATTATTGCCATCCCGAATGACCGAAATAACTGATTGGAAGTTGGTAAATACGACAAACAATAGTCCAACGAATGTTCCGATAAAAATACCGAACAGTAAGTCTTTGAAAATAATGACAATGATGGTAATAGCAAAAGGTATGTATTGGTCATAACCTTCTTTATAAACTCTTTTAAAGACAAGAGGATTAGCCAATTTATACCCTACCATTAATAAGATGGCGGCTAAAGCTGACAATGGAATCCTGTTCATGAGGGCTGGGATTAATACAACAGAAGCCAATAATAATATCCCATGAACTATTGACGACATCCTAGTTTTAGCCCCTGCATATACGTTGGCCGAAGTTCTAACGACTACTGATGTGACAGGGAGTCCACCTAAAAATCCAGCGATAGTATTACCTACACCTTGAGCAATCAATTCTTTATCCGAAGATGAGATACGTTTTTGAGGGTCTATACTATCTCCTGCTTCCAAACTTAATAGCGATTCTAAACTAGCTACAATAGCCAAGGTAAGCGCTACGGTATATATATGCGGATTTTTTAAAAATGAAAAATCTGGTAATAACAATACATTTGTGAAATCTTGAAAATTTTTGAATACAGGCATTGAAACCATGTGAGCAGGCGAATTCCCTAAAAAGTATTCTGGTTTAATAACCGCATACATCTCATTAATCGTTACTCCTAAAGCTACAGCAGCCAAGGCTGATGGAAATACTTTGAAAAAAGTGATGTTTTTCTTGGAAGCATAGTCCCAAAGAATCAATAATGCCAAACAAGCAAATGAAATAATGACGGCTCCATCATTGAAATCGATAAAAGAACGAATCAATTCTGTGATGGTATTTTGGTGGTCAGCAACTTGTTCAAACTCAAATTCCCCTTCATAATCTTGGTCGTCTCCCAAAGCATGTGGAATTTGTTTTAATATAATTACAATTCCTATCGCAACGAGCATCCCTTTAATGACACTCTCTGGAAAATAGGCACTAAACTTCCCAGCCTTTAAATATCCTAACCCTATTTGAATAATTCCTGCTAAAATAACGGCTACAAGAAACCCTTGATAAGAACCTAAATCCTTAATAGCTGTGGCCACAATTACGGTTAAGCCAGCAGCCGGCCCACTTACTGAAATTTCTGAACCTGATAAAACTGATACCACTATTCCCGCTACAATACCCGAGAGTAAACCTGAAAAAAGTGGTGCCCCCGAGGCTAGGGCAATTCCTAGGCAAAGAGGCAGTGCTACTAGAAAGACAGAAATCCCGGATTTCCAGTCAGTTGATAGCAACGATGATTGATAATATTTAAATTTTGACATAATTTCAACATAGTAGTTTTAAAAATCTGATTTTCTAGGAGATTCCTCCCAATAGGGTACAGTTTAAATTAATTCTAATCAATAGAATATATTCAATTTTATACCATTAAAAAATAGATTTTATACTTGCGGAGGCTGAATTATCACATCAAAGTGACCACGGAGGGTACGAGAGGAATATGAAGAGAAAAGTGCTAATGTATAATAGTATGCGTCATCATTTAAAGTAAGGTTATTCAAAAATAATGAGAGAGATTCTACTACACAAATGACGTTATAATCATTAATGTCATCTGATTCAGGCACATCATCTGAAGAATCAGTATCAGTTTTCTTTTCAGTTTCAGCTTTATTCAGTAGATTAACTACTTTTTCTTTCGGTAGAAAAAACTTTAAATAATAAATACCTCCTACATTCAATGCCACAAAATGCAAGGCCAAAGCCAAGCAAAAAGTCTGAAAGACAATATGTAGTTTAGTCTTGGTATTCATACGAGTTTAATTTCTAAAACCAAAATTAAAACATTTTCGTTCTACCATTGATACAAATAGAATAAAAGATTGAAGTAATTAGAACAAAATTGGGCTATCGAAGCCGATAACCCAATCCAATATTAAACCACATACAAACTAAAATATTGTAACACTCTAATTAAAAAATACTTGATATTGCATAATAATACCGCCTTTTCTGTCAGTCGAATGATATTCACCTGCTGAATTACTTGTATATACTGGGCGACTTTGGTAAGCCAATGTCAGCTTAGAAGTATGTCCTGTAAACAACCAGTTGATACCCGCATCATAAAATACCATTGGGTCAGCTAATTTTTCATAATCAGAATACTGTACACTAACATAAGGCATCAATGTGCCTGCTTTGCCTAACATATTATTTGCCATTTTATATCCTACTTGTCCATAAACGGTTTGCCCTGTTCCATACAAAGGGGCATTATTACCTGCACCATTCAACACACTTGCATTGGCATTGCCATTAGCAGGATTCAACGGGCCGCTTTCGCGGATATAGTTTTTACCGAAGTTATAGTCTGAAAGTGCTAAGTAAGCACTCAACGCTGTTCCTTTTTCCTTGTTAATAGGCGCATCATAAAAAGCATCGACTGCTAATAATGTCATCGCTGTTTTCAAGGTATCTCTTCCATTATCTGCCAAATGCCACATTGCATCAGGTTGATAGATAAAACCAGCACCAATATTGAAGATTTTTTTAGAGCCATAATATGTTCCTACTGTATAAGGATTCATGTTAGATTCTTTATCCCAAAATTGGTACTGAAAATATCCTTGGGTCTGAAATTTTGGTGGTGTTGTGGCAAAGTTTGAATTTTTAGTTAATGCTGTCGCTGCATTAAACCCAGATGATTTTTGAATCGCCATTGGGTCTGATAAAGCTACTCTATAGTCAAATGAACCTAGTTTTCCTTTGGCATAAATGCTTAATTTTCGAAGAAATTGATCGGTTACATCATTCGTTGCTTGTTGATAAAGCGGAGCATCTACTCCTAATTGTCCTCCTACTGAAGGTGCGGCAAAACGTGCTAAGCCACTCCATCCTGTTAAACCTCCACCTAATGATAGCTTATTTTTCACTACAGCATATTCCCCAATGGCATCATGGATAAAGAAACCTTGTTTGCGGTCTGATAATGCATTAAAGTTGTTCTCACCTATTTGTAAATAGATATAAGTACGGTCGGTGATTTGTCCAAACAATTGTAATCTTAATCTACGAATACCAATATCAGTAGTCGAAGGTTTATCAAAACCATTTGTTGTTGAACCAGGGTTATTTTCGTTATGACGAAGCCAAACTTGATTCAATAATGTCATTTTTAAAAACTGAGACCCATCCTGATTCAAATATAATTTTCCGTCTTTATAAGTCTGGGAAAAGCTTGTATAGGACAACACTAGTCCAGCCACTATAAAAAGTATTTTATTCATGGTATTAGAATAATAAGAGATTGTTTTGAGATACTGAGCGACAAAATGTCACTCAGTATTAATTATAACAAAATATGTGAATATTAAGCTTTACGAGCGGCCAACTTATGACCAGAAACAGGCTTGTGATTATCAAGACCTATTATTTTCACTGTACCTCCTCCTTCTACATAATCATGCTCAAAGTGATGCAAGTTTTCCATCACCGAGTGATCTACCAATCTAGTATTTTTTAAGTCAATCGTTACATTAAAACCAGCAGGAATAGCATCCAATTTGCTTTTAATGCCTAAGTAATTTGTAAAAACAGCAGATTTATCGATTTCTACTAAATAATCATCTCCTTCAAAAGAGACCAACGTTGGTGCTTTAAATAATGAACCAATTGGTAAGCCATTCACTAAGTGAATAATGATTTTTAAAGCAATACCTGCTGCAATACCAACTAATAAATCTTCATATAATGTAAAGAAAATAGTAATCAAGAAAATTGACAATTGCTCTTTACCAATGGAGAACGTATGGATAAATTCTTTTGGATGCGTCAATTTAATACCTACCGTAATCAGCATAGCTGCTAAGGCAGTGTTAGGAATAAGCTCGATTAAATGGGATGCTAACAAAACAAAAGCTAAGATAAAAAAACCATGAAAGAAGTTTGCCCAACGAGTTTTAGCACCATTATTAACGTTTGAAGAACTACGCGCTACTTCAGAAATCATCGGTAAGCCTCCTAAAATTGCGGCGATTGTATTACCAATACCCACAGCGATTAAATCTTTGTTGGCATCAGACTTACGACGATATGGGTCTAACATATCAATGGCTTTTACAGTAAGAAGTGATTCTAAAGTACCAACCAAAGCAAACATGACTACATATTTAATAAATAATCCTATCTGAGAAACACCTGAAAAATCAACATTGATTTTAATATTTTCCATCAAGTTGCCAATGTGTACCAATGCATAAGCTGGTTCAGTAGTTTGGAAATCCATTGCTAATTCAGCAGGAATTGCAATAATAAGCACAACCAATGGAGCAGGTATTTTCTTGATAATAGGGTTCTTGATAAATGGCCAACCTAACATAATGATTAAGCAAAGAACACCAATCAAAGTAGCTTTAGGGTCAAGATGCGCAATAAATGTTGGAATAGAGGCAATCAAAGCCAATGGGCCTTTCCCTTTTGTCAAAGCTGGTGCTACATCTAATAATACTGGAATTTGCTTCGCAATGATAATTAAACCAATGGCAGCAAGCATACCATGAATGGCTGAAAGTGGAAAGAAGTCGGCAAGTTTACCTAACTTAAATACACCAAAAAGCATTTGGACAATACCAGCAGCTACCATCGCTCCCAATGCTAAATGCCAACCTGTTTCTCCTCCACCAAATTCGTTTACAGCACCTGCTACGATTACGATTAAGCCAGCTGCTGGGCCTTTAATCGTTAATTTAGATCCCATAAAGAAACTTACCACGACACCCCCAATGATAGCCGTCACCAAACCCATAATAGGAGGAAACTCTGAGGCTTTGGCAATCCCCAAACTCAAGGGAAGCGCTAATAAAAATACAATAAATCCAGAGACCGCATCGGTTGAAAAGTTCTCCTTTAATCCTGCTAAGCCATCAAGAGGAGCAGTTAGTTTCGTTTTTGTTTCCATTTTGAAATAATATTTTATAAACTTTTAGTAATGTGATTCAATACTTAATTAACTATTGAGATTGAGTCTGATTTTTTGTAATTTCTTTTTTATGAAGACTTATACGGTACTTCATGATACGTTTTAATATGTGGGCCGAGGAAAATTCTGGCATAAACTCTTATCACAGAAATACCTCCAATAATGAAACTTGACGAAATAAAAAATGCTAAGAAAATTTGATCTTCATGGATATGACTGAAAATTAAATCTTCACCAATAAACGTTGACGTGATAGGAAAGCCCGTTAAACCCAAACAGGCCAACAAAAACATCATAGCAAATTTTGGATGTTCGTAAACGTGTCCGTAGAAACGATTTAAATCCAGTGTTTTCTCAATAGACTTCAACTTGCTTAGAGTGAAGTATCCAAAAGCACCCATTATGATAATGCCACTTAAGTAAAATATGGCTTCTTCTAATTTAAAATGCTCGTTAAATGAAATGGCTAGGGCAATCCAAAAATGATTCATGATGATTAATAGCCAGCTCATTCTAGGGCTTTTTCTTTCTGAGAAAGATTTCAAGACCATGATAAAACCAATCAGCGAAAATAATCCAGGTAAGTATTCATGCAATTGTGGAGCAAGTTTTTCTTGGTTGTACAATAGCACTAAACCGACAACGTAAGTAGGAATAAACAATAACATTAATTTGTTGATTGTCAGGAAGTCTAACTTTCTACCTACATTTTTTAATGGCTTCCAAACGATGTAATCCATGAATAAATCCAAATTCCATTCTTTCAAACTCATCACATAAATAGAATATTCTACTTTTTTAGGGAAAGAATCTTCAATAGTATGCTGACGTGGAATGAAATTATAAAACTGCTCACGAATCATATAACTCACTACTGATGGTGAAACAAGCAATTGGTATGTTCTTAAAAAGGCATTTCCTGCAAAGTGAAACAATGCCAAACTTTCAAAACCCGCTGCTACTTCAATGAAAATAAGTCCTATTTGTGCGATGGAAGCATAAGCAATCTGGCTTTTAACTGACGACTGCACTCTGGCAATTAATGACGCTATGATACTGGTTGTCAACCCTAACAGAGCAATCAATATTCTAACAGAGATTTGATGTTCCCAAAAAGGAAATGTTCTTAATAAAAGAAACACCCCTAAATGCACCGAAAGTGAACCATAAAAAATAGCACTTGAAGGCGTTGGACCTTCCATTGCTCTTGGCAACCATGATGAAAAAGGCAATTGAGCAGACTTAACTGCTGCGGCTACCAAAATCATTAATGAAATAAATACGCCCGTGAAACTATGACTTAATATATGTTCGTGTACTAATTCATAATTACTCAATTTCAAGAAAGTAATATTTTCATGCCATAGATGGTGACTTGCCCACATGGCAAGTATCAATCCGATATCACCAATTCTATATACTGAAAACACTTTGATGGCATTTTTAACGGGCAAATACCTGTTTCTATAAAAGGCAATTAATAAGAATGATGATATTCCTAATATTTCCCATCCTATAAATAGTGTCTCAAAATTTCCAGACAGAATCGCTACATTATAACCTACATAAAAAAACAGAATCGTATTAAAAAAACGTTTATACCCTTCTTCTCTATGAAGATAATATCGGCTGTATATGGTTACTAGAAAAGTCAAAAATGCCCCTACCAATAAATACACTACCGTAATCTCGTCGAAACAAAAATCAATCAGAAACTCATAATCTTTAGATTTAAACAATACAATCTCTTTAAGATTAAGTGTTTCATGACCATGAAATAGCCAAAAAACCGAAAATACAATAAAGCTAATTAAGTGTAACCCCACTGTTAAAAAAGCTACTCGTGAGATAATTCCTTCTTTTTTTGCTGGAATTAATAAACTTAAAATAAAACCTATAACTGGTATAAGAATAAAAATTTGGAGTATCGAAGTCATTTTGTATTCTTATTTTATTAAATAAACTGGAAAATTTTCTTGGTGTGATTCTAGTAATGATTCGATATCAGAGACTGAATTAATTTTTTCATTAACAGCCTGATAAGGAACAAAATGTCCGTTGTGAAATCTGAACATCTCTCTGTTTTCAGGATTTACTACGATTAGATGTACCCATTCATTATTGAACCACTCATAAGTTTCTGGCAATATTTTGATAGTATCCAAAACAACCTCAGGGAAATGTTCGACAATAAATAACATTCTAATTGGGTCGTGTACTTCAATCATTTGGCTTGGCAAACCTGGTCTTAAGTCTCCATCAATACCATTGGCTACTCCAAAAAGCCCCATCACATTGTGTGGTAGTTTTGAACCTGCCCCTAGTTTCTGATTATCGACTCTTGAAAAATAGTATTCCAAATTAATACCTCCACAAACTGGCGCAGCCGCTTTCAATATATTAAACAGATACTTTCCTTCTAAATCAACCTGATAATTGTATGAATTCATAAAGGCACGTCTATCTAAGAATAATTCTTTTGATAATTCTCTTCGTCCTACAATACAAACAGCGTTAGTAGCATGATTTAGCTCTGGTCGTGGCTCAAAAAGAGAAACCGATCTTGTGCGTATTTTATCATGAATTTCTCCAGCCGTTAGTTTTGTATTGATTGATTCAAATCTTCTAGAACGCTCTTTAGCATTGAAATCAAGGGCTTCTATAAAAAACTTTTCATTTTTTGAATGCCCCTCTTTATTTTTTTCTGAAAGCTCTTTTTCATCGAAAAATGAAATCTCATCACGGGTTGTATCATGCAAAGCTCCTACAAACTGTGTTGTATCAGGAATATCTATTCCTTTAGTAGCCAATATTGCTCTTACTTCTTTATGGTTCAGCATAGAGCTAGCGACTCTGGCATTTACAGAACCAGGTCTGCCACAACAAGCGCCACAATCATAACCAGCATAATGAGTATTGTTTACACTACTTGCTCCATGCCCTACGATATATACGACAGGTGCAAAGTCATTTACTAATCCAATACTCTTTAACAAACCTTCCATACGTTGGGCCATCTCAGCCACAGTAAAACCAACTTGAAGCTCATCTTTACGTGGATGTGAGTGGTCGTGCTTATGTTCAATCGTTAGGCTCGATTCCTTATCCATGTGTTTGAATGAAGAAACAGCAGCGGCACTGGTGGTAGGTCTGAATATATTCAGAAACAAACGCATAGCTGACCAGAAGCCAAGTGTTTGGGAAATGAACCAGCCACTAAATAACGAATGCGTATGTTTTGTAAAATGTGCATCCTTTACCTGCTTGCTTTTAGAACCCACTTCTTTAATCAAGTATTTGGGCGTAACAGGTGCAGGACATTGTTTGGTATAAGAATTAGCGTGTTCGGGTTGATAGTAAAATTCAACGCCAAAAAAGCCTGGTGTACCAAATGTCTCACAATTAGTATCAAGTTTTTCAAGATAACGGCGAATAGAACATTCGCGGTCGTCAATACAAAATATTGCTTGAAAACTTTTTTGCTCAATGATTCTTTTCTCTCCTTTTTGGAGTTGGATACCTGCTAATACTTGATCGTAGTAAGTCCACTCAAAAGCATCTTGCCAAATTGAAAGTACTTGATTCAATTCACTTTCAGGTACTTCAGCTAAGATGTCTTTTATTTTTTCTTTAGTAGTGCTTCCTAGAGGAGCCCAGTTTTGTCCAAATTTAAAATCAAGCGCATCTATCTCTAATAATAATTCAAAAACGATTAAATCGTGTGTTGATATTTTCTTATGGTCAAGTAGTGTCTCAGGGATATCCTCAACTACAGAAACCATTCCAGACCAACCTTGGTGTGCAAATTGCTGATCAAAAAGATATTGTTTATACAACGATGAGTCTCCAACAATAATCTTCAGTAAGTCTTCAATCTTGCAATTACCATTGAGTAAAATATTTTTTGCTCGCTCAGTTTTAAAAAAGCTAGTAAAGCTATTTCGCTCCATTTCCCTGATTGAAGCTAAAAAACCCTTATGAATATTAGGGAAACTCCAGATTGAAATCCCTTGGTCAAGAAAACTACAAAGGATTCTGAACAAAATTGGATGAACCAACAAATCCATGTCAATATGGTGTACTAATTTCCAGTTAGCTCTTAAAGCACCAATGCGAGGTGTTACCGCTGTTTCATATGTTTTTTGAAGAACTTTCTCCTTCCAATCAAGAAGAAACTCTTCACCCATTCTTTCGATAATAACTTTTTCAAGAATTGGCAAACTAATCCTATTTGATTGATACAATGCTCTGAATTCGTCTAAACCCAAGAACACATTATATCCAAATATTTTGGATGCCTTTCTCAAGGCTTTATAAAATTTCAGCTGTTGGAACGCATGAAGTGTGTTATGATGAACAAAGTCTTTCAACGGAGCTTGTGCAGGTAAATAGTGCTTTAGCTCATGTAGAACCTCGTGCTCATCAAAGGATGAATCGTGTGCTTTCATACAAATACTTTAAGATTATATTAAAACTTGTAATAACTCGTATAAGCATATTTCTTTATTGGCCAGAAAGTAACACTCTAAGCACAAAATATAAGCAACTCAAATTCCAACATCTTTGATTAGTGGTTATAGCAATCAAGATTATAAATCAAGTCTAAATACAAGTATGCTCCAACATCATCGGAATAATCGAATAAGTTGAACAAACTTTAAAGAAAATGGTAATGAAAAAAGCCAGATGAATTTACAAAGCGATGATGTAAACGAACGGAAAGGCATCAGCATGATGCTTCTGGCAAAAAGAGATCAAATTCGGAAATTGAGATAAAGCGCAAAAAGCGGAAAGCAAGAATGGATTTTAGATTTAAAAATCCAAGAAGTAAGGTATGTTTGCTTTAATACAAATAGTTTAAACGTAAAAAACTCGCTAAAAGTGAAGGCAATTTTTGATAAATCGAATTCTTTAGTGTGTTCAGAACTTTCTTCACTTTCATTAATTTCAGTATCACATAATTGTGTTCTAGAGTCGTCATGAGCTGATTTTAAAATATACCTTTTCATGAAGTGATTGTGCATAGTACCTTCGGGATTCATTGGCGAAGCAATGAATTTGAAGCTAACTAGCAACAATAACAAAAGGATTTTTAAAAACTTCATATCAAAACTCTTTTAATATGTGGACTGGTATTTCTGATATTGATGCCAATTTATAATATTCATATTAATTAACATCAAAAAAAGTGATTTTATTTTAATATTAATATATAATTCATCATAAAATGAAATTTTATATTAAAAAAACAATATTGATTATAAATACAAAAAAAAACTACTTGAAGTCAAGTAGTTTAGAAGTTAAATATTCAGAGATAGGAGGCATCTTTAAGCAAGTTTTGTTTTGAAGACAATTGCCTGCGGAGACAAAGTTATGTCTCCGACAGACACTGTACACCATTAACCATTTTTATAAACAAAACTTGTAATCCAATCATCACTAAACTTGGTGATGAAACATTTATATCAGGAAGCTAGTTTTAATTATTAAATCTATATTAAAACAATGCTATACTATGCTAGTCAATTCCACTACAAATTTAAAAAAAAAATTATCGATTCAAAATTTTTTGACCATAATTTGAGTTAAAACAGGAAAAAGACAACAGTTTATTAATACAGCAAAAAAATATTATTAATTTGCCTTAATTACCTCAAATAGAAAGAAATAGATTCAATGAAAAACAGCACTCAAATTGATGCCCACTCTAGCAAGCCTAAATTTCAACAGTTAATTGAATACATTATCAACGGAATTGAAGAAGGAGCGTTAGTGAGAGGGCAACAACTACCATCTATCAACGAAGTATCGCAGAATTTTGGAATGGCCAGAATGACGGTTGCCAAAGCTTATGATGACCTTCGAGAAAAAGGAATTATTACGTCTCACCACGGCAAAGGATTTTATGTTTCAAATACTGACACGAGGAGTCAGCTAAATATTTTTGTGCTTTTTGATGCCCTTACACCTTACAAGGAGATTTTGTATGATAGCTTAGTAGCAGAATTAGGAGAAAACGTAACGATTAATATTTTCTTTCATCATCATAACTTAAAGGTTTTTGAAAATACAATCCTCAATCATTTGGGGTCATATAATTTTTATATCGTAATGCCACATTTTAATCAAGATGTGACGAACGTACTTCAAAAAATACCTAAAGAAAAACTATTGATACTGGATATTGATGTGCCAAGTTTTGGGACAGATTATGCCATTCTCTATCAAGATTTTAAGAATAATACTTACGTTGGTTTGAATGAAGCTAAGGAGCTCATCAAAAAATATCAAACCTTTTCATTGGTGCTCAGTAGCAAAAGTTTTCAATATACGCCTGTAGGTATTATTCAAGGTTTTGAGCGATTCTGCCACGAAAACAACATTTCTTATGAAATTATTTCTGATTTAGAAGAAGAAGAACACCTTCAAAAAGACCATGCATATTTGGTTTTCAGAGAAAATGATTTGGTTCGATTCATCAATTGGTCGAATAAAAAAGGGTGGAAACTTGGTAGCGACATTGGACTGATGTCTTATGATGATACGCCCATCAAAGAAATTCTGGCAGAAGGGGTATCCGTTATTTCAAACGATTTTGCTTTAATGGGAAAAAGGGCTGCTCAAATGATTCTCTCGCGAGAAAAAGGCAGGTTTGTAAATAAAGGGTATTTTATTAAACGTAAATCATTGTAATGTAGTGATTGGTGATTAGTAATTGGTGATTTGTGCTTGCCTGTGCTTGCCTAAAATAGGTTGACATAAATTTCAACATACCAATTACTAATCATGTTATTTCAAGTCATAATTTAATTATGCTATTCCAAACCCTCCGCCACCAGGGGTCCAAATAGTTAATTTATCACCTGCGTGTGCTGTAATCTCGTTATCCGACGTAACAGTCCCATCGGTTCTGGTTAATAAATGTTTACCTGATGCACCTGCATTTCCGCCATTTAATCCGTAAGGTTGAGTTCTGAGGTGTTGACGCAGTAAAGAGACTTCAACATCTTCTAAAAAAGTAACTTCACGTATAATGCCATCACCCCCGTTATATTTCCCTTTTCCTGCTGAACCCTCACGAATTTCAAAACGATTTAGATAAACAGGGTAGCGTAGTTCCATGATTTCAGCATCAGTAATCCTCGTATTAGTCATGTGCGTATGTACACCAGAGGTACCATCAAAACCATCTCCTGCGCCACTACCTCCGCAGATGGTTTCATAATATCCAAAGGTTTTATTGCCGAACAAAAAGTTATTCATCGTTCCTTGTGAACAAGCCACAATGCCAAAAGCTTTGAGTAAAGTATCCGTTAGCCTCTGACTTAACTCTACATTCCCTCCTACTACGGCAGGACAATCTTTAGGATTGTCGGGATAATCAGGATTTAAGATTGACTTTTCGGGAATGATTAATTCTACTGCCTTCAAAATACCATCGTTCAAAGGTATTTTTTCATTTAATAACAACCTTAATACATAAATTACTACAGAATTTACAATAGCAATGTTGGCATTCAGGTTACCTATGTCTGTTTTAGCACTTCCAGTAAAATCAATTGTACAGTTATTTTCACGAATGTTTACCTGCACTTTTAAAGGTTCGTGATTGTCCAAAAATTCCTCTGCCTGATAGACTCCTTGCCCGAATTGTTGCAGTTTTTCACGCATCCTACTTTCTGAATACGTTTTCAGTCGGTTCATATAAAAATGAACTTTAGATAGACTATGTTCTTGAACCAAAGCCTGTAAAGCTTCTTCTCCGTTTCGGTTGGCAGCTAAAGCAGCATTTAAATCTGCTAAATTTTCTTCAATCGCTCGTGTAGGGTATGCACCTGATAAAAGCAATTCTTTGATAGCATCCCAACGCATTGCTCCATTTTTCACCAAATACATCGGTGGAATTACAACGCCCTCCTCTGCCAAATTTTTAGAATAAGGAGGCATAGAGGCAGGACGTACCCCACCCACTTCGGAATGATGACAGCGATTCACTACATAACCAATCAATTGATTATCAAAAGAGTACACAGAAGATATCAATGTAATATCAGGTAAATGTGACCCGCCAAATTTTGGATGGTTCGTCACTACTACGTCGCCTTTATCAATGTTGATATACTTTAGTACACTTCTTACGCATACGCCCAAGCTTCCTAAATGCACAGGGATATGGGGTGCATTAGCGATTAGTTCGCCTTCTGCATCAAGCAATGCACAAGAGAAATCTAGCCTTTCTTTGACGTTGACAGAGAGAGCCGTTCTTTGAAGTAACAAGCCCATATTCTCGGCAATCGTCATAAAACGATTGGTAAACAACTCTAGTTGAGTCTCTTGATTATCTATTTCATTGTCAATAACTGCTACTGCTTCTTTTTGAATAATAGCCGTTCCATGACTGTCAATTTTCAGTGTCCATCCTTGTTCAATGACTGTCGTGCTAAAAGGGTCGAGTAGTAAAGCAAAGCCTTTAATAATGGCTCCGTTATCTAATTGATTTCTAAAATAGACAGGTACATTTTGCCATTGTTTGTTAAAAAATGCTTTGACAGAATGATTTTCCTGCGGAAAATATTCTTCAAATATTGCTGTTTCTTCCAATAATTCTTTCTCTGAAAACTCATAAGCATTCACCCTGATACTTTCTAATTCTATAGACCTATTATCAATCCAGTGTCCAAAGATGGCTGTATATTTCGCTTTAAACGTAGCTAAAATAGCATCAAAATTTTGCCACGCTATTTCTATCGTCGAGTCTTGACCTTTGAATCGTAAATACAAGGAATGACTTTTAAATCGAATTGTTGAAGCTTCTACACCATCATTTCTCAACGTACTAATTACCTCGTCCTCAGCTTGTTTGAATAATTCAGTCAGATTGTTATTTAATTTTTCGTTAAAAATCTCTAAAACAGACCTTTCCGAAAACCTTTCTACTTGTGCTTTATCAATGCCAAAAGCAGAAAGCAACCCTGCATCTTTCGGTAAAAGGATAGTATTAATATTCAATAAATTAGCAATACCACAAGCATGTAAACCACCTGCACCGCCAAAGGCTACTAAGGCATAATCATGGATAGAGTATCCTTTCGCAATGGATATTTTACGAACAGTATCTGCCATTTTTTCATTGGCAATGGCTCTAAATCCTTCTAAAATTTCTTCTTTATCTGGCTCTACACCCGTTTTTTCAGCAATTTTAGCCAATAATTCTTGTAATTTTTCATCAGCTTTATTAGGGAAAACGGGAATACTAAATTGTTGAATATCTAATCGACCTAACAGTAAATTTACGTCCGTAATTGTCAAATCGCCTCCTGCTCCATAACATGCTGGTCCTGGCATAGAACCTGCACTCTCTGGTCCTACACTTAATTTAAAACCATCAAAAGCACAAATTGACCCTCCACCAGCGGCAACCGTTTCAATGGCTAACGATGGACTGAATATTTGACCATTACCAATTTTTTGTGAGAATTGATAATCGAAATTACCATCATAGCGAGCTACATCCGTGCTTGTTCCACCCATGTCAAAAGTAACAATCTTGTCAAACCCAGATACTTTTGAAATATAAGCAGCGCCAACTACACCACCAGCAGGACCAGATAGTAAACTATCTTTGGGATGAAAATGATGTGCATTTACCAAACTCCCAGCACTGGTCATTACCTTGAAATGTTTATCAGGAATCTGAGCGCTGATATTATTGATATAAGTATTGATAATCGGTGAAAGATAAGCGTTGACAACAGTGGTTTCTGCTCGGTTCAAAAACTTGATTTGTTTGCTTAGTTCTGTAGAAATATTTACATATTTAAAATATTTCAAGAGTATTTCTTGTACTTTTTTTTCGTGAATATTATTGCGGTAAGCATTTTTCAAACAGACTGCAATTGCCAAGATGCCTTTATCTTTAAGTCGTTTAGCTTGTTCTTCAAGAGTCGAAACATCAATGGATTCAAGGACATTACCATCTTTATCTATCTGTTCATTTACTTCAACTACCTCACTATATAATGGTTCGGGACGAACAATATTCAACGCAAAAATATCTGGACGAGATTGATTGCCAATCACTAATAAATCTTTAAATCCTTTTGTTACCCAAAAAGCTGTCTTAGCCCCTTTCATTTCCAACAAAGCATTCGTTCCTTTAGTTGAACCTATCCTAATTTGAATAGGTGGGAATGCTTCTTTCAAGCCTGTTTGTGTTATCAGCCTTGCTCCTAGTACAGGGGCTTCTTCAAAGGCTGTTAAAGCAAAACTTAATACTTGACTACCCAATAATTCAGGTAACGGTTGGTTGATAATCAATGTATTACTTTCAATATCAAAACTCACTACTTCAGCTTGAAAGTTATGATTAAACAATGTAAAAGCATAGCCTGCTAAAATATCCCTTTTTAAAAACCAAGAAGACTTTACTTTGAATGTCTGTAGATTGATTTGTTCAATAATTTCACCACGCAGCGAACTATTAGAAAGAATTTTATAGCGGTATTGATTTCCATCATTATCAGATGCTACACAATCGGTGAAAGTTCCACCAGTATCTATCGAAATGTTGAAGTTTTTTTGCACTTGTTTTAGAGATAAAAGACACAAGATTTAAGACCCTAGACTTTAGGGAAAGATTTTCAAGAAGTAAGATAAAAGACCTCAAGACACAATAAGCGAATGGGCAAAATATTGGGAAAACTAATTAGATAAATTATATTTTATATCTAGCGTCTTGTGTCTTAAATCTTGCATCTTTTTTAAAAATCCAAATGAACATTAATCCATTCGCCGTCCATTTTTGTTCCAAATTTCTTGTAGAAATTAATAGCAGGTTCGTTCCAATCTAACACTTGCCACATTACACCAGTACAGGAATCGTCTTTAGCTTGTTGAATGGTGGCTTCTAATAATTGCTCGCCTAAACCTTTCCCTCTCATTTTTTCAGAAACGATTAAGTCCTCCAAATACAATCTTTTACCCTTCCAAGTAGAATATCGATAATAATACAAAGCTAGACCAACTACACTGCCTTCAACTTCCGCCACAATAGACCCAAAGATAGGGTTTTCACCAAAACCATCAAGGTACATTTGCTCAACGGTATTTGTTACTTGCTCTGGGGCTTTTTCATATAGTGCTAACTCCTTGATTAGCTCGAACATCACGGGTACATCTTCACGAATACCTTTTCTGATAATGACTGACATTGGAAATTGGTTAAATTAATTGTTTATTCATTAGTTACATAAGTCTCCCATTTCTGGATTACTTGTTGCATTTCTTCTGGTAATTCTGTGTCAAATTGTAAAAATTCACCCGTTTTCGGATGAATAAATCCTAGCGATTTTGCATGTAATGCCTGTCGAGGACACATTTTAAAACAATTCGCTACAAACTGTTCGTACTTAGAGAATACTGTTCCTCTCAATACCCTGTCTCCCCCATAGGTAGCATCATTAAACAATGGATGCCCAATATGCTTGAAATGTACTCGAATTTGGTGTGTTCTTCCAGTCTCTAAATTACATTGAACTACTGATACATACCTTAATTTCTTCAATACTTTATAATGTGTAGTAGCGTCTTTTCCCATTGACCCATCCGAGAAAACAGCCATTACTTTGCGGTCTTTCAAGCTTCTACCTACATGTCCTGTAATAGTTCCTTCATCAGCTTTAGGCTCACCCCATATCAAAGCATTATAGGTACGTTCGATACTATGGTCGTAAAACTGTTTTGCCAGATGCGTCATTGCTGTATCTGTTTTGGCGATTACCAATAAACCAGAGGTATCCTTATCAATACGGTGTACCAAGCCTGGACGTATTTCGCCATTACGGTGGGTAGGTAAATTTTGGAAATGGTAAATTAAGGCATTCACCAAAGTACCTTCCCAGTTGCCATGTGCAGGATGCACAACCATACCTGCTGGTTTGTTTACGACTAATAACTCCTCGTCTTCATAAACAATATCCAAAGGGATATTTTGTGGGATAATCTCTGTATTCCGAGGTGGTTCTGGTAATAAAACCGTGATAACATCTAAAGGCTTTACTTTATAATTGGCTTTTACTACAGCATCGTTTACTCTTACCGCAGCAGTCTCGATAGCATCTTGAATTTTATTACGAGAAGCATTCTGTAAGCGGGACATAAGGTACTTATCAATCCTTAATATACTTTGTCCTTTGTCAACCTCAAATCGGTGGTGTTGATATAATTCTTCTTCTTCGTCTTCTATTTCTTGCATATATTTGGCATTAAAAACCAAATTTAAACAAATACCGTCATGTTTCAATTACCCGCGTCTCCTTTAACGTTAATAAAGGATCCTATACTTGATTCATTTAAGGTAAAACTTTATTTAAAGAGAGATGATCTAATTCATCCAGAAGTAACGGGGAATAAGTGGAGGAAACTAAAATTTAATTTAATTGAGGCCAAATTACAAGGATTTGATCAACTATTAACCTTTGGCGGGGCTTATTCAAACCATATCTATGCTACAGCCGCCGCTGGTAAAGAGTTTGGTTTTAAAACTGTAGGTATCATTCGTGGAGACGAACTTACGCCTGATTCAAATGCTACGCTAAGGTTTGCTCATGATTGTGGTATGGAATTAATTTTTGTTACCCGACTCGACTATAATTTTAGGAATAGACTAACACGGCAGTATGGAGAGAAGTTTTATGTTTTACCAGAAGGAGGCACTAACGATTTGGCCATAAAAGGCGTTAATGAGATGGTTGATGAAATTTATGACATACTTAACCCCGATTATATTTGTAGTGCAGTAGGCACAGGTGGAACGATTGCAGGTATCATCAGTGGATTAAGAGGAAATACCAAAGCGATAGGCTTTGCTTCGCTAAAAGGCAAAGGTTTATTGAAAGGACAAATTGAAAAGCTTTTGCCTTTTGAAAAAGAGTTTGAATTGAATGAACAATACCATTTTGACGGCTATGCCAAAACCACTCCTGGATTGATTAGTTTCATCAAAGGCTTTGAAGAAAGGAATCCAAATATCATGCTTGAACAAGTATATACTGGCAAGATGATGTTTGGCATTTATGATTTAATCCAGAAAGGATACTTTTCTGAAAATGCTAATATTGTTGCTGTACATACAGGTGGCTTACAAGGTCGTTGTGAGGAATTGAAAGATAGCGCTATTAATCAAGCGAGCATAGTTTAATAGTAATCCCTAGCGAAATACTTAAGTCCCTCGCTAGGGATTACTAGGTTAATTTAATATCTCACCCACATGTTTCTGGATATTCTTAGACATCGTCGTTAACGGCAAATCGTTATCATCTACTCCAAAAGGATTTTCAATTTCTTCTGCAATCAATTCTAAACTAGCCAATACATAAAACACAAAAACAACGATTGGCACCGCAATATAACCCAAGCTAAAGACATAGCCAAAAGGCAACGACATAACATAAAAGAAGATAAATTTCTTGATAAAAACTGAATATGAGAACGGAATCGGCGTACTCTTGATACGCTCGCAAGCACCACATATATCTGTAAACGTTCGGAACTCTTCGTTTAAAAATAAAAGTTGAGTTCCACTTATTACTTTCTGGTTATAAAGTTCATTCAGACGTACAAACATCAATTTGGCAATATGATTGGGTTTATGTAAATCGTGATGAAGTGATATCTTAGAAGTAAATACTTCGCTATCTTTCTGATGCCCTCTGAGGTGTCTTTTCAAAGCAAAAGCATATTCCACAATATGCTCTTTGAAGAATGTTTTGTTAGCAATATCATCCAGAGGCAAAACAGCATTGATTTTCATGGCTAGATTTCTAGAAGTATTCGTTAAGTTTCCCCACATTCGCCTTCCTTCCCACCAGCGTTCATAAGCAGTATTGGTTCTGAAAACTAGTAAAAGGGAAATCACAAAGCCTAGCATTCCATGTAAAATAGTAATATTTTTGATATGGCTATTTTCACTCAATTTAAAAACTTCTATTTCTAAAAAAGCAATCAAGGCTACATAAATCGACAAACTAATCATCATAGGTGTTAGCTGACGCACAGTATCGCTTTTATGAATTCTAAAAATGAATGTAAACCATTCTTTGGGGTTATAATTAATCATGTTTGTTGTGATAGGTTTGGTGGATGAAGTAACAAAGACTTATTGGCAAATATACAAAAAGACCTCTGCTTATGATACAGAGGTCTTTTGTTAATGAGTTGTTTGTGGAAGAGATTTGTAAATAATCACTCTAAAAACTTCAAAATATAATCATTGATTTCTTTTCGTTGTGCTGTATTTGCATTATTGTCCATATCATTATGGATGGTATTTTTCAAATTGATGATTGTGACACCATATTTCACCTGCTCTTCGGGCGTAGGTAAAACACCTTCGTCTGCCACTTGGTCGCTTGAACGAAGCGTATATAATTTTGGATGATTTGCCCTAGGGAAAGGCATTCTTCTATTATCTAATGAAATTACTTTCTCTACTAAATTTGGGTATTTGTGTGCAAACAGCATCGACATATCTCCTCCATTTGAATGACCAATAAGTATGATATGTTTAAAATCTAAATCTGGGTTTGTCTTTTTTAATTCATTAATTACAAAACGAATATTTTCAGCCCCTCTCTCCCAAAATGGTCTTCTTACAAGTTGTGGAATGCCAGTGCTTGGAATTAAATCATCTGTTGGTAATTCATGCTGAATACTAGCAACAAAGTAGCCTTCTGAAGCTAACTTTTCAGTAATATACGAATAAGCTTTGTTAGACCCTCTTCTATTTTGGTAATAACCATGACTAAAGATTACGACTTTTTGATGTGTGATTTTTTGATCAGATTTAGGAATATACAAAGCCACTGGTACTGAACGTTTTCTTGATACATCAACTAAATTCAGACTATCTTCAACAACATTAAATGTTGGTTTTAAAGCAGAAGAAGGCTTTGATATTTTATGAGTTGAGCAACTGGATAATAAGAAGAAAAAAAATAGGTAGCTGTATAGTTTTCGGTACATGGGTTTGAGTAAAATTAAATAAAGTGTATAACAAAGGTACAAAAGCAATATTGTTTTATCAGGTACAAACTATCTTGATAATAAAAAAAAATTACTTGTTATGAACGCTAAAGGTATTTCTAAAATTAAATAATAAAACAAAAGCGGTTGCCTCCTAAGAAACAACCGCTTTGCTTTTTCTTTATTCTTAAAAGTCTTTACTCCTAAAGTCTCCAGTCTCTAAAAGTCTATTTCAATACCTCTACCGAAATTTTACTATTGCCATATACGCGATGTGTAGCTTTTTGGAAATCGCTTTCTTTGGCTTTATAAATATTATCTACATATTTCTGAGGATTAATATCAAACAAAGGGAAGGCTGTCGACTGCACCTGAATCATAATTTTATGTCCTTTTTTGAAAGTATGTAATACATCTTGCAAACGGAAATTAACATCAGTGATTTTATTTGCTACCAAAGGTTCTGGTTTGCTAAATGAATTCCTAAAACGTGAACGCATGATTTCACTTCTTACCATTTGCTGATAACCTCCCAAAGTAATATGTTTCGGCGTATATGGGCTATTAGGTTCGTCTCCAGGATATACGTCTACTAATTTTACAAACCAATCAGCATCCGTACCTGTTGTTGAAATTTTAAGATTAGCCATCATCTCACCGCCTAAAGTAATATCTTCCGTTAAAACATCTGTTTCAAATGTCAATACATCCGTTCTGCGTCCTGCAAAACGTTGGTCTTCGCTCATGTAATTTCTTGGACTAAATCCTAAAATTTGGTTAGGGTCTTCTGTATAAGGTACAGGCTTTGAAGGGTCAGAGATAAACTCTGCAAATCCTTTAGCCTCCGTACCTGTGGTAATTTTACCATTAGGGCTCAAGTAAAAATCTATTTTTTGAGCGTTCTTAACAGGGTATTCTGCAAACTCTCTCCACTCCTTTTTACCTGTATCAAATAGTGTTGCTTCGGCTAACCCCGCTTTGCCATCGCCAGCATCTTTCAAAAAATGCTTGAAAAATTTAAGTTCAATATTTCGCTGATAGTATGTTGAGATACTGTCTCCAAAATAAACATTCGAGTGAAAATGGTGACCACGTTCACGAGCCCAATCGCCATGACCGAATGGCCCCATCACGATAGAATTGTAAATATTGGGATTGTTTTTCTCAACGGTTTTATAAACTGTTAATGGTCCATACAAATCCTCGGCATCAAACCAACCTCCTACTACCATGATAGCAGGAGGATTTTTGATATTTTTCAAATGTGGCACTATACTTCTTTTCTGCCAGAATTCATCGTAATTAGGGTGTTCTACGTGTTCCTGCCAAAAGAAATTATTAGTATAGTTTTCTCCAAGATTTTTGAGTGGAGACATTGTTTTGTACCATTCAAAACCATCAAATGTTTTTATCTTCGGAAACTGCTCATCATACCAAGATTTATCTGTTGGTTTAGGATGTTGCAAACCAAAAACTGGGAAAGTCAAACCATAGCCTATCGTGAATGCTCCATTGTGATGGAAATCATCAAAAAAGAAATCAGATACAGGTGCTTGCGGAGAAGATGCTTTTAAGGCAGGATGCCCACATAAAGCCCCAGCAATGGTATAAAAACCGGGATATGAAATACCATACTGCCCTACCTTTCCATTATTACCGGGTAAGTTTTTCACGAGCCAGTCTATTGTGTCATAAGTGTCTGAGGCTTCATCAATATCTTTCTTTGTGTTCTTGTTAGGGATATGGGGTGTCATATTAGTCCAGTTCCCCTCAGACATCCAGCGACCACGAACATCTTGATTAACGAAAATGAATTTTTCACGCATCAGATACTTTGAATAAGACAAAACTGATGGATAGTCATTTTTTCCGTATGGAGCCACCGAATAACAAGTGCGTGCTAATAAGATAGGATATTGATTATTTGAAGAAGCATCTTTGGGAGTATAGACATTTGTAAAAAGCTTTACACCATCTCTCATTTCTATTTCGTACTGAGTTTTGACATAGTTTTCACGAACGAAAATAGAATCCAATTGGGCAACTGTCAATTTCTGTGCCTGAATAAAGAACGAAAGGCTACAAAATGATAGTAACAATAGTAGTTTTTTCATATTTGTTGTAAAATTTGTTGAGTATGATGCAATTTAAGTGCTTCTTGAGTGAAAATAAAATATTTAACCTTAGTTCATTGTACGGTTAAGACAAATTAGTTTTTGACATTGGAATTAAAATCGTTGAAACTACATTTCCATTTACCTCTTCAATATGTAATGAGCCTTCACCTCCATATTGTAACTCTAATCGTTTTTTCAGATTGGTCAGTCCAATACCACCATCAGTTCGTTTGGTTTCATTCGCTATAAAACTTCCTGTATTACTTACTTTTATCAGTAACCTATCGTTTTCTTCATAAATTTGAATAGTAATTTCTCCTCCATTTTTATTTTTTGCAATACCATGTTTGATAGCATTTTCGATAAGTGTACTTAATGAAATAGGAATAATCATCTTATGGGTTAACTTATCATCCACCTCTAAGTGATACTTCAGCCTTTTATCAAACCTTATTTTTTCTAAAAATAAATAGGCTTTAGTTAGCTTTATTTCCTCGTCAACCCTTACCAATTGCGAGCTTCCAATATTAAGGGATAAACGTAATAAATCTGAAAGTTGGTCTACTGCTTCTCGAGCTTCTTGATGGTCTATCACCATTAACGCTTTGATGCTATTTAAAGCATTAAAAAAAAAATGAGGGTGTAGTTGGGTTTTCAAAGCCTCTAATTCCGATTTTATTAACATTTTTTCCATCGAAATCATCTTCTCACTCATGGTTTGTTTCACTGTTACATACCGAAGGATATGAAAGAAAAAAAACCAAGGCGTTGTCACCCAAATATCATCAACGAATAAACTAAAATAATCACCAAAGTTTTTATATTCATTTTTCATCACATCAGCTGATGTGAACTGAACATCTAAAATAAAAAACAAGAAACCTATAATGATATTGCCTATTAAAGGAAACAATAGAAAAGTTTGTACAGGAGCTTCATCTACTTGGTATTTATCAACAATTAGTTTGTAAGTGTGTGTGGTAAAAAGACCATACACAAATACCGAGATGAAATATTCAAATGAAAGGGTAAAGCTAGCTTCCTCTAAAATGGTGTATTTCAAAGCCATCATGGCAATGAGTAACCAACTTGAGATTTGCATTAGCCAATATATTTTTCTAAGATTCATATATTAATAATAGCGCGAATGATTTGTAATCAAACATAATAGGTGGACTATGCTTACTATTAAAGTATATTTTGACTCTAATCAAAGACAAACACTACGATAAAACTTTACTGATTTTCAATCACTTGTCTTGATTGCAATAATAATACAAATCCTTTTCATTAAAATTGTTAAACAATTAAAACAAAAATGAGCATTTTTTTTGAGTAGCACAATAAAATTAATAAAAAACCGTTGCATAGAAATTATACAACGGCTTCGTTTAAAGAGTTATGCTAGTATGCTTTTCTATGCTGCTGCGTATGGTAGGTATACAATTACATCAGTACCACCATTACTATTACTGTCAATTTTAATTTTTCCACCATGATTTTCAACAATTTTTTTGCATAATGCGAGCCCAATACCTGTGCCTGGATATGCACTTTGTGGATGCAACCTTTTGAAAATAGTAAAAAGTTTATCTACATGATGTGGCTCGATACCGATTCCATTATCATTTACGACAATTTTATTCAAAGCTATTCCATTGTCATTGATAACTTCATGTGATATATGTATTACTGGTGTTTCTTCTGAGAATTTCAGTGAATTACTGATTAAGTTGTAAAAGAGTTGCCCCAATTGCACAGGGTTACCAAGCACCGACGGCATAGCTTCAACAGTTAATACTGCTTTTTTTTCACTTAATAAAAACTCAAAATCATTAATTACATCGGAGAGTACCGAATTTAGGTCAGTAAATTCAAATGTCTCGGATGTTGCTGCAAGTCTGGAATAACTTAAAACATCAATGATTAATTGAGACATTCTCTCTGCTGAAGCATTGATTTTGGAATAGTACAGATTTTGCTTATCAATATCCGAACGATTATGCTGGGCAAGTGAAATAAAATTCCTAATTTTTCGGAGTGGCTCTTGCAAATCATGACTTGCGATATAGGCAAATTGTTCTAGTTCCTTATTTTTTTTCTGAAGTTCGTCATTAGATTGCCTCAGTTTTTCCTTAGCTTCCTTTAATTCATTATTATCTTTCAGGGTTTCTTCAACAAGCTTTTGGGCATGAATATTTACCATGCTGATAATCCATCCTGCTGTACTCTCATCATTATGTGGTACTAGTGAAATCTGGTACCATATTGGTTCTTTTGTAGAGATGACACGCGCTTGAACAGTTTGTACAGTTTGCTTTTTCTTCGCACTGTTCCATGCTTTAATAACCTGTTCTGTATCCTCAGTGTGTATTATCTGATGTATAGTAGCGGCCGAAAACTCTTTAAAGTTACTCCCTAAAATATTTTCAGCGTTTTTATTGGCGACAAAGACTTTCTCTGATTTTGATACGGAAAAAACAATAAATGGCAAGGTATCTGTTAGCTGTCTATAATCATTTTCGCTTTCGCTAAGCCTATCTGCCAACTCAATTAACTGTATGTTTTTTTTCCGTATTTCATCATAAGGTGATATAGGAGGTTCTTGTCTAAAATAGTCTACAAAAGAATTGACCCACTTTTCAGACAAAAGTCCAGAATAGGGTACTTTAGCCCTCAACGTAATGGTATAAATATCATCTTCACAATGTGCAGTAACATCCTTCAATACCTTTTTGGCATAAAAAAAAGCTTCTGGGTTACATCCTGCTAGATCTACCTTGTCATATAATACCGCTACAATTTCTTTTTTTCCTCCATTTAATGAGTCTATTCCTAAAATAAGATATGACTCCTGTCCGCTAGTAATGGCACATCGGGCAATCTCCGATACCGCAGTAGCAAAACGTGTTTGAGAGGAAGCCAAAAGGCTACACAATTCAGCTAGCTTTATACTACGTTTGTGAGCCAATATCAGGTCCATTTCGTTATCTAAGCTAATGCGAATAATCTCTTTCATATCTTATATATTTACTTTGGCAACTAATACAGACATATCATCTGTGCCACGAGCATGATCTTTATATAATGCTCCAGCTATAATTTCTGGAGGATGCTTTAAAATCCCTGGCAAACTGTTCAGGCTCCATCGCCCCCTCAAGCCATCAGAATGCATAATAAGGGTTTGGTATTTATTTAATTCAACAACAGAATCGGTTAAGGTACGCGGAATATTAAGACCTACAATGCCGTTATAAGGCGTGTAGTTTTTTCCTTCTAAACCATTATATATAGACGTGGCTATGTTACCAACGCCACATAGAAACCATTTTTGTGCCTTAAAATCAAGATGAGCAATTGTAGCCACCAGTCCTCTGGTTTTTTTCACCTCTTGGTGAATATATTGCAGGGTAGCAACAGGACTTTTTTCACGACAAGCTTTAAAGGCATTAATCGCTGTACTTACTGCTTCAAGGGCATGATTGCCATGACCCAGCCCATCCCCTAAAAAGAAAAAAACTCCGTCATTTACATGTTTAACAGAATATCCATCACCACAATTGGTTTCGCCAGGCATATTTACCTTCACTCCACCCAACTTAATATTATCTTCCTTAACAAACGTACTTTGAGGATTTTTATACACTTTACAATAGATAATAGTACCCCAGTCTCTTAGTGTATAAACCGATGATTCAGAGCTTAAACGTTCAATAGCACCTAAGCCTTGACCAAGCGTTTGTGAGGTAGAGGCTCCATCCTTCATCATTTGTACAAGGTTACTGATGCCTCGCCCTTTGTCTAAGCAGTAAAGCTCAAAGAAATCCCCTTTAATATCAGTACTTGTGCGATATAAAAATTCGCCTTCCCCTACAAACTTTACAAGATTTGAAGAAAGTTCAGAAACGATTATATCGATTTCTCCCGTTTTCTGCTGGCTAAAGCCTGTAGCAACGCAAAGGTTATGTATTTCACGTTTTACAAATGACACATAGCTTTTATCCTCCACCTTATAACTGTAAAACGCATTATCATCCATTCTTCCATTTAATTATTGTAACCGTTGTCCCTTGCCCTATCGCGGATTGTATATTAAATTCATTAACTAGCCTTTTTGTTCCTGGAAGGCCTAACCCAAGACTTTTACCACTGCTGTAACCATCTCGCATCGCCAAATCAATATCAGCTATACCAGGGCCTTTGTCGCTAAAGACTAAACGAATACCATTTTCTCGACCGTTATTAACAGATTCAATACTTACCATACCACCGCCACCATATTTCAAGAGATTACGTGCAAGTTCGCTTGCAGCAGTTATCAGCTTAGTTTGGTTTAAAATGCCCATACCAATCTTCACTGCCGCATCTTTTACCTTATTGCGAAAAGGTATTACATCCTGCTCTCGGACAACAACAAATTCTTCTCTATTCTGTATCGTCGTAGTAGTCATCATCATCATCGCTTTGGGTGTCACTTAATTCTATCTTAGAACGCAATAGGTCCATTCCTTTTTCTACATTAAGTGCCGTTGATACCCCCGTTAAGGTTAATCCTAATTCAACCAAAGTAATAGCTACCGCAGGCTGCATCCCCACGATAACTGATTCTGCTCCCATAATTTTAGACATCATACCGATATTTCCTAATATTCTCCCCATGAAGGAGTCTATAATAGAAACTGAAGAAATATCTATTAATACGCCTTTTGATTCGTATTTTTTAACGGAATTCACAAGGTCTGTCTCCAGATTTTCTGCCAATTGGTCATACAAGTCTACCTGTATGGTTACTAGCAAAAAATCACCCATTTTTAAAATAGGAATTCTCTCCATAATGTTTACACTAAGCTAATTATTTCTTTTTGATAACTTGAATTTGCAGCATATTGAACGCTGTTTTTAGCGCACTGGCAAGGGTTGATTTGGTAATAATTCCAGAAAGGTCTATTCCTAAGTGTACTACTATTTGGGCAATCTCAGGTCTAATGCCACTAATGATACATTCCGCCCCTAAAAGACGTGTAGCACTAACAGTTTTTATAAGGTGTTGTGCCACAAGAGTATCTACTGCTGGAACTCCAGAAATATCTAAAATAGCTATCGTACTGCCTGTTTCTACAATTTGTTGTAAAAGACTTTCCATTACAACTTGTGTTCTTGCGCTATCAAGCGTTCCGATAATTGGTAGGGCAACAATTCCGTCCCAAACCTTGATAACAGGCGTAGAAATCTCCGTTATTTCATCAGTTTGTCTTGATATTATATCTTCACGGCCTTTTATAAAGCTTTCAAAAGTTAACATACTCATGTTATCAACAATCTTACTAATTTTAAGGCTGTCAGCGTAAAGCGTTGCAGCATCTGCAATATTGTCGTAGAGTACTTCTAAGAGAGCTTCTTTAAAGGTAAAAAGGTAAAAGCCCGTTTCTCTAGAGGTGTAACCTTGCTTAGCGCGAGAAACAGAGATGCCCATAAGCACTTCGTTTACCTTATCAAACCCGATGGCATTTTTATTCTCAAGTGTGGTAGTATTCAATACACTCAGGAATGAGTCTACAAGTTCTTTAGAATCTTTAAGCTGATTATCTACATTAAAATATCCTTCTTCCTCTTTTTGCTTTGCTACCCATATATTTATGATAGCGTCCCTGTTATTCTTTAAAATTTCGATTGTTGGTTTGTCCATTATGCTTTTGCTAATTATAAAAAGGGTTACTACAAATAAAAAATTTGTACGTCGAAATACACTAAGGTTAACTTTTTAAAATTTGGTTAGGCTTAATGACTGCGTATTATGCAATATCATCGAAAATGAAAAATGTTGTAATTGATAACCATAACAGCTTATCAATATAATAATGATGGGCTAAACTATGATGTTTTAAAGAAACGATTTAAGACATATTTAATTGTCACAAAATGATAATCTACAGATTATTCAAAAAACTTTGTCCTAATAAAAGACTTAAAGATATTAAATTTAGACATAAAATAACGCCATTGGCTTCCAATGGCGTTATTGGTCTTTTAAGTGGAGAGTATGGGATTCGAACCCATGACCTCTACGCTGCCAGCGTAGCGCTCTAGCCAACTGAGCTAACCCCCCAAAAGAATACTTTGCAAAAGTATCCAATAAGAATTTAGTATACAAAGAGATAAGCAACTTTATTAGAAATTGTATCTTATGCCAAAACCTCCTTGCGGATGTGTGTAAAAGAATGCAGGAACGAGTTCTATATAAAGTCCTAATTCACCAAACATCGTTAGAGGAGAGTCTGGAATCCCATACTCTATGCCTGCTTCTCCAACGCCTCCAATGCCTGTATTAGGTACTTGCTTATTATCCAAGGTATACGAGCGTGACGTGATTTGTCCACCAAAACCGTAATAACTTTTCAGACCAGTATTACCCAGTTGCTGATGCCAAAGATAAAGCCCACTGAATGATACACCTGCTCCATCAAAAGCACCATCTCTGTACGGGCTTCTTAGTCCCCAAAGTGCACCATACACACCTGCGTTCAATTCTATTGCATTTCTATCATTATTTAAATAATGACGCACTGTTAAACCTGAGGGGTCTCCTAGCTTTCCACCTATTGCCCACGTTTTGTATTGTGAGAAGCCTGTGAAACTTACTAAAATCAATAAAAAGGCTAAAGCATGTTTTTTCATAAGAAATAAGTTTATGATTTATAAGCTTTTAAAAGACCCATCAAATGAGCATTCTCGTCGGTGGTACCTACTGAAATTCTTAAAGAATTATCACATAATTTCACTTTTGAACGGTCGCGGACAATCGTCTTTTGCTCAATTAAGTAATCAAATACAGCCTTCGCATCTTGGAATTTCACTAATAAGAAATTGGCATCAGATGGAAAAATCTTTTCGACAATGGGCAGCTCAGCTAATGAATCTGCTAATAGCTTACGGTTATGATTCAGCGTATTAACGGAATTTGTTACAAAATCAGTATTAGCAATATTCTCTATTAATAATTTTTGTGTAAGTCCATTAATATTATAAGGATACTTTATCTTGTTCAAGAGCTTTATTAACTCTTCATTTGCGAAAGCCATCCCTAAACGCAAAGATGCCAGTCCCCATGCTTTCGAGAAAGTCTGGAGCACCATTACATTCGGGAAACTATCTAATTCTGGAATAAAAGAAGGCTCGTCAGCAAAATCATTATAGGCCTCGTCTATGATTACTAAGCCGTGCTCGAAATTATCAATAATTGTTAAAATAGCTTCACGATTGATGATATTACCCGTCGGGTTATTCGGTGAACAAATAAAGATTAATTTCGTCTTTGGATTAATAGCTTCAATAATAGCATCAACATCCAATTGATAATCCTCTGTCAAATCAATCTTTTGAATCTGAACATTGTTCACAGAAGCACTCACTTCATACATCCCATAAGTTGGTGGCAGTATGATGATGTTATCTTCTTTTGGCTCGCAAGTCAGTCTAATAATCAAATCAATCGGTTCATCAGAACCATTTCCAAGGAATATTTGCGAAGGACGACAGCCTTTGATGGGTGCTAATTTTTCTTTAATAGCAGACTGATAAGGGTCTGGGTATCTGTTCCAATTTTCGGGCGTAGCCGAACCTATTGGGTTTTCGTTGGCATCTAAAAAAATCCCTTCTTTACCTGTATATTCATCACGCGCAGAAGAGTAAGGAGCAAGACTAAGAATATGTTTACGAACGATACTTTGTAAGTTAAATGTCATAGTTTAAATAATTTACATTCTAATTTTTACTGCATTGGCATGAGCATCCAAGGATTCTGCCTCAGCCATTTCAATAATTGTTTTTCCGAGGTTTTTAATGCCTGCCTGAGTAATATGCTGTACCGTGATTTTCTTCACGAAGCTATCCAGACTTACGCCTGAATACGCTTTCGCATAACCGTTGGTCGGCAAGGTATGGTTTGTGCCAGAAGCATAGTCTCCAGCAGATTCGGGCGTATAATTTCCTAAGAAAATAGACCCCGCTTGATAGATACTCTCTGATACTTCTTCGGCATTGGCTACCGATAAAATTAAGTGTTCGGCAGCATATTCATTCAACAATGAGAGGGCAATCTCTTGGTTTTCTACCAAAATAGCTTGACTGTTTTCTAGGGCTTTCGAAGCAAATTCTGCTCTTGGTAATACTGCTAACTGTTTTGTTAACTCGTTATTTACTTCGTTAATGATATTTTCAGAGGTTGAAACCAACAATACCTGTGAATCTATCCCATGTTCTGCTTGCGATAGTAAATCTGCCGCTACAAACGCTGGATTAGCCGTATCATCAGCATATACCGCTACTTCTGATGGTCCAGCAGGCATGTCTATAGCAATACCTTCTTTGTTCACCAACATTTTGGCAGCAGTGACATATTGATTACCCGGACCAAATATTTTATACACTTTTGGGACTGACTCTGTTCCGTAGGCCATGGCAGCAATGGCTTGCGCCCCTCCTATTCTATAAATTTTAGTAATGCCACAAAGCGAGGCAGCATATAAAATAGCTGGGTGGTTGGATGGTGTACATAATACCACTTCTCTACATCCTGCAATCTGTGCAGGAATACCCAACATTAGTACTGTTGAAAACAATGGGGCTGTGCCACCAGGAATATATACCCCAACTTTATCTATGCCTACTGTTTTTCGCCAACAAGTAACGCCCTCCATCGTTTCAATCTTTTCAGGAGCCGTTTTTTGTGCCTCATGAAATTTATGAATATTACGATAAGCCTGATGGATGGCTTGCTTTAAATCGTCGGAAAGTAAATCAGCAGCCTTTCCAATTTCCACTGAAGGCATTTCTATAGATGTTAGATTTACTTTATCGAAATTCAAAGCAAAATCACGAAGGGCAATGTCACCTTCGGTTTTTACTCTATACAAAATGGGAGCTACTCGCTGCTCAATCACAGCAATATCCTGTGTTGGACGCGTAAGTAAGGCTTGATAATCAGACTCTTTGGGATATTTTATAATTTTCATGGAAACTAATAAATCATTTTTTCAATCGGCATCACTAAAATACCTTCTGCACCTGCTTCACGGAGTTTTTCGATATTTTGCCAAAAGTCATTTTCGTTAATTACTGAACTCATTGCCGACCAACCTGCTTGTGCCAATGGAATAATAGATGGCGACTGCATACCGGGTAATAATTTACTGATAGCTTCTATATTCTCATTTTTAGTGTTCAACACAACATACTTATTATTCTTTGCTCTTTGAACAGCGTCAATTCTAAATAATATCTGATTAAGGATGTCTTGTTTTTCTGCTGAAAGTGTCGGACAACCAATCATGATTGCTTCTGAACGGAATATTACTTCTACTTCTTTCAATCCATTGCTCAACAATGTACCTCCAGATGAAACAATATCACAAACTGCATGTGCTAAACCAATACTTGGAGCAATTTCTACAGACCCTGAAATCTCATGTATATGTGACGTAACACCATGTTCTTTGAGATAACCTCCTAAAATGATTGGATAGGACGTTGCAATGTCTTTCCCTTCTAAATCCTCAATGCCTTGGTATTCATCTCCACGCGGAATAGCAATTGATAAACGGCATTTAGAAAAACCTAATAGTTTTACTTCCGATACATTCTTATTGCTCTCTACATGAACGTTTTGTCCGACAATACCGATATCAGCAACGCCATCTTCCACATAGCCGGGAATATCGTCGTCACGAAGAAACAAAAATTCTGCTGGGAAGTTTGAAGAAGTTGCTTTTAACTTTCCTGCTCCATTATCAAACTTGATTCCGCATTCTTTGAAAAGATTGAGGGAATCCTCACTTAAGCGTCCAGATTTCTGAACGGCAATTCTTAAATTTTGAGTCACTTGTCAGTTATTTATAGTCCACAATGCTAACTTTTCCTAAAACTTAATAATACTGATTGTTTTTGATTTAGGTAAATTGTTAACGGACTGCAAAATTACGGAATCCAGTTTAGCTTTTGACGGCTTTTCTGTAAATTGTCAATAAATCATTCATATTTCTTACTCAACAAGTCTAATAATGAAAAAACTTATCTTGTGGCTATTGCTAATTCCTGCTTTTAGCTACGCCCAAAAATCAGATTCTCCATACCCCTTTACCGTTGCTCAAGACAGTGCCTATATCCGTGAAAATTATCAAAAAATGGAATTTATGGTTCAAATGCGTGATGGAATCAAACTTTTTACCCAAGTATATGCACCAAAAGACCAAAGTAAAAAGTATCCAATTTTGATGCAGAGAACTCCCTATACTTGCTCGCCCTATGGTACTGATAAATACAAAAAAAGAATTGGTCCAAATCCGTTTATGCTAAGAAGTAATTACATCGTTGTTTATCAAGATGTAAGAGGGCGGTGGGCTTCGGAAGGCAAATTCGTAGAAATGACCCCTCAAGTTGATATAAAGAAAGGTAAAACAGACATCGACGAGTCGTCTGATACTTATGATACCATAGAATGGCTTATCAAAAATATCAGTAATAATAATGGCAAAGTAGGGCAATGGGGTATTTCTTATCCGGGCTTTTTCACTTCTGCGGGTGCTATTTCAGAACATCCAGCCCTCAAGGCGTCTTCTCCACAAGCCCCTATGGCTGACCTTTGGCGTGATGATGCTTTCCATAACGGAGCATTTATGATAGCGGCAAATTTTGGTTTTTATAATTTCTTTCAAGAGCAAACTAAACCTACTACTACTCGCCCACCTGTATATTTTGAAACGAACAATCCTGATGGATATGATTTTTATCTGAATGAGGTAAAAACGACCAAAAATTCAGAAGATGGTTTCTATAAAGGACGCAATGTATATTACCATGAAAATTTTGAACACCCTGACTATGATGAGCATTGGAAAAAAAGAAATATCCTACCACATCTAAAAGGTATCAAACACGCCGTGATGGTAGTAGGTGGCTGGTACGACGAACAAGATTTATACGGTACTTTCAATACTTATAAGGCTATTGAAAAGCAAAACCCAAACATCAAAAATATTTTTGTGGTAGGTCCTTGGGTACATGGTGGTTGGGCTGGTTCATCTGGACAAATGCTAGCCGATGTAGATTTTGGTTCGAAGGTATCGCCTTATTACCAAGAAAACATTGAGGCAAAGTTCTTTCATCATTATTTGATTGATGATGCTAAACCACTTGATTTACCAGAGGCTACTCTTTTTGAAACGGGTACTAACAAATGGCGTTCGTTTGATACCTATCCTGCTAAAGGGACACAAGAGAAACTGTTGTATTTCCATCCTAATGGCAAATTATCATTTACTGCTCCAACTGTAGAAAAATCATCGTCGACTTATCTTTCAGACCCCAATCACCCCGTACCTTTTTCGGCTAATATAAATGATGGTTTTTCTGCTAGTTATATGGTGGAAGACCAACGTTTTGCGTATGCTCGACCAGACGTTCTATCATTTTCTACCAATGTATTAGAAAAAGACATTACACTTTCTGGACAAATTGAGGCGATGCTTAAAGTATCTACTACGGGTACTGATGCCGACTGGGTCGTAAAAGTAATTGATGTGTACCCAACAGATGCACCAGAAAATCCGAAAAAACCTAATGTAGTCTATGGAAACTACCAGCAGTTAGTGCGTTCTGAAATTATTAGAGGGAAATATCGTGATAATGTTTCGAAACCGAAGCCTTTTGTTCCTAATCAAGTAACTAATGTAAAGGTAGAGTTACAGGATGTATTACATACTTTTAAAAAGGGGCACAAAATAATGGTGCAAATCCAAAGTTCATGCTTTCCTTGGGCTGATAGAAACCCTCAGAAATTCATGGATATTTTTAAAGCTGAACCGAGTGACTACCAAAATGCTACACAAAAGGTATATCACCAGAAAGCGGCGGCTAGTTATTTAAAGGTGGGAGTATTGGAGTAAATAAAAATATTATCTAAGTGTAAATACTTACATAAAAAATCCGTAGTATTGAGAAATGCTACGGATTTTTTATTGAAATAGCTTGAAAACAAAAAAAGCAGACTTACAAAGACTGCTTTTTTGAATTACACTTCATCAACAAACTAAAAACCAAATAAAACTACTTGATATCTTGTAGTCAATCTGATAATTTGAGAATAAAGGTAACAATAAAATTGTGCTTTGACAAAAATTTATCCTCAAAATATATCAAATAATTGGCTGTAGGAGAAGGATTCGAACCTCCACGGTGTGATTAGGTAAAGTACAAAGTCTGGTGGTCAACCCCAGTCCATCTTGCGATGGGCATTACACTTACTTTATTTCATGTTCACCACCCCCGAGACAGGAGGGTACGTCTGCCAAATTTCATCACCCTACAGTGTGGTTGTCATGTGTTTCTTTCAACTTGACAATGCAAAGTTATATACCTTTTTAATGTTTTACAAATTTTACATAAAAAAAACTTAAAATTTACATTCTATTCAATTATTGTAGTGATTTATTTAAAATATGTTAATAATTTCTTTTTGAAAGTATTGTTTTTTATGAAATTTTAAATTTTATTTGAGTCTAAATACTTAAGCTATGGAAAAGAATGTCGAAATCGACGAAACTGATTTAAAAATTTTAGGTCTTTTGATGCAAGATGCCACTATGCCTTACACAGAAATTGGCAAAAAAATCAATGTTTCTGGTGGAACCGTCCATGTAAGGATGGGGAAAATGGAACAGGCTGGTATCGTAAAGGGTTCACAATTGGTGATTGACCATACCAAATTGGGATGGGACATTGCTGCTTTCCTAGGTATTTATTTAGACAAGAGTTCATTATATGCCGAAGTAGCCGAGCAATTGATTAAAATACCAGAGGTTGTAAGTATAAATTACACTACAGGTATTTATTCTATTTTTGCAAAAATTGTTTGTAGAGATACTGTACACCTTAGAGAGGTATTACATGATAAAATTCAAAAAGTACAGGGAATACAACGAACAGAAACCTTTATTTCTTTAGAGGAAAGTATCAACCGTTCTGTCCCTTTTAGCTATAAAGGATAGCCATTAAGCATAAATAATCAAAAATATATAAAAGCCTTTTTAGAAAAATTCTAAAGAGGCGAACTTTTCTTCGATTTTTTGGCTTATTTTTGTAGGATAATTACTACCTACAGCAATGGCAAAAGAAGAAATTGATATATTAGAGGAGGTAACCTCCTCCGAATACAAGTATGGTTTTGAAAGTCACTTCGAAACAGACGAAGTGCCAGCAGGTTTGAGCGAAGACGTAATCAGATTGATTTCAGTAAAGAAAAATGAACCAGAATGGATGCTTAATTTGAGACTAAGTGCTTATCGTACTTGGTTAACAATGGAAGAACCGAAATGGTCTAACGTGCATTATACTCCTGTTGACTATCAGTCAATTAAATATTATTCAGCTCCAAAGCAAGCTAAAGTATTGGAATCTTTAGATGATATTGATCCAGAGTTGCGTGCTACTTTTGAAAAATTAGGTATTTCATTAAACGAACAAAAACGTTTATCGAATGTTGCAGTAGATGCCGTAATCGACTCGGTTTCAGTAGCTACTACTTTTAAAGCCGATTTAGCGAAAAGAGGCATCATTTTCTGCTCGATGTCTGAAGCGATTCAAGACCACCCTGAATTAATCAAAAAATACTTAGGTTCTGTAGTGCCAGTAAAAGATAATTTCTTTTCTGCCTTAAATGCCGCTGTATTTACGGATGGTTCATTCTGTTATATTCCTAAAGGTGTTCGTTGCCCAATGGAGCTTTCTACGTATTTCCGTATTAATGCTGCTGGTACTGGTCAGTTCGAACGTACTTTAATCGTAGCAGATGCAGGTTCTTATGTTAGTTACCTAGAAGGTTGTACCGCTCCACAACGTGACGAAAATCAATTACACGCAGCGGTAGTTGAAATTTTTGCACATGAAGATGCAGAAGTAAAATATTCTACGGTACAAAACTGGTATCCTGGTGATAAAGAAGGTAAAGGAGGTATTTACAACTTCGTAACCAAACGTGGTATTTGCGATGGTGCAAATTCTAAGATTTCTTGGACACAAGTAGAAACTGGTTCAGCTATTACATGGAAATATCCTTCTGTCATTTTAAAAGGGGATAATTCTATTGGTGAATTTTATTCAGTAGCTGTTACGAATAATATGCAACAAGCGGATACTGGTACGAAAATGATTCATATTGGTAAAAACACCAAATCAAGAATTGTATCAAAAGGTATTTCGGCTGGTAAATCTCATAACTCGTATCGTGGATTAGTGGAGGTAATGAAACGTGCAGATAATGCTCGTAACTTCTCTCAATGTGATTCTCTATTGATGGGCGACCGTTGTGGAGCACATACTTTCCCATACATTGAAGTTAAGAACAAAACTGCTACCGTTGAACACGAAGCGACTACTTCTAAAATTGGTGAAGACCAATTGTTCTATTGTAACCAACGTGGTATTTCTACTGAAGCTGCCGTAGCCTTAATTGTAAACGGTTATGCCAAAGAAGTATTAAACCAATTGCCAATGGAATTTGCGGTAGAAGCTCAAAAACTTCTTGCAGTATCACTTGAAGGTTCAGTTGGATAATCTATTGAAGAACTAAAAAGGGTCATATAACATTGATAATACTAAAGCCACTGCATCAGCAGTGGCTTTTTTTATGCCTTTAATAATAACACTCATAGAAGCGATATATCGGTAGCCCTATTGATAACAGCAGTATAATGTTACTAACGGAACTATAATAGGCATACGTAAATCAAAAAAGCGGTCAAAAAACTAATTTTGACCGCTTTTTCATGAATTTAAGTTTGGGATACCTTAGGTTTATTTACCTTTAGGCTTTTCATCTTTTTTAGCATTTTCTTTGCTAAAGATGGCTTCTAATTTCTTGCCTAATGCTTCTCCTCTCAGGTTTTTAGCAATGATTTTTCCGTTAGGGTCTAATAGTAAGTTTTGCGGAATTGCCTGAATACCGTATAATTTAGCTACTTCATTATTCCAGAACTGTAAATCAGAAACCTGAGTCCATGTCAATTTATCATCATGGATAGCTTTCAACCATTTTTCTTTAGCATTTGGTTGGTCTAAAGAAACACCAATAATATGGAAACCTTGGTCTTTGAACTCGTTAAATACTTTTACCACATTTGGGTTTTCTCTTCTACATGGTCCACACCAGCTAGCCCAAAAGTCGATTAAAAGGTATTTACCTCTCAACGAAGATAGTTTTACAGGTACGCCCAATGTATCATTTTGAGTAAAATCTAAAGCTTCTCTTCCGATACCCGTAAGTTTAGCTGTCGTAATTTTTTCTTTAAATTCAACCCCAGCTGGTGATGCCTTTAAAGTGGCAGGTAATAAATTAAAAAGTGGTTCTACTTTTTCTACAATGATTTCATATCCTGCAAAAGTCTTTAATGAATAAAGTGCTAGTGGCGAATTTGGATTTTTCTTGATATAGCTACCATATACGTTTTCTCTTTGTATTTCATCCAATGAATCAATAGAAGCCTCTACCCTATCCATCGCTGCTTTTTCTTTATTTTTTGAATACTCTGAGTATTTTTTATAAAGTGCCTCTAACTTAGTTTCATAAGGTTTTGAAGCAAGATTCAATTTTTCAAACTCTATATGTGATTTTGAACCTTTCACGATAACATTTGAGAACGAATCTACACTTGATACAGTAATAATACCCGGCTCAAGGAAAATAGCTGCTGTATTTCTTTGCGTAAATTTGGCTTTTTTATTGGCTGTATTTTTTGCCGTAAATTGTACCCTAGTAGGGTCTGTCAAAGACAATTTGAACGAATATGCTCCTTTAGCAACCAACGAACTATCCGTTACTCTTTTGCCATTCGCTGCATAAGTGGCATATACGATATCGATAGTATCTTTAACATTTTTAATTGTACCTTTTACTTGAATAGTAGGTTTTGCAGGGCTTTGTGCATTTGTTAATAAAGGCAATGCACATAAAACTGTGAAAAATAGTTTTTTCATGAAGAGGAATTTTAGTTTAAATTATTGATGAACGTATAACGTCAATAAGAAATTATATTGAGCAAATATAATAAGTATAACGCATTTACACTACAGATTTAGTAGTTAAATCATTTTTTTTCACTTCTCTTCTTCATTCTTAGGCAGGGACTTAAGTCCCTGTCTAGCGATAAAACATTGTGAAGTTAATCTTTTCAAAAGACCTCCACTACTTGTTCGTCTTTGGCTTTTTCTTCCAAATACACCAATATTCCTTCTACATTAATATGCCCCATCTCTCGGTAAATATTCATGTATTGTCGTACTTGGGTTTTATGAGACTCAGATTTTGAGCCTGTTTTATAATCCAAAATCACAATTTTATCTTTTAGTCTTACCACTCTATCAGGACGAAGAGGCTTGCCTTTAGGCATTAATATCTCCCTTTCATTCTTGATAGATTCTTCGGCTACCTCAAAAAGTGGCTTGATATTGGGTAAACTCATGATATTTTCCAAGGTCCGCTTTAGCCCTTCAATTTCCGAAGCGACAATCAATCCCTCTCTAAGAATTTCTTGTAGGGCATAATCAGTATCATGATACGTTTTTATTTTGGCAAAGGCTGCATGGACCTTATTGCCATAATCTTTACTTTTCTCGAAGGTTTTTAAGTCAAAAAGACGTTCAGCACTTTGTCGTAGCCTGACTTTATTGCTCCGTTCAAAACTGGTGATTGCACTAATTTCAATCAACGCTTCCTTTTTTTCTTTCTTAGCTTTTATGGGCTTATTTGTTCCTTGATAAACAACCTCAAAATGATTCTCTCCTTCCTCAATAAACGGACAATTGACAAATTGATATAGCTGATTTCCAACTGTTTTACTGAAATCTTTCACATTTTTCTTTACAATCAAATAAAGTCTATCAGTGGGGCGTGTCAACCCTACATACAGCATATTCAAGCTTTCTAAAAAGGTTTTTTCTTTTTCGGCTTTATATTGATTTACTACAGCTGTTTGTTCTAAGGCCTTAGATATCCTCAGCGGTGCACTCTTTAAAGTTTTTTGTGCGGAACCGCTAACAACAATCAATTCATCCTCCTCTGGTAAATCTGCCCAAATCTGTGTTCTCAAGTTAGTATCAGTACTCCAATTACAATAAGGAATGATTACGACAGGGAACTCAAGTCCTTTAGATTTGTGGATACTCATTACAGTCACGGCCGCTTGTCCTTCGGGGGTAGAGATAGAAAGTGTTTCCTTTTTTATTTCCCAAAACTGTAAAAAATCGGTAAGGTGTGTACTCTTTTTAGTCTGAAATTCCAGAATTACATCCAAGAACCTAAAGAGAAAATCTAAGGCTTTATGATGCTCAAAAAGGAAGAAAGTATTGATAATTTTCTCAGCAATTTCATACAAAGCCATTTGTTGCAAAGCAAAAGACTCTAAGGAATATCCTTGATTTTCAATCAATTGATAAAACAAAGCAATATCCCCCGATTCAATAGATTGCTTGATAATTTGATTATCGTCTGTATCAGGAATTTTGTTCAACACTACCCGGTAGAATAAATAAATGGCCTCATATTTCGATAAAGTATTATCAGGATTTTGAATCACTTTCATCAAAGAAACAACTAAATTAACCGCCTCTGAAGCATTTAAATTAAGTGAATCTGAGGAAATTACATCAATATTAGCATCTTTCAAGGCATTGGCGATAATTCTACCATGCTTGTTTTTCCTACACAGTACCGCGATGTCTGCGTAGTTATATCCTGCCCCTCGTGCTTCCTCAATCAATGCCATAATACGTTCGAACATCAATTCATCTTCATTTTCTCCTTGCATAAAATCAATCTCTACATGCCCGCCCGTTTTGGGATTAGCTGGCACTTGCTGTGCAAAGAATTCATCATAGACCATTGGTAGTGATGGTGCAATGCTTTCATTTTCGGGAGATGCCTTAATGAAGTTAAACAAGTCGTTATTAAACGTAATTACTTCCTGTGTACTTCTATAATTGGTACTTAGGTTTTCAGGTTTTAGGTATGGACGAATACTGGCGTATCTTTCCACCAAAAAATCATTGTCTTCATTTCCTATTATCAATCTTTCTAGATTGTCTTTGTGCAAATGCACAATCAATTCCATTTCGCCTCCTCTGAAACGATAGATAGACTGCTTGGCATCGCCCACAGCTAAATTAAAATGCCCATTGGCCAAAGAGTTTTCAACCAAAGGCAAGAAATTATGCCATTGTAGCGTAGAAGTATCCTGAAATTCATCAATCAGGATGTGGTTATATTTTTCGCCCAGTCGCTCGTAAACAAACGGGATGGGTTCTTTCATTACAATCTCAAAGATTTTCCTATTAAATTCTGAAATGTGAATTTGCCCACTTTCGTTCTGAATAGAGGTAATCTCTTTTTTTAGCTGACTGAGTAAAGCTAGTTTTTTAGTTTGTTTAAGAATCTCTTTAAAAAGAACATATTTTGCTCTCTCAGTTTCTTGAATTGTAAAAACGCTACTCAGGTAAATCCCCAATTCATCAGCAATTCCATCAATGATAACTTTAATGCCAGTCTTTTGAGATTTTGAGTACCAAAGGTTTTCATCAATTGCCTTTTTTACATAAGAATTAGCCGAAGTAAAAACATCACTTTCTAATTTCTTAAAAAAAATCCCTACGCCCGACCTACTCTGATAAAAATCCATTACATCTAATCCCGCTGAGGCAATACTTTCTAATGCTATCTGAGCAATGGTTTTAATCTTAGTCTCAAGGTGTTCGCAGAAAGCTTTTAGCTGTTCTTCTATCAATAAAAAATCCTCCGCTTCTAAATCCGCAATTTTGTCGATAGCATCTTGGTGTTGATCAGACAAAAGGCTTTTTCCAAAAATAGACAATTCATCCGCCAAGCCATTCCAAGATTTGCCTTCATCTGCTTTTTCCATTGCAAAGCTTCTGATAGACAACGTAATCTGTTCGAAATGTTCGGTATTTACTTTTTGTAATAATTGCTCTACAGCTGCATCAAGCAATACTTCCGAGTCAAGGCTCACCTCAAAGTTGAATGGAAAATCCAATTCTTCCGTAAAAGCTGCTACTATTTTTTGAACAAAGGAATCTATCGTAGAAACAGAAAAATTGGCATATTCATGGATAATATGCTTAAAAGTCTTTGAAGCTCTGATTCGTAATTCCTCTTCATCAATATCAATCCCTTCTTGTTGTAATTCATCTAAAATTTGTTCAAAAATTCCTTTTGAATCCTCTTGGTCTTGTGGGTCATCACTCGCAAATTGATGAAGATATTTCAAGATTCTCTCTTTCATCTCACCTGCGGCCTTATTGGTAAAAGTAACCGCCAGAATATGATTGAAATAAAAAGGGGAAGTAGTTCTAAGAGCTAATTTGATGTACTCCTTTGCCAAAGTATAGGTTTTTCCCGAACCTGCAGAAGAAGAATATATTTTAAATTTAGGGCTTTGCATGAGATGTTTTATGAATTCGGCTTTCGGCTTTCGGGCTTCAGCTTTCAGATTTTAGCTATTTTTTAGTTTTTATATACCAAAACCATTATCATTGAGTACTTAATTGAAAATCTATTATCTTAAAGTCCTTTATCCTAAAATCCTAATATAATCTTGCAAATTACGAAAAGAACTTAAATTTGTTGAATATTATCAACCTTCATTATGCAACAAACATTTATTACAAACGATGCCGTAATCTTCGGATTATTATTGGGTATCATTTATTTTACCTTTTATACCTCATCCCTCGAAAATCGTTTTTGGAAACGCTTTTATACTTTCTTTCCCAGTATTTTGGTTTGTTATTTTGTTCCGGGTTTACTAAATGCCTTTAATATTGTTGATGGTGAACACTCTAAATTATACGATGTAGCCTCCAAATATTTACTCCCAGCTTGTTTGTTATATTTCACCATCAGCATTGATTTTAATGCGCTAAAACAATTAGGTGGAAAAGCTATTATTGTTTTTTTGGCAGGTACTTTGGGTATAATGATTGGAGGACCAGCTTCGCTTTGGATAGTCAAAATGATTAGTCCTGAAACGGTAGCAGGTGACACTTGGAGAGGACTAGCTACTATAGCAGGAAGTTGGATTGGCGGAAGTGCCAATCAAACGGCATTAAGAGAAGTATTTAATCCGCCTGCCGAAATATTTTCTCAGGCAATTGCCATTGATGTACTTACAGCCGAGCTTTGGTTGGCATTATTGCTATATGGTGTAGGACACGCAACTAAAATCGACAAATGGTTCCGGGCAGATACTCGTGCAGTAAATGATGTACGAATAAAAATTGAAAACAGAGCCAAAGAAAATGCTAGAAATCCAACGGTACATGATATACTTTTAATATTATTTATTGGTTTTGGTGCTACAGCAGTAGCGCATGCTTGTGCGGACATAATAGTCCCTTCTATAGAAAACAATTACCCAGCACTTAAAAAATTCAGCCTTACCTCCTCTTCATTCTGGGTTATTTCCTTAGTGACAATCTTTGGTTTAATACTCTCGCAAACTAAAGCGAGGCAAATTGAGGATGTAGGAGCTTCTAAATTTGGGTCGATATTCTTATTTATTTTAATCGCCACTATTGGCATGAAAATGAACATCTTTGCTGCTTTAGAAAAACCACAGCTTTTTCTAGTAGGCATTATCTGGATGTTGTTTCATGCTAGCTTCACAGTGATTGCTGCATATCTTACCAAAGCACCCTACTTTTTTACAGCAGTTGGTTCACAAGCTAATGTAGGCGGGGCAGCTTCTGCTTCGGTAGTGGCAGCAGCTTTTCACCCCTCTCTGGCATCAGTAGGTGTCTTACTTGCTATTCTAGGGTATGCACTAGGTACTTATTGTGGTTATTTAACAGGATTAATGATGCAGTGGGTGGTTTCTTAATTTTGGGTTGTGAGTGATGAGTTTTGAGTTAAAAAAGTACTTACTCTTTCATAAAACCTACACACTCTATTTGATTTTCCCATAAGTTTATTACCGTGGAGGGTAATCAATTTCAGGCAATGATAACTCAAGACTCATAACTCACCATTCACAACTCAACAAGCTAAAGCACTTTTTTTAATCTACTCAACGACTGTGGGGTAATGTTTAGATAAGAAGCAATGATATGTTGAGGAATCTTCTTTTCAACTGCAGGGAATTCAATAAGTAGTTTTTTATAGCGCAATGTGGCGTCATCGAGCATAAAAGAACGTACTCTATTTCTTTCATCACAAAAATATATTTGGTTGATAATTCTCCCTGCACGCTCCCAACCATGGAATTTTTCAAAAAGCCATGTTAGCCGTTCATAAGTAATATACAATAACTTACAATCTTCTAAGGCATCTAGATAGTCTGTCGAAGGTTGTTGTAATGCAAAACTCACTTGCTCGGTAAATATAGTTCCATCAAAGGCGAAATTGAAGGTTCTGTTGTGTTCACCAGTAACTTTAGTATAAGCCCTTAGTGTTCCCTGTAAAATGAAATAAATTTCATTACATACATCTCCTTCTTTAAGCAGGATGTCTCCTTTCTTGCAAGTTTTGTACTGCACTTTACTCAAAAATGATTTTACTTCCCTTTCAGAGAGTACCACAAACTTATTGAGGTATTCCACCAGAGGGGAAATTTCTGGAGTAATCTTCATGGCGGTTTAAGTTTTAATGACTTTTTTGATTTATTTAGATAAAAAATACTTAAACAAGTTTTATTCTTATCTCTTTTCTAATTAGTTATTATCTTTTTCAAAGTTAAGGACGTAATTTTGTAAAATGTATAAGCAAAACCTGTATTACGGCGAGTAAGTTATACAGCATCATGAAATAAATCAATACCGTAAAATAAATAACGTGAAAAACATTCGTAACTTTTGTATTATTGCCCATATAGATCACGGAAAGAGTACACTCGCTGATAGATTAATTGAATTTACAAATACTGTACAAAAACGGGATATGCAAGCTCAATTACTGGATGACATGGACTTGGAGCGTGAGCGTGGTATCACAATCAAATCGCATGCGATACAAATGAATTTCCCTTATAAAGGAGAAGAATATGTATTTAATTTGATTGATACACCTGGTCATGTGGATTTTTCTTATGAAGTTTCACGATCAATTGCTGCTTGTGAGGGTGCTTTGCTTATTGTGGATGCTGCCCAAGGAATTGAAGCTCAGACTATCTCGAATCTTTTCTTGGCATTAGGGCATGACTTAGAGATTATTCCTGTATTAAATAAAATTGACTTACCAGGGGCAATGCCTGAGGAGGTAAAAGACCAAATTGTAGATTTATTAGGCTGTGACCGCGATTCAATCATCCATGCTTCTGGTAAAGAAGGTATTGGTATCGAAGATATTTTGGTTGCCGTAGTCGAAAGAATCCCTGCTCCTAAAGGTGACCCTGCCGCTGAACTTCAAGCGTTAATATTCGACTCTGAGTTTAATTCATACCGTGGTATTGAAGTAATGTTTAGAGTATTTAACGGAGAAATCAAAAAAGGTGATAAAGTAAAATTCATTGCTACGGGCAAAGAATATTTTGCGGATGAAATTGGTACACTTCGTTTAGAAAAAGAACCTAAACTATCTATCAAGGCTGGTGACGTAGGATATTTAATTTCTGGTATCAAAGAAGCCAAAGAAGTAAAAGTTGGTGATACGATTACTCACCGTGACCGTCCTTGTAAAGAATCTATTCATGGTTTTGAAGAAGTAAAGCCAATGGTTTTCGCAGGTATTTATCCTGTTGAGACTACTGAATTTGAAGATTTGCGTGATGCAATGGGCAAACTTCAATTAAACGATGCTTCCTTAGTATGGGAACCAGAAACATCTATGGCCTTAGGCTTTGGTTTCCGTTGTGGTTTTCTAGGAATGCTACACATGGAGATTGTCCAAGAACGTTTAGAGCGTGAATTTAACATGACCGTAATTACTACCGTTCCTTCGGTGAAATTCAATGTTAAATTAACAAATGGTGATGAGTTATGGGTATCTGCTCCATCAGAACTCCCTGAGCCTAACTTGATTGACCATGTTGAAGAGCCAATCATTAAAGCACAAATCATTACTAAATCTGATTATGTAGGTGGTATCATGAAATTGTGTTTGGATAAACGAGGAGTTCTTTCAAACCAAATTTACCTTACTTCCGACCGTGTAGAATTGCAATTCGACTTACCACTTTCAGAAGTTGTATTCGATTTCTTTGATAAATTAAAGACTATTTCTCGTGGTTATGCTTCTTTGGATTATGAATACAAAGGCTATGAAGAAGGCGAAATGGTGAAGCTAGACGTGATGCTGAATGGTGAAAAAGTAGATGCACTTTCTGCCATCGTTCACCGCGATAAAGCTTATGAATGGGGTAAACGTCTTTGTGAAAAATTGCGTGAATTGTTACCAAGACAACAATTTGACATTGCTATTCAAGCTGCTATCGGACAAAAAATCATTGCTCGTGAAACAGTGAAGGCGTTAAGAAAAGACGTAACTGCAAAATGTTATGGTGGTGATATTTCTCGTAAAAGAAAATTATTAGAGAAACAGAAAAAAGGTAAAAAACGTATGCGTCAAGTAGGAAACGTAGAAATTCCACAAGAAGCATTCATGGCTGTTTTGAAATTAGATTAATCTTATTGATAAGCTGTTATCCGTTATTTATTAATTGTCAATCCTAAGGGATAACAATTAATAGATAACGGATTTTTCTTTTAATTATGTTATCTTTCATCCAATCACTAAATCATAATTCACTAAATCACAACTAATTTTCACAACTCCACCATCATCATCATCAACTTTTCTAACTCTTTTGTCGCTGAACCATAATCTGAATTATATTTATTCAGTATCAACGAAAAGCACATTAATTCTCCATTTTTCGCTGTAAAATATCCAGCATAAGCCCTTACTCCTTCAATTGAGCCACTCTTTGCCCTAACATTACCAACAGCTTTTGTTTTTTTCCCTAAATGAGCTACCGTTCCCGATTCGCCGACCACAGGAATAGACTCATAAAAGGCTTTAAATGATTTTTCAGTGTACATGGCTTTCAAAATATCTGTCATGTTGGCAGGTGTAAGACTATTCATAGGTGATAGACCACTCCCATCTTTTACATTAAAGCCCGATAAATTAAGTCCTCTGTTTTGCCAAATTTGTTTCAACCCTTTTACAGCATCTTTCGTAGTGTTACCGAATGAATAAGACACAGAGAAGGTCTTCAAAAAAGCCTCCGCATATAAATTAATACTTTGGTAGTTACACGCTTTGGCTAGCTCTTTAAGTGCTGGTGATGAATAGCTGGCAATATTCATCGTTTGAAATGGTTTCTGGAAAACAATTCTTTTTTTGCTTACTTCCATAGATGACAGTGGACTTTCATTTACCTTGATGCCTAATTCCTCCAGTTTTTTCTGTAAGAAATAGGCTGCAAACAAAGGCGGGTCGGGAATAGAGCCTTTTACGGAAAAAGTATCCCCTGCTGGTACATAGCCTTGCATCACCAAAATATCTTGATAAGGCGTACTGTATATATTTACTTGGTCACCAGTATGAGGCTTATCTGTTTGTACCCTATTGATTTTCTGATAATATGGTAAGTCTGGAATAGTTTTTATCAAAGAAGCCTCTGCTAAATAAGTACTTGGTTTGAAAGTAGCATAAAATAAATTTTCATTGATGTTTAATCCATATGCTCCTGCACCATAATAATTCCCAATATCTCCCCAAATCCACGTATCGGGCAATACATTTTCTTCAAACAAACTACCATCGGCAAATACCCTTCCTCTAATTTCTTTAATCCCTAAAGCCTTGATTTTTTGAGCCCAACTCTCAAACAAAATCTTATAATCCATTTGTTTATCTATTCGTCCACTTCCGAAAGAGGGGTCGCCAGCACCTTTGATGATAATATTACCAACTAATATAGAATCTGTAATTTGTCCGCTATAATCTAACTTAGTAGTATAAGTATAATCTTCACCTAAGGTTGATAATGCTGTAGCAGACGTAATTAGTTTTAAAGTGGAAGCTGGAGCAAGACTTTTCTGGGCATTGTATTCTACTAATACTTTATTATTGGTAACTGATTTGATACATACCCCCACCATCCCATTTGTCATAAACGGCGTAGTAGCTAAACCATTAACATATTTTTGTAAACGTTCTTGAGGAGGACTATTTTCAAGTGAATCAGGTTTATTTGACAAAGTCAGGATATGCAAAATACTTAACAAAAATAGCTTCATAGAGTATTGTAAGGATTATTGATGAATGTTGATACCTAACAAAGATAAAGAAAATGAGCAAATAAGCTAATAATTTGTATCCTGACTAGAATGTTTAAAATAAGCTAGTAAACCCTATTATTATTCACCTATCATAAGCTTCAAAATATTTTTGTTATTCAATAATCTTTTTACTATGTTTATAAAATCAAATAATATGCTGTGTGTATGTTATTCATTTTCTAACACTTATAAACGACCAAGTAATGTATTATCAAATAAATATGCCAAAATAGCCAAAATATAAAGCAAGTGTTTTTTCATTCTGCTTGCTTATTTTCCCCCATTAATGTCCCTATCATCGGTAGAATTTTTAACGCTTATTTTATATAATTATCATTTTCTTAGTTTTCATGCTGTGGAGACGAGCGTCTACGATAAAAACTAACGAGTAACCAATCAACTATAAATTATATGAATTACTACTTAAAAGTTATACAAAATTATGCAGTTTTCACGGGTAGAGCTAGACGGAGTGAATATTGGAATTTTATGTTTGTTAACTTATTTTTTTCATTTATAGCGCTGATAGCAGACCATATTTTTGGTATCGCTATGCCACTTATTGGTTATGGCCCTATTACTTTATTATACTCATTGGGTATATTTTCACCTGGTCTAGGGGTCTTGGTTAGAAGACTTCACGATGTAGGAAAAAGTGGATGGTTCTGTTTAATTGCACTTATCCCATTTATAGGAGCAGTATGGCTATTTGTATTATTAGTTTCAGAAGGCAACGCAGGTGAAAATGAATATGGTACAAATCCTAAAGAAGAAGTAGAACAGTATAAAAATTTATAATTGCTCGCCATTTAGTATTACCAAATTTTATTATAAACTATGGAGACCAGAGACCATCATAAAACGGGGCGTAATCGAAAAGCCAAATGAGTAAAGAAAACACATAATCTATACTATTCAAATGAATTATTATTTACAAGTTTTACAAAACTACGCTACATTTAGAGGCAGAGCCAGAAGAAGTGAATACTGGTATTATTTTTTATTCAATATGCTATTTGCATTTGTTGCCGTTATTGTTGATAACGTTTTGGGTACAGCAAGCCCATTATTAGGATATGGACCAATTTATGGTTTGTATGCACTAGCGACCCTTATTCCAGGTTTAGCCGTATTATCACGGAGACTACACGATATTGGTAAAAGTGGCTGGTATTTCTTAATTGTATTGATCCCCTTTGCTGGAGTAATATGGTTACTCGTTCTATTGGTTACTGAAGGAGAACCTTTTGATAATCAATATGGCACTAATCCTAAGGCTGTAAATGATGAATTAATGTATTAAGTAGGTATTTTATCGATGCAATTTTGATAAAAATCACTCTATCAAAGGGGATTTCAACCATGATAAATTCCAGATTTAGCATCAAAAAAGCGGTCGGAAAACTAGTTTCTAACCGCTTTTTTAATTGATATATGTTAATGTTTAAGCAAACATTTCATTTATAGTTATGTTCCCAACAATAAGGCTATGCCTATTTCTTCTTTTTCTTAGGGTCAGCTTGCTGAGTTTTTTGTGTTTCTTCAACAGCCTTCATTTGCTTAGAAATGTATTCTGAGAAACGAGATTTCTTCACACCACCCGCTGCAATTTTCTTACGATTTTCTTCTAAAACTGCTTTGATTTTATCTTCATCTACAAACTTACGAATACCTATTTGTTGACCGATAGTCACTAAGTTAGAAACAAAATAATAGAAGCTCATACCAGCAGGCAACGAGTTCATCACGAACATGAATATTACTGGGGTAACATAAGCCATTTTCTTCATGTCAATCGGTTGTCCTGTTTGGTCGGGCGTATTTTGGTTGTTATAATAACCATAAGCAATACTTGAGAGCGTCATCAATAAGGTAAACAAACTGATGTGGTTACCATACAATGGAATACTGAACGGTAGAGTAGCGATAGAGTCAAAAGTAGAAAGGTCATTTGCCCATAAGAACGATTGCTGACGCAAGTTAATCAAGTTGGGGAACAACATAAATACCGCCATCAATACTGGCATCGTAGCTAAGACAGGAACACAGCCACTCAGCGGACTTACGCCTACTTCGCCATACAATTTCATTTGTGCTTGCTGTTGTGCCGCTGCATCATCTCCTACTTTCTCTTTGATAGCATTCAATTCTGGCTGTAAAATTCTCATTTTAGCCATGCTTACATACGACTTATAAGTAAGTGGTAATAACGCAAATTTGATGATTAATACTAACGCAATAATTAACAAACCGTAATTACTGAATACTGTTTCTAACACATTAAAAAGCGGAACGAATACATAACGTGTAATTGGCAAGAAAATATCATAACTCAATTTTACGTTTTTCCCGAAGCCCGGTGCTACATTTTTGATGATATTATAATCGTTAGGACCAAAATACCATTGATAATTTCCTTTGCCTGATTTTAAGTCTGCCAAATCCAAATCCATGTTAGCTCTCAATGTCTTGATATTAACTGAATCTGTTTCGTTAGCAGTAGCTACAATCTGTGCTTTTTGGATAGGTGCATTTTTAGTAATAAAGCCCGATAAGAAGTATTTTTTCTTGAATGAAACCCATTTCAAAGGCTTATCTAACGATTCTTCTTTTGAACCCGTTGGTGTTTCTGCCAATTGGTCAAAATCCTCATCTTCGTTCAATAAGTAATTGACAGTAGCTTTACGGTTTTCTGTTAAATCTTTCTCGGTTGGACGAACATTTTCAATCCAGTTTAATTTAGCTGATTCGTTTTTCAATAAACCATCCAACCCTTGTAGTTTCACATCTTGGTCTAACAAAAAGCCTTCTCCGCCTAGTGTATAAGTCTGTTCTATACTTTGTCCGCTTGCTAAGTTTAAAGTAAAGCTAACTTTTTGCGATTGTCCTTCTGCAACCACTCCACCTTTAGAAGCAGTAGTAAAGTACAATTTATTCAAATCAACATTTCCTTTCGTAGTAGGAAGATCAAAAGTTACTTTGTCAAAAGCCTCATCAAAAATTACAAGTGGTTCTTTTTTCTGGCTAGCAAATGAATTGTAAGTCTCGTAATTCTTTAATAATACTTGTTTTACTTTACCACCTAAAGTAGAGAACACTACTTTAATGTCTTTATTTTCTAAAACAAGTTCTTGTGCAGTACCTATGGCAGCCGATGCGAAATCGCCAGCGGCAACTTTTAAAGCAACTGAATCCACCGTTGCAACTTTATGTACAGTGGCAGTTTGGGCTACTTTAGCTTTCTCAGGTGCTTTTTCAGGTTCAACCTTAGGGGCTAGGAAAAACTGGTATCCCAGCAACATCGCCATTATCAACAACAGCCCCGTTACTTGATTTTTGTCCATCATTATTTTAGTAAATTTGTCTTTTTTTCGAGTTTTGTGCGGTTATACACTCATCGGTTATCTATTATTGTTGTCGGTTTTATTCTCTAAGTATTTATTTTCCTAAAAACCTGAACGAAATCTAAAAACTTTGCATCAAATAAAACCGCCAAAGCTTTTGACTTTAGCGGTGCAAAATTACGACTTATCTTTTATTAAATCATTTTAAATGATAAAAGGTTACTTAGAACTTCCTTTCATCAAAGGAATAGCATTCTTCAAAGCAGCTTTTACAAAGTGTACAAATAATGGAGCAGGGTTTGCTACATTCGATTTGTACTCTGGGTGAAACTGCACACCGATAAAGAATGGGTGGTCTTTTAATTCAACAATTTCCACTAAACCAGAATCTGGATTAATACCTGTTGGCACCATTCCTGCATTTTTAAAGCGCTCTAAATAAGCATTATTGAATTCATAACGGTGGCGGTGGCGCTCCTGAATGTTCAATTTGCCATATACATGATGTGCTAAAGAACCTTTTTCTAATTTACAAGAGTATGCACCTAAACGCATCGTTCCACCTTTGTTCGTAATAGATTTTTGTTCTTCCATCAAATCAATTACTGGGTATGGTGTTTCTTTGTTCATTTCAGACGAGTGAGCATCTTCTAGACCAACTACATTTCTAGCATATTCAATTACTGCACATTGCATCCCTAAACAAATACCAAAGAAAGGAATTTTGTTTTCACGAGCATATCTTACCGCATTGATTTTACCTTCGATACCTCTTTCGCCAAAGCCTGGGGCTACTAAAATACCATCAAGGCTTTCTAGTTTCTTGCGATAATCACCTTCCACTAAGTTTTCAGAAGAAATCCAAATTACATTTACCTTCGTTTCATTTACGGCTCCAGCATGAATCAATCCTTCTGAAATAGATTTATAAGAGTCTTTCAGTTCAACATATTTACCCACCAAACCGATGGTAACTTGTTCCGTTGGGTTTTTAAGTTTGCCTAAGAAATTCTTCCATTGTTCTAAGTCAGCGTCTTTGTCATTATAAATATCTAATTTATATAAAGCACGTTGATCTAGTTTCTCTTTACGCATCAACAAAGGCACATCATAAATCGTTTCTGCATCCATCGCTTCGATTACATCATTTGGCGAAACATTACAGAAAAGAGCGATTTTACGACGCATTTCCTGTGGAATTGGATGTTCTGTACGACAAACAATAATATCTGGCTGGATTCCATATTCAGACAAAGCACGTACTGAGTGTTGTGTCGGCTTAGTTTTCAATTCACCCGCAGCAGCGATATAAGGCACTAAGGTAAGGTGAATAAAAAGCGTATTTTTCTCTCCTAAATCCCATTTTAACTGACGAGCAGCCTCGATAAATGGTAGAGATTCGATATCACCCACACAGCCTCCTAATTCAGTAATGACAATATCATATTGTCCCGTAGCACCCAACAAAAGAATATTTTGTTTGATTTCGTCAGTGATATGCGGAACTACTTGAACAGTTTTTCCTAAATAATCACCACGACGTTCTTTTGTAATTACATTAAAATAAACCCTACCTGTGGTAATGTTATTCCCCTGTGAAGTAGGCACGCCCAAAAAACGCTCATAATGACCCAAATCAAGATCCGTTTCCGCTCCGTCGTTGGTTACATAACACTCACCATGCTCATAAGGGTTTAACGTTCCCGGATCAATATTGATATATGGATCCAATTTTTGGATAGTTACTGATAGCCCTCTAGCCTGTAATAATTTAGCTAATGATGAAGCAATAATTCCTTTTCCTAAAGATGAAGTTACACCGCCCGTAACGAAAATATATTTTGCGGTTTTAGGTTGCCCTTTACCTGACATTGTAATAAAATTGAAGTTTGAATTTTTCTAAGAGGATGTGCACAAAAATTGTACAGAGGAAGAATGGAGTTCCGCAACCCTTAGTTACGGGATACAAAGTTAGAGAATTTTCGGCGAAGTATTTCGTCTTTTTTTGAATAAAGACTTAACTCTTTTCTTAAACATCTTAACAACAGATTGATTAACAGCAAATTACATTTACAAATATTTAATAATTAAAATTAAAGCTTAACAAAAAGGCAATTTAGAGAATGTAATTCAGAGATGTAGCGACCATTATCAATAAAGTACTGTCATTTGATTTTTATGCTAACATTAATTATCTTCTTAACAAAATCCTAAAGGCTTTATCTCTACTAATTCAGCAGTCTTTTGTACTTTTGTGAGTATAACCAGAAATTATTACTTAAAAATAACAAAAGCAATTATGTTAAAATCTGTTCCTTTCGACCAAACTCATGCTTTTTCTTTACTGACAAAGCACAAATCTGAAATTGATACTACTTCTATAAAAGAACTCTTCGCAAATGATGCCGAACGTTTTGATAAATTCTCAATTCGTTTTGAAGACATTCTTGTGGATTATTCTAAAAACATACTCAACGAAAAAACAAAAGCTATCTTAGTGGCTTTGGCCAATGAATGTGAATTGGACGATGCCATCGAAAGAATGTTTACAGGCGATATGATTAACCAAACTGAAAAGCGTGCTGTATTGCACGTTGCCCTAAGAAACCGTTCTAATGCTCCCATTGGTGTAGATGGAAAGGAAATCATGCCTGATGTAAATGCTGTTTTAGAGAAGATGAAAGGTTTTTCTGAAAAAGTAATTTCTGGTGCTTGGAAAGGATATTCAGACGAAGCCATTACAGACGTGGTGAATATTGGTATTGGGGGTTCGGATTTAGGCCCAGTAATGGTTACAGAAGCCTTGAAGCCTTATAAAAATCATTTGAATTTACACTTTGTTTCTAACGTTGACGGTACGCATATCGCCGAAGTGTTGAAAAAAGTAAATCCAGCTACTACCCTTTTCTTGATTGCGTCTAAGACATTTACTACGCAAGAAACCATGGCTAATGCTCATTCGGCACGTAACTGGTTCTTGGAAAATGGTGGTTCGATTGAAGATGTAGCAAAACACTTTGTGGCCATTTCTACCAACGAAAAATCAGTAGTAGAATTTGGTATTGATGCTGATAATATGTTTGGTTTCTGGGATTGGGTTGGTGGACGTTACTCCCTATGGTCGGCTATTGGCTTATCAATCGTTTTATCAATTGGATTTGAAAACTTCGTTGAATTATTAGAGGGTGCTCATGCCATGGACAAGCACTTCCGTACAGCAGATTTCAGTGAAAACATTCCAGTAATTTTAGCTTTATTGGGAATTTGGTATAATAATTTCTTCGGAGCAGATACCCAAGCAATCCTTCCTTATGACCAATACATGCACCGTTTTGCGGCTTATTTCCAACAGGGAGATATGGAATCGAATGGGAAATATGTGGGGCGTGATGGTAAGGAGGTTTCATATCAAACAGGTCCAATCATTTGGGGAGAACCAGGCACGAATGGTCAACATGCTTTTTATCAATTGATTCACCAAGGCACAAAATTAGTTCCTTGCGACTTTTTAGCACCAGCTGTTTCTCATAACCCAATTGGTAATCATCATACATTGTTATTATCAAACTTCTTTGCACAAACAGAAGCTTTGATGAATGGTAAAACATTAGATGAAGTAGTTGCTGAATTTAAGAAAGCAGGGAAATCTGACGAAGAAATTGCTGAATTAGCACCCTTCAAAGTATTCAAAGGAAATCGCCCGACAAACTCTATTTTGTTCAAACAACTGACACCACGTACTTTGGGGAGTTTAGTAGCCATGTACGAACACAAAATCTTTGTACAAGGGGTAATCTGGAATATTTATAGCTTTGACCAGTGGGGTGTAGAATTAGGCAAGCAGTTGGCTAACAAAATTTTACCTGAGCTTACAAGTGAAGAGACTATCACTTCACACGATTCTTCAACCAATGCGTTGATTAATGCTTATAAGGCTTGGAGATAGGTTGTTGAAATCGACTATGATAAACCCACATGTATTTGATTCAAGCATTACATGTGGGTTTTTATTTTGGAGAATTACCCCCGCGCTAGAATATAATTAGAGAAAAGAATTAATTATTTTATCGTTAAATAGTAAATAATTTTCATTCAGCCAATTTAAAGTTGAATGGTAAAATAATCTGTGTGTTAGCTTCTTTACCTCTTACTTTCCCTGAAAGCCATTTCCCATTCATAAGTCGAATAATTCTCACGGCCTCTTGATCACAACCAAAACCAATGCCTTTTAATACATTATAGTCACACAAGGTTCCATCTGTACAAACAGTAAATTGAACATAAACTTTGCCTTGTACATTATTCCGTTGAGCACTGCCTGGATATTTCAGATTCAACTGTAAATGTCGAATAAAACCCGTAGTACCGCCACTATATTCGGCCTTCTCGATTGGATTCGTGTACTCATATTTATTTCCTTCTACCAAAGAAAAACCATTCAAACATTCCCCATCTTGATAATTCTCTTCAAATAAAATTTCGCCTAATGAATTTCGCCCTTTCCATTTACCGTGTTTAAAACCTCCTTTAATCGAACCAGAATAATGAATCAATCCATTTTTATCTCTTTTCGAGTATTCGTAGAAACCTTCTCCATCTTTAACCGTTTGTTTCCCTAATGAATCCCAAACCGAAATAAATCCCTCATAAGTTTCAGTTTTATCTTGAATATTAATTGAAATAGAAGCCATTAATCCGTTAGCATACCATTTTATTGTTTTTATACCTTCATTTTTGTCTTCTTTTATTCTACTACTAACACTCGCAATACTCCCACTTGGATAATATCTATATATTCTGTCATTGAGGTTTTTGTCCGCAAGTCTTCCGTTTTGATAAAAAGCTTGGGTAACTGATGGATAAATAAAATCAGAGTATGTATCTCTTCTATAAATCTTCATTAAATCTGTTGAAGACACCAATAATTCAGAACAATGGCTATCACATGTGTCTATGTAAAGTTTTACTATTTCAATTAATTCAGGATTTACATCTTTGTATATAAAATTTTCAACATATCCATTGATTTTTCCAGAGAGAGTATCTACCATATATCTCCTAGCATATTTAGGTTTTTCACTTCTTGAAACAGGCTTCTTTTCTTGATTAAAATATTCTACAATATAGTTTTTAACGAAAGATAAATGGGGCGAATTAATAAAAGGCACTTGTAAAACAATAGCTTTTTTAGCTCCTAATTTATCTAAAAGGTATTTAGGATTAATCAACTTCACCACTCTTAATGCCTCTGTATCACAGTCACTCCTTAAACTTTTCACTATTTCATATTTTGCGGGAAAATTGTTGTCTCCCATAGCAATACGAACCTCTACATCCCCCTGTACATTATCGAATTGTGCTAGAAAAGGAATCTGAACTGTGGCTTCAATAAATTGTTGAATTGGGTCAATTTCCTCTGATGTATTTTGTGCAAATGAAGTAAAAAAGAAGAGGGCAAAAATAATGCTTGTTAGCGTTGTTTTCATTTTAAGTGTGTTTGTATTGAGTTGTTAGAGCAATCTCCCAAAAATAGTAATATCCTTATAAAATAAAAGTTTCATTATAGAAAAAAGGCATTAATATCAAAACACAATCAATTGGCAATCAAATAATTAATAGGTAAAACAAACTTAGTTTTGGTGATTTTCCCCCTTATTTTTCCCGGTGCCCACTTACCGTTTGAAAGCTGAATAACTCTGATAGCCTCTTCATCACAGCCAAAACCAACGCTTTTTAACACATTGTAGTCACACAATGTACCATCGGTGCAAACCGTAAATTGTACATACACTTTGCCTTGTACATTCGCTCTTTGAGCAGCCGCTGGATATTTTAAATTCTTTTGAATATGTTTTGTAAAACTAGGAATACCTCCGATAAATTCAGCATTTATTTGAGGGTCTGCATACTCAAATGTTTGTCCGTTGGCAAAGGAAAAACCCTTGATACATTTCCCTTTTTCATAATTCTCCTCATAAACCACTTCCCCTCTCCTATTACCTATCCACTTCCCTTCTTTGAATCCATCTTGGATTAATCCAGCATGAATAAACAAATCATTACCGTCTTTTTCATAAAATTGACAATTGCCTATTCCATTTTTCACTAACTGATTTCCCAGCGTATCCCAAACAGCTATAAAACGCTCAGTAAGTCCTTTTTCATTCTCTGTTCTAATACTCATAGAAGCCAATAGCCCATTAGCGAACCATTTCATCGTTTCTGTCACCTGACTGTTTTCATCTTCAACTTTTTTACTAAAAGTAGCAATACTGCCATTGGTATAATAAGCATAACTTCTTTCATTAAAAGTTCTGTATGCTATCCTACCATTTTGATAAATAGCCTGATTGATTGTTGGAAAACTCACATTACTTAAGGCATTCCTTTTGTAAATCTTTAGTGTGTCAGTAGCTTTCTCAAACAATTCAGGCGAATATCTTTCTGTGCTGTCTATTTTAAGCGGAGCAACATCAACAAGTGTTAGATTTTTACCATCAAACTTAAAACATTCAGCCTTCCCAGTGATTATTCCAGAGAGCGTATCAACCAAGTATCTTCTTGCAAAGGCAGGTTCATTACCCCAGTATGGCTTTTTTGCTCTGTCAAAATACTCAATGAAGTATCCTTTTTCAAATAAAAGAGGGTATTCATTGATAAAAGGTACTTGCAGAATCATGACCTTCTTCGCTCCTAGTCTGTCCAAAAGGTATTTAGGATGAATCAACTTTATCACTCTTAAGGCTTCTGCATTGCAATCTTCTGTTAGATTCTGAACTATTTCATATTTTTTAGGCAAATTATCGTTACCCATTGTAATACGAACAGCCACGATTCCTTGTGTGTCAGCTAACCTTGCCTGAAAAGGAATTTGAACATTAACTTCAATAAATTTCTGAATGGGGTCTAATTCGCCAGATGAGTTTTGGGCAAAAGAACTAAAAACGAGGAATGTAAGAACGAGGCTTACAAATATTTTTTTCATTGTAGAGTGTTTTTGTATGATTTGGTTTAATAATTCCAAAAGTAAAAATATTAAGGAATAAATGATAGTAGAACTAAACGAAAAACGGCATTGACAAATATTAGATTCATCAATGCCGTTTTAAAACTTACTGTAATTTGGTGATTATCTCTTCAAAAGTGAGTTTTTCTTGCTCGCCTGTAATCATATTTTTCAGTGTCAATTTCCCTGTTTCCATCTCCTCTGAACCAATGATACAAACATATGAGATTCGCTTTTTATCGGCATAATCTAACTGCTTTTTGATTTTACTAATATCTGGATAAACCTCTGCATTAATACCTGCTAGTCTAGCTTTTTGTAATAATGGCAAAGCATAGTTTAATTCATTTGCCCCGAAATGGCACAATAATAATTTAGTGGTGACTGAATTATTGTCAGGGAATAAGTTCAATTCTTCTAATACATCGTAAATTCTATCTACGCCAAAAGAAATTCCAACGCCTGACAGACCATCTACACCAAAAGTTCCTGTTAGGTTATCATAGCGACCTCCACCTGAGATAGAACCCATTTGTACATCTAATGCTTTTACTTCAAAAATTGCTCCTGTATAATAGGATAGTCCACGGGCAAGGGTAATATCTAGTTCAATATTTTTTTCAGATTGCCCAAAAGATTTTAACAAATCCCATACAGCCCGTAATTCTTCTATTCCTTTTTTACCCGTTTCAGAATATTGGAGTAGTTCTGAAAGCTTAACAAATTTCTCTTGATTTGTCCCCGATATTTCAAAAACTGGGTCTAGTTTGGCTAAAGCATCTTCACTAAAACCTTTTTCGGCTAATTCTTCTAAAACTTTTTCTTTGCCTATTTTATCTAATTTATCAATTGCAACTGCTAAAGCTCCTTCCTGCCCTGCTGCACCAATAGCTTCCGAAAGGCCAGTAAGTACTTTACGGTTATTGATTTTTAAGGAAAAATTGATTCCGAGGCTTTTGAATACCTGATGAATCATTAAAACGATTTCGGCTTCACAAACCAAGGAATCAGTCCCTACTACATCTGCATCGCACTGATAAAATTCACGGTAGCGACCTCTTTGCGGACGGTCACCTCGCCAAACGGGTTGAATCTGATAACGTTTGAATGGCATAGCCAATTCGTTACGATTCATCACTACAAAACGTGCAAAAGGAACTGTTAAATCATATTTTAGGCCTTTTTCAGAAATCTTCAATGTCAATTTCTTAGCGCCTTCATCTAATTCTTTTTGTGTAATTTTTTCAGAAAAATTTCCTGAATTTAATATTTTAAATAATAATTGGTCTCCTTCCTCACCATACTTTCCCATTAATGAAGAAAGATTTTCCATAGCGGGCGTTTCGATAGGCTGAAAACCAAATTGTTGAAAAACGGCTTTAATGGTATCAAAAATATAATTACGTCGAACCATTTTCTCTGGTCCAAAATCTCGCGTACCTTTTACTAAACTTGGTTTCATGGAATAAAATTTGGGTTATAAACCCAAGAACGTGAAAATTGACAGGATTGTCTTGAACTGCAAAATTACAAAACCCACGAAGTATTTGGAAACTTCGTGGGTTTTATTTCTTCTTGGACTTCTTGGGATGAATGACTAGAAGACTTTAGGACTTTAGATGCTAGACACTAGATTTTAGATTTTTGGACCCTAGACACTAGATTTTAGACTTAAGATGTTAGCAATTAAAACAAATAGTAGAATTTTAGTCTCGAAAATCTAGACTTTTGCTTTAAGCTTACATCTCATTGCTCAAAGCTCACAGCTAAAATCATATTAATTGCCTATATGTTTGTTTAAAAAATATATTCTTCCTAATTTTGCACCTCAATTTAAAACTCTGTTCGCAATGGCTGTTACAAGACTAAAAAGAAAAGACAGAAGAAACAAGGCTATAGCCACTAACAAAATCAATGCAATTAAGCATTTGACTCAAACTCCAGAAATTAAATTGGTAGATATTGAGGCAATCAAAGCTGAGTTTGCTGCGAAGGCTGCGAAGTAATTTGTACAATTTCTTCTAAGAGATCTAAACCTCGTCAATACTGACGGGGTTTTCTTTTTTTATTCCTTTTTATCCTCTTTATTGTTTTTAGTTTTTTTATCTTCTTTGCCACGCAATACTTCTCCAAGATGATTCAACTTCTTAATTTGTTTGGTCATCTCTTTCTCTTGGCGACTAAAACGCTTGTTCATATCCATTAATACTCTGAAACGGATAGCTTGCCCTAGAAAGACCAATCCTATGCTTGTAATGATTAAGCCATACAATCCCCAAATAAACCATCTAAAAAAAACAACATTAGGTTCTGCTCTGATGGTTGAAGCAGTTCCTACCACAGAGATTCCAAAACTAAAAAGAAGTAAGCCAATAATAGCACACAAAATAAACTTAGTGCGCAAGGGCATTCTTTTCACTAATTTTTGACCGGGTGCTTTTTTAGGAATATCAGGTTTCATATTGGTTTTTTTTTAAATCGGAAATTATTGCCAACTGCTACCTATTAAGGTTTCAATTGTTTGAAATTCATCTTTTAAGTTATCAGGAATTGTATTTTTTGAATAAGTAAAGCCATGCTCTTGCCACAAAATTATTGTATAATTATCTGTCTGATATACTCCCTTTGTGCTATTTCTTAGAATGGCCACTTTGTCGGAAGGAAGTTTTTTTTCAACAGTCATCATAAAATAAGCCTTTGTTTTCATCATCAACACTTTCTTCTTGCCAACTGTTTTTGTCACAACGCTGGCTCTGGTATCAATACTTTTCAGGGCAGTTTGTGGCAAAAAAATATCATTATTTCTTTCAATATAGAAATTACTTCCGTTAGCACGCATTGTCCAGCCTTTAAGCAATTGGGTTTTAACAAGTTGAATTTTTTTATCTTTTAAGATAACATTCAAGTCTAGCCCTGTTTGTTTAGCTTTTTCTGCACTAGCTACATTCATAATAAGCATAAATCCACACAGAAAAGCTAATTTTATCCAATTTCTTTGAGTAATTTTCATAAATAAAGTATTAATTCGCAAGATATTCTTGAATATTGCATTATTGAGTAAATATTACTCAAAATTTATGCTAGCATAGCCAAAATACCTTATTTTACGCAAATTAAAATTAAAATAAACATAAACTATAATTCAATGACGATCAACAAGAAATTTATTTTGGGTTTAAGCCTTAGTTTGGCTGCTTATTCAATGAATTCTGCCAATGCACAAGATTTCCGTTTTACTCAAAAAAATCCAGATAAACCAGAAGCTACCGAGTTCTGGGATCCAGAAGTAAGAGTAGTTACGCCCGGAGCTGTTCCATCTGATGCGATAGTTTTATTTGATGGAAAAAATTTAGATAGTTGGGAATCAGCGAAAGACGGTTCAGCGGCTAAATGGGATGTAAAAGATGGTATTCTGACAGTTGCAAAAGGGACGGGTGGTATTTCAACAAAAAAACACTTTGGAGATTGCCAATTACACATCGAATGGCGTTCACCTATCGAACCTGAAACCTTGAAGGGTCAACAAAAAGGTAATAGCGGGGTTTTTCTGAATGGTATTTATGAAGTACAGGTGTTGAACTCGTATCAAAACCGTACTTACAGAAATGGTCAAGCAGGTTCTATTTACAAACAAACTCCTCCGCTAGTTAATGCTACTTCTAAAATGGGTGACTGGAATGTATATGACATTATCTATACAGCTCCTCGCTTTACAGCTAATGGTGGTATCGAAACGCCTGCGTATGTAACAGTTATTCACAACGGAGTAATTGTACAAAACCATACTAAAATCCAAGGTGCTACAAATTATATTGGACAGCCAACGAATCCTGTTCATGAAAAAGGCCCTATTTCTTTACAAGACCACGGTAACTTAGTAAGTTTCCGCAATATTTGGATTAGAGAAATATAGTATTCAATGCTTCTTAGCTTTTGTTAATTAGAAATTGGGAATGATTTTTTACCTTTGTGTGAACAATCATTCCTTTTTTTATTTTATCACATATATTCATTCAAAACGAGCGTTATAAACCGTTTTAAGATTAATTATGAAATCAATTATTAGCTGGACACTCAGAAACATTCCACGTAAATACCTGCAATTAGTTTCTCACTTAGTGATGAAAATCTACGCTATCTTTTTAAGAGGCACTAGAGTAACCTGTCCAGTTTGTAGATCAAAATTCTCAAAATTTGTACCCTATGGGCGTTTAGAACCTCGAGACAATGCTTTATGCCCGAACTGTCTGGCTTTAGAACGCCACCGTTTGATGTATATGTATTTACAGCAAAAGACTAATTTCTTTACTAATAAATTAAAGGTATTACACGTTGCCCCAGAGTATTGTTTCATCGATCGTTTTGAGAAAATGAAAAATCTGGACTATATCACTGCTGATATTGAATCGCCATTAGCAAAAGTAAAAATGGATTTACACCATATTCCATTTGAAGATAATACTTTTGATGTAGTATTCTGTAATCACGTACTTGAACATGTAAATGATGATATTCAATGTATGCGTGAGATGAGAAGAGTATTAAAACCTACGGGGTGGGCAATCATGCAATCTCCACAAGATTGGAGCTTAGCCACTACCTTTGAAGACAAAACAATTACTGACCCTAAAGAACGTGAACGTTTGTTTAAGCAAGACGACCATTTCAGAATTTACGGAAGAGATTATAACAAACGTTTGGAACAAGGTGGCTGGAAAGTAACCGAAGATAAATTCGGTATTAATATGCCACCAGACCAAATCAAACGTTTTGCTTTGCCTAAAGATGAAATCATTTACCTGTGCCAGAAATAACACTCTTTTTATATGAAATACTTACCCATCAACAACTCGCTTTTCATTGAAAATCGTCAACGCTTAGCGCAACTTTTAAAACCTAAATCTATAGCTATTTTAAATTCCAACGACCCAATGCCTACCAATGCAGACGGAACGATGGGATTTCAACAAAACTCTGATTTGTTCTACCTTTCTGGGATTGATCAAGAAGAAACTATCCTTTTATTGTTTCCAGATAGCCCAAATCCTGCTCATAAAGAAATATTATTCTTGAGGGAAACTTCTGAATTGATTGCCATCTGGGAAGGTTATAAATATACCAAAGAGCATGCACAAGAGGTTTCGGGCATAAAAAGCATTTATTGGATGAGCCAATTTGATGCTGTTTTAACAACCTTGGTTTTTGAAGCTGAACATCTCTATCTGAATTCAAACGAACATATTCGTAACCATTCAGTAGTACAAACACGTGATGCAAAGTTTATCCTTTGGGCTAAAGAGCATTTTCCTTTGCATAAATTTGAACGACTTGCTCCGCTGATGCACCAATTAAGGGTCATTAAAAATCCCATTGAAATTGAACAGTTGAGCGAAGCCATGCGTATTACAGAATTAGGATTCAGAAGACTCCTAAATTTTGTAAAGCCCAATGTTACTGAATATGAAATTGAAGCAGAACTGTTGCACGAATTCGTGAGAAATCGTTCCAAAGGTTTTGCTTATCAGCCTATTATTGCTTCGGGGGCTAATGCTTGTGTATTGCATTATATTGAAAACAGTCGCCCATGTCTTGATGGTGATGTTATTCTATTGGATGTAGCGGCTGAGTACGGAAATTATAATGCTGATTTAACAAGAACGATTCCTGTAAATGGTAAATTTACGCCTCGCCAACGTCAAGTATATGATGCTGTGTTAAGGGCTTTTAAATATGCAAAATCTATTTTGGTAGTAGGCAATTTATGGGATGAATATCAGCAAGCTGTTGAGAAATTTATCGAAGAAGAGCTAATTGGTTTAGGTTTGTTTACGCGCGAAGACGTAGAGAAACAAAATCCTGAATCACCACTATTCAAAAAGTATTTCATGCACGGTGTTTCGCATCATTTAGGACTTGATGTTCATGATGTTTGGAACAAATATCGTCGTTTTGAAGCTGGAATGGTCTTTACAATAGAGCCTGGTATTTATATCCGTGAAGAAGGATTGGGTATTCGTTTAGAAAACAATATCCTGATTACTGAAGATGGCAACATTGATTTAATGGCAAATATTCCGATTGAAGCCGATGAAATTGAGGCTTTGATGAGTCAGCTTTGAGCAAACAGCTTTGAGTAGTGAGCTATTAGATTTGAGCAGAGTAGATAGCTTTTAGCAAATAGTTTTGAGCTACAAGATTTGAGAAATGAGAATTGGTTGAGATGAGTTCTGTTTGTGATTTGAGAAGTAATGCTACTCAAAATTCACTCAATCACAACTCACTCAATCACTACTAAATAAATATGAAAATACTATACGATCATCAGGCATTTACGGGACAAAGATATGGAGGGGTGGCGCGCTATTTTCATGATTTGATGGAGTCGCTAGTAGACATGGGTGTTGGTGTAAAACTATCCTTACCCTTTTCAAACAATGAATATTTAAAAAATAGTTCTGTTCGTCGTCCAAATGAATTTAGGCATATTTTTGGTTTTATGCCAACCAATATGCTAGTGTCGAGAACAAACCGTTTGAATAGTATTGTTCAACTACAAAAAGGTCAATTTGACGTTTTTCATCCTACTTTTTTTCATAATTATTACTTAAATCATCTCAAGAAGAAGCCTTTTGTGCTTACCTATCACGACTGTATTAAAGAGCGTTTTAATTTGAATCATATCGATAATGCTAGTCATGCTCAAAAACAAGAACTACTGAACAAGGCCGCAAAAATTATCGCTATTTCTGAAAATACTAAAGCGGATTTATTAGAGTTTTACCAAATAAAACCCGAAAAAATTGAGGTAATTTACCATTCTTCTTCTTTCAGAAATCATCAATTACCAGTTGGTTTTCAAGTAAAAACACCTGAGAAATACTTGCTTTACGTAGGTGCACGCAACGATTATAAAAATTTTACTGGCTTTGTAACATCTATTGCTTCTGTATTACATCAATATCCCGATATACAGTTACTTTGTGCAGGCGGAGGTGATTTTAACAAAACAGAGCATGAATTAATTGATAGCTTAAATTTACAAACACAAGTAAAGCATTTTCATTTTCAGAGCGACGATACCTTATTTTACTTGTACCAAAATGCCATAGCTTTTGTATATCCCTCTTTATACGAAGGTTTTGGAATACCAATTCTTGAAGCTTTTGCCTGTGGTTGTCCAGTAGTATTAAGTAATACATCATGCTTTCCTGAGGTGGCTCAAGATGCCGCTTTATACTTCAATCCTAATGACAAAGAAGATATTGCCGATAAAATCACACAAATCATCGAAGATAAATTTCTTAGAAAAAGCTTGATTGAAAAAGGCTTTAATCGTCAACAAAACTTCTCGGCAGAAAAAACCGCGACCCAAACACTAAATGTTTACAAAAGCATTTTGTAATACTTACTTATTAACTTATGAGTTTTCAAAAAACTGTTTTAATCTTTGAACCTGATGCTAGCGGGCATCATCCAGGCTATTTATATCATTTGCTTTTACATTTTTTGACCGAGCAATATGATTTTCAGTTAGCGGTTTTGGTGAATCCAGATTTTTTTGAAAAACATCCGACAATCATTCAAAATACTACATCCGATAATATCAAGTGGATGAGTACTTCTAAGGAGACTTTTAACAATTGGCAAGAGGCTAAAAGTAATGTTATCAAACGAGCCAAATTGGAATGGGCTATTTGTTCTGAGTACGCTAAAGCACTACAAGCTAAGTCTATCTTTATGATGTATTTTGACCATTTTCAACTAGCTTGTTTTACAGAACCAACTCCTCCTTGTCCAATTTCAGGGATATTCTTTCGCCCAACATTGGTTAATTACCCAGCCTATTCTATCAAAGAAAAAATTAATTATTGGCGTAAATATTTACTATTAAGAGGGATTACTCATCGTAAGTTTTTAAATACGTTATTTTGTCTAGACCCTTTTGCGGTTGAATTTATTCAAAACAATTGGCAAACGTATAAAGTGAAATTTTTGCCAGACCCTGTCCAGATTTATCCAAGTATCCAACCTGCAATTACCTTAAAAAATGAATTAGGAATCTCTCCTGAAAAAACGGTATTCTTGATTTTTGGCCATTTAGATGATAGAAAAGGCATAGCGAAGGTAATGGATACCCTAACCCAGCTTTCGGATGAAAAAGCCAAAGACGTTTGTTTATTGGTTGTTGGTCCTTGGAATATAAATGAGAAATTGGTTTTTGAAGAAAAGCTTGCCAAACTAGTCCAAAAAAAAACGGTACAAGTGGTGACTCACAACGATTTTGTGGCAGATGAAAATATTCAATCTTTTTTTGAAGTAGCAGATTATGTATTGGCTCTCTACCAAAAACATATTGGAATGAGTGCCATTATGGTAAGAGCTGCTAGTGCTCAGAAGCCTTTAATTACTTATAACTACGGCTTAATGGGCAAAATTACGGCTGAAAAACAATTGGGTTTAATTATTGACGAAGCTATTGAAGACGACCTTTTAGTAAAGCTTGAAACACTTCTGGCAACCAAGCAGGTCATTGGTAATCATCAACAAATGAAAGAATTCGCCCATTTGAACCAAGCCAAAAATTATGCGAAGACTATTCTTGATAGTTTTTAAGTTGCAACAAATTTATACAGCATCATAATAGACTCTCAAGATGAAAAATCTCCTCGAACAAAATATATCCAAACATATCTCTCTTGAAGATGATGAAATGGAAGAATTCTGCAATTTGTTTCAATACAAAAGCATTAAGAAAAAAAGTTTTTTATTGAGGAAAGACGAAGTTTGCAAGTTTGAAGGCTTCGTTGTCAAAGGGCTTTTTCGCGTATATCATATTGACCAAGACGGAGTTGAACAAATACTCTATTTCGCCTTTGAGAATTGGTGGATTACCGATATTGATAGTTTTACGAATGATAAACCATCACAACTTTTTATAGAAGCTATCGAAGATAGCGAAGTACTGCTAATTTCAAAAAAAGATAAAGAATTTGCTTATGTCAATTTACCCAAAATAGAAAAATTATTTAGGGTAATGACTCAAAAAACGCATGTTGCCCTTCAAAGAAGGATGATAGATAATCTGAGCAAAACTGCTGAAATACGTTATCTGGAATTTTCTGAAAAATACCCACAACTTATCCAACGCCTTTCTAATCTGCAAATTGCTGCCTATTTGGGCATTACTAATGTCTTTTTGAGCAATATCCGAAAGAAAATTTCTTTAAAAAAATAGCTTGTCTCCCTCCTTTATTAAACTACTTTAAAGTTTTTGTGCTTTGCTTGCTCCCATCTTTGCATCATCAATTTAAAACAACAGCAAAGATGAAAAACCTTATTTCAACAATATTATTAACAATCTTAATTTTATTCAAAATGGACGGACAAGCACAAAGTTTCAAAACGATTGAAACAAGCAATTTTAAACTTGAGGTTTATAATGCCTCAGAAAACAGTTTTGGGGTAGCATCAGTAATTGTATCAGGAAAAACGGATGCCGTATTAATTGATGCACAATTTACCTTAGCAGATGCCGAAAAGGTAGCACAGGAAATCAAAAAATCAGGTAAAAAACTAACGACTATTTATGTTTCGCACACCGACCCTGATTTTTATTTTGGCTTGGAAGTTTTCAAAAAATATTTTCCTGATGTTACTGCTTATGCTTCGCCAGCAACCGTTGAATCTATCAAGGCTACAGCACAGAAAAAATTAGACATTTGGGGCGGAAGATTAGGCAAAGCCATTACATCAAATGTTGTTTTACCGCAAGTTTTAAAAGGAAATAGTATTGAACTGGAGGGTCAAAAATTAGAAATTGTAGGTTTAGAAGAATTTCCTTCAAAAACTTTCGTCTGGATTCCGTCCATTAAGGCAGTTGTAGGAGGTATCAATGTTTTTGGAACGACTTTTAATCTTTGGATGGCAGATGCCCAAACAACAGACGCTCGCAAAAACTGGATAAATGTTTTAGATAAAATTGAAGCTTTAAAACCAACAATAGTGATTCCTGCACATGCAAATGCTAATTCTCCATTTGATATTTCAGCAGTAAATCACACCAAAAGTTATATCCAGTTTTATGAAGAGGCTTTGAAAACAAACAAAACTTCGGAAGATTTAATTAAAGCCCTCAAAGAAAAATATCCAACTCTTACTTTTGACATTGCTTTGCAAATAGGAGCAAAAGTGAACACTGGAGAAATGAAATGGTAAAATTAATCACATTCAACTTGGCAATGTTTCTGGCATTGTCAAGTTGCTCTTTAAAAAAGAAGGAAATGACAAATCTTGAGATTATTAAAAGCACTTACGAAGGAAAAACGTCGGAAGAAAACGGAAAAAATTTAGCCAAATACGTAGCTGAAGATATATCTTGGACAGAAGCCAAGGGATTTCCTTATGCAGGCACTTATATCGGTTTAGAAAGTGTTACTAAGAATGTTTTTAGCCGATTAGGAGGCGAATGGATAAATTATAAGTTCACTCCCGAAGACTATGTTGCTAGTGATGATAAAGTAGTAGCCTACGGTACCTATACTGGTACATACAAAATAACAGGTAAATATTTTGAAGCGAGGGTTGCTCATATCTGGAAACTGAAAGAAGGAAAGATTATAAAATTTGAGCAGTTTGTAGATAGTCAGCCTGTAAATAATGCCATGAGGTAAGAACTATCTAATAACCTTAAATTTGTCTGAATTAGGATTTATTGGATTATTGTGGCTACCACTACGGGATCGGATATGATTCTGTTTCCCACTAATAATCTCAATCCTAAAATCAGTATCATAAATAAACTATCATAAACACAAGGCTTCTAAATCTTCGCGATTACCTAGAAACACGTTAAAGTCAACCGTACCTTTTACACCCTCGCACCAACCACGCTGATTGTGTTGCCAAAACCATAAATTTGAATTATACCCTTTTAATATTTCCCTTGAATAATCAGCAATCCAAAGCGGATATTCATCAAAATTTCCTTTGATAAACTTCTTGTAAAAGTTGGGGTTAGTATAAATAATCGGTTTTTTGTGATAATGATTTTCTACAATATCTAACCAAGTTTGAATCTCACTAATAATTTGCTTGTCGGGCTTCAAAGAGTTTTGTTCAATATCTAACACAGGAGCTAAATCTCCCTCCTCTAAATCTACAGAATTAATAAAATTTTTCGCCTGACCAACGGGCTCACGCCAAGTAATAAAAAAATGATAAGCTCCTCTTTTTAAACCACTCTTTTTTACTTGTTCCCAGTTTCTTTCAAACTGACGGTCGGCATGGCTCATTCCTTCCGTAGCTTTTAGAAAACAGAAACCAAGTTTTAAATTCTCATCCGAGAATTTCATTTTCTTTACTTCCTTCCAATTCACCACGCCATTATGATGTGACACATCGATACCATGAATTTTGTAACGTAAAGGCACTGTAATCCCTAATTTAGAGACTTTCGTCCATTCGTTAGGGTTTGGGCGAAGATTGATATAGATAACAAAAGACAAAAAGAGCAATAGGATAGAAATAAGTACAATCCTGACAAATCGAGGGAGTAATCGGAAGCGCTTTTTGAGTAGTTTTAAAGAATTCATATTACAAAAATACAAAAAGGCAAGAAAGATATTTCATCTTCTTGCCTTTTCTATGCAATGATTTAAAAAATCATTGAACGATTATTTGTTTGGCTGAGGCGTTGTTCTCAAATATGGCTTAACAATCGTAAAACCTTTAGGGAATTTTGCCGCTGCATCTTCAGTTTTTACTGCTGGTGTAATGATAACATCTTCACCATCTTTCCAGTCTGCTGGAGTAGCTACTTGGTAATTAGCCGTTAATTGTAGCGAGTCGATTACTCTTAACAATTCTTGGAAATTACGTCCTGTAGAAGCAGGATACGTCAATGTCAACTTGATTTTTTTATCTGGCCCAATGATAAATACCGAACGAACTGTCGCTTTTTCAGAAGCATTTGGGTGAATCATATCATATAACGTAGCAACGTTACGGTCTGAATCAGCAATGATTGGGAAATTCACTTTCACACCATTTACTTCTTCAATATCTGGTACCCATTTATTATGTGAGTCTAAATCATCTACTGAAACAGCGATTACTTTAACTCCTTTTTTCTCGAATTCACCTTTCAATAAAGCCGTTTTTCCTAATTCAGTTGTACAAACTGGTGTAAAGTCAGCAGGGTGGCTAAAAAGTAAAGCCCATGAGTCACCAATCCATTCATGAAAATTAATTGTTCCTTGAGTTGTTTCCGCTGTAAAGTCGGGTGCAATATCTCCTAATCTTAATGACATAGTTTTATTCAATTTAAAGTTTTCTAAATACTTACTCTATTGGAATACAAGATTAATAAAAAAATAGTTTCAAGATACAGGTTAATTGATTTTTTTTATGGCTGTTTTATTATGCTGTAGGCAGTAGGCTTTCGGATGTCTGATATCGTCAAAAAATGAATCAGCGTAAATCAGCGTATCCAATCAGCGAAAATCTGCGGGTTAAAAACGTTATTTTACCCGCAGATTTATGGAGATTTAATTCGCTGATTTTGCAGATTTTTTAAAGTCGCAAACAAAAGCCTATTGCTTACAGCCTAGAGCCTAAACTGGCTTCTCAATAATAAAATTATGATTTGTGTAAATACAAATATCTGCTGCGATGGTTAAACCTTCACGGACGATTTCCTCTGCACTTAGATGAGCCGCGTGTTTACGCATTGCCAAAGCTGCTGAAAGGGCATAATTACTTCCAGAACCAATAGCAGCGATACCATTCTCAGGTTCTAGTACATCGCCAGTTCCTGAAATAATCAAAGTTTCTTCTTTATTGGCAACAATCATCATGGCTTCTAGTTTCCGTAAATAGCGGTCAGTACGCCAATCTTTGGCTAATTCTATACTTGCACGCTTCATATTGCCACCATAAGCATTTAGCTTTTCTTCAAAACGCTCAAGTAATGAAAAAGCATCAGCCGTTGAACCTGCAAAACCTGTTACAATTTTTCCATCCAACATTTTTCTGATTTTGCGCACATGATTTTTGGCAACGGTATTTCCCATTGTCGCTTGTCCGTCTGCACCAATTGCTACTTCGCCATTATGCACCACCGCCAGAACGGTTGTAGATCTAATTTTTTCCATTGTAGGTAATTATGTTATAAGGTCTTAGAAACAAGCCCTCCTTTCTTACTATCGATTTCAACCGTAAATTTATTACTTTTACCTTTAACAATCCAACGTACTTTTACAGTACCCATTCCCGGAATGCTCGGAACCGATATCGTCTGTGGATTATTTAGCTGTTCTTTCGTAAGATTAGTATCTTCGTTTTCAACAATCATTCCAGCCACAACAGTTGCATCTTTTAACGTAATAAAATCAGGACGTTCAATTTTATACTTTATATCATGTGCCGAATGGGTTGGAATTACTTTCTCGTTGACAATAATTGCCGTTACTTCTGTTAAACCACCAGCCAACGCTTTTTGCTTAATTTCTAATACATCCAGTTTAGGCATTTGCGAAGCATGCAAAATAGTAAAGGCCATATTTCGATGAGCGTCTTCTTCCAATAAGAAACCTGGATGTGCCCTTACATAGTTTTTCTTTGAACCTCCAATTTCAATATCTCCATACTGTGGATGTTTAAAAGGTTTCCACGCTACGTAGGCATCCCCAAATAGCATCAGGCGACTAAATTCTTCAAATTCATTATTTTGAAAACGTCCTTCCTCACCTACTTTATTGAACAATTTATAAGATGTCATCAATTCAGTTGAGAACGTAAAAATACCTCTTCCTAAAGCAAACCAATCTATTTCGCCCCCATAAACCGTGTATAAATCTTTATAAATGACAAAGTATTTATAGCCAGGATTCATCTTTTCGCCAATTTTCCCGAAATAATCATACACTGATGCATCCTGAGTAGTATAAAATGGGGCATCTTCTTCTGCACCCGGTCCACGTAAAAACATCCCTCCATTGTTATGATAGCTCTGTGCTCCTGCAATGTTTGGGTGGTTCATGATAAAGTTTTTGATACTTTGCGTTTCTGGTAAAGTACCCGGATAGAACAATGCCCCACGTTGAACATAATCAGGTTGCCAGTTCCAAGCCCAGTCGCGATTAGGGTCATAATATCCCAATACATCTTCGTTAATTAAACCATCTCCATCATTGTCAATTCCTTCATATCCTAGCATTTCATATTCGCCTTTTTCATCTGCTTTTACAGGAACCATTCTTTGCGGATTTTCAGGGTCTACCTTCCAACGACCTGTTGCAGAACGTCTTCTCATCATTACAATGTTTCCGTCGCCGTCTAAATCATCATATTTATCCTCATCGGCTTGTCCGTCGCCATCATCATCCATCGCCATCATCCCCGACCGTGGCGAATTGGCATTGTTAGGATTTTTCAAGAAATCCTCACGGGCATCAGGATTAATAGTCGGCGTAATATAGAATACTTTGTCTTGTAATAGCTGTTTGATAAAGGCTACATTGGCAAAATTTTCAACTAAATACCAAGCTGTATACATGGCCACTTCGGTACCTTGAATTTCATTCGAGTGAATATTGCCATCAATATAAAAACCCGGTTTACGGCTTACATTGCCAGTTTTAGTATCACTAATCGTTAGTACCCACATGTCTCTGCCTTGAAAAGACTTACCCATCGATTCTACTTTTACTAAATCTGGATATGCCTTGGCTAAATCCTGACAAAACTTAGTAATCATCGCATAGTCATTGTAATGATTCCAAGCCATTTTTACTTTTGGGTTCGCTGGCGAGCCTATTGCTCTTAAACCAGTTAGGTCGTCATTTTGAATTTTTTCTTGTGAAAAAGCACTAAACGAGCAGGTTAAAAGGACTAAAAAGATATATTTTTTCATTGGATTTGATTCAAATTAATAGTTAACATCTATCAGCTTTAATATTCATTTGGTTATTTTAAGCTAACATTTACAGTTTTTACGCCTGTGGTTGGGCAACCAGCTTCAATATTTACTGAGCCATTACCACTGATTAACCAAGAATATTCTTGAGTTTCACCTGCTCCTAAAGCACTTCTTAGATTTATTTTCTTCCCTGAAACGATGGCTTGATTTCCTGTTAGTTTCAATTCTGTTTTTACTTTTTGCACCCAACGAACTTTGTCACCTATTTCTGCATAAGTTGGTAATAAACCTGTATTGATTACTTTAATAGTTACCCTAGTTAATCCTGTTGAAACAGCCTCAGCATTTACATCTACAATTTGTATTTCTGGCATTTGCATTGCCAAAGCTGTTACAAACTTTACGTGTTTATTAGCAGATTCTGTCAGGAAACTTACAGGTGGATTCAGCTTTGCATAAGGTGCAATCCCTCCCACTTCTACATTTTTGTTAGCAAAGTCAGGATGTTTTATCGACTGCCAATTCACAAATACGTCCGTTAATTTTTGTGCATCTGCCCATTTTAAATATTTTACATCCTCATTATCCGAAGTTTTGCTAGGAGTAGCTACTTCTTTTTTAGTACTATCTTTGGGAGCTTGTATTTTAGGTGTCCACCAGCCCGGACTTGTAAAACTAAATCTACCTACATGGAAATAAGCAGTTTGTGACAAGTTGCCTTTGGTCTGTGGCAAAACAGGAGCATCTTTCAAGCCTGTTTGAGTATTGTATAGTTTAGCAATTTGTTCGCCTACAGTAGCATCTTTTTCTAATATTCCAGTAATGATTCTTTTGGCTGTTTTGCTTCTGTCAAATTTTGGAGCTTCAGTTAAGTTGTTAGCAGGGCCAAAAGTCAATACTGCAAAAACATTAGTGGCTTTGTACAAGAAACTCAATAAAGCTTTGGTTTCTGATTCTGATGCAGCAAAATCGCCAGAGCCAGCCGTAAAAATTGGATAGTCGTAGGTCATATTTTTATCAATGTTTACTCCTCCTACGCCATCTTCATTAAATGTACCGTCTTTATCATTATCCGTGCCTTCTGTTAGTAATAAATACTTCCCTTTTTCTCCTTTGGCTGGGTCTGCTTTTATCAATACTCTTGGGTCTTCTTTACTTACAATAAAAGTCCCCGTTGGGTCTTCTACACGAATCTGAGTGATGATACCATCACCATTCAAATCTTCAAAAGGGTCTTCATTCAAATAACCGTCGCGGTCATCATCTGTTTGTGTATCATTCCCTCCTCTTTCAAATTTCGTTTTCGCAAAAAATTGCTCTTGTGCATCAGGGTTTACACTCGGGATAAAGTAAAACGTTTTTGTATCTAACAATTTCGCTATTGAGTCTCCGCTTGCACTCGCTAGTTTTTCAGCCATTTGAATGGCTAATTCTGTACCTGCTAAGTGTGTTCCATCTACGCCTGCAATAATAGCGATTGCTGGTTTAGTCGAGGTGTTTCCTTTTCCAAGGGTTAAAGCCCAAATGTCTCGATTGCCTTTGCTTTTACCAATTGATTGAATAGTAACGCTAGAGGAAAACTTTGAACTTAATGCTTTGAGTCTAGAAGAAAGCTGTGTGTGATTTTGGTAAGTGTTTTGGGCCATAGTCCATAATGAAACCGACAATAAACCCGATAAGAGAAATAGTTTTTTCATATTTAGTTATGAAGTTTGTTTGAAATGTAATTTAATGCAAAATACTTCTTTGTATTGACTTTTGCTATTTCCTAAAACTAGATTAGATATATAGCCCTACTTTGCTGTTGTAAGGATAAAAACAGCAGATGAAGCAATAAAGGGAAAATGGAAATGCTATAAAACAAAACAGGTATCACATTAGCTGCGATACCTGTAAACACTCTACTATTATCCAATTTAATATTTTAAATGACTACGGGTTCATTTCTTGGTGTAAACAAATGCATAATTCCCCATGCTAATAGGTATGCACAGCCACACATGATAAAAATAATGTTATAACCAGCAGTGATATTTCCTTGCGCCTTATATGTATCAAGCAATTGTCCAACAATCATTGGGAATAAAATTCCCCCTACTGACCCTGCCATTCCCCCTAAACCAACAACTGAACTTACTGCTTTTTTAGGAAACATATCAGATGCCGTCGTGAAAATATTAGCACTCCAAGCTTGGTGAGCCGCCGCCGCTAAACTAATTAACACTACTGCCTGCCAAATGTTTGAACAATATTGTGCAAAAACAATAGGAATTACTGCAATGGCAAAGCTCAACATCGCAGCTTTACGTGCTTTAAATACTGGCCAGCCTTTCTTGATTAAATATCCTGATATATAACCTCCACCGATACTTCCTATGGTAGTGGCTGTATACACAACGATTAATTCTAAACTTGGCTTTTTTAAATCTAATTTAAACGTTTCTGAGAAATAAGATGGCAACCAGTAAAGAAAAAACCACCAGATTGGGTCAGTAAGCATTTTTCCGAAGATAAAACCCCATGTTTGACGAATCCCCAACAAAGTGATCCATTTTACGGGTTTTTCTTGTGAAGTATCTGGTTCGTTATCAGATTGAATATAGAACAATTCTTCTTTCGAAAGTTTTTTCTGTCTAACTGGAATTTCATAGCCAATCCACCAGAAAATCAACCAAATAAAACCTACGCCACCAGTAACGATAAACGCTACTTCCCAACCAAAACTTGCTAATATAAAAGGAACCATTATTGGTGCTACTACTGCCCCAATATTTGCACCCGAGTTAAAAATACCTGTTGCTAAAGCTCTTTCTTTTTTAGGGAACCATTCTGCTACACTTTTAATAGCAGCAGGAAAGTTTCCACCTTCTCCTAACCCTAATAAAGAACGAAACATTCCAAAACCGAGGGTACTTCCAGCAAAAGCAGTTAATACACCCGCTGTACTCCACCAAGCTACTGCAATAGCATATCCTAATTTCGTGCCAATCTTATCGATAACTCCTCCAAAAATCATTAATCCTACTGCATACGCAGCCTGAAATGCCATTACTAAATTACTGTAATCACTTTCAGCCCAATTAAATTCTTTTTCTAATGTTGGTTTTAATAAGGCAATTACTTGTCTATCAAGGTAACTGATTGTGGTGGCAAAAAAAAGCAATGCTACTACTCTCCAACGATACTTCCCTAAGGTGTTTTCCATGAATGTTAAAAAAATTGAGGTAAGCTAATTTAGTGAATTTTTATTTTTTTGATTTCAAGCCTTCAACATATTTCATCAAAGATTCAACAGTATGCGTCAATTCGTCAAATTTGGCACTAGCTAATAAACTAGCTGGAAACAATTGTGACCCCATTCCCACGGCTGTAACACCCGCAGAAAACCACTGTTTTAAACTATCTTCAGTAGGTTCTACTCCACCTGTTACCATTACTTTCACATTGGGCATTGGACCTTTCATTGATTTTACAAAACCAGGTCCCACTACATTCCCAGGAAAAATCTTCACAATTTCAGCACCTAACTGTGTTGCTGTGTAAATCTCATTTAAAGTAGCTGCCCCAGGAAACCAAGCGATATTACTTGCCTGACAAAATGCACCAACTTCTGGTGTAATTACTGGTTGTACGACAAAATCAGCCCCTGCATCAATAAAAACTTTGGCTTGTTCAACCGTAAAAATTGTGCCTATCCCTAATGCCATTTCTGGGCAGTTTTCACGAATAAATGGATATATTGCCTTAAAAACATCTAAAGCTTTTGTTCCACGATTAGTAAACTCAAAAGCACGCATACCACCATCGTAACATGCTTTGATGACATTCTGAGTTAACTCAATTTCTTCATGATAAAATACTGGCACCACTGGAAAATCAGCTAGTAATTGATTTAATACTTTGGGTTGAAAAAAAGCCATACTTGTTTATATTTTTAAGATTTTTTGGACTAATTGATTATCGAAATATGTTTAAAACTATTCAAACATTAAAACTTACTCAATCATCATTTAAAATTCATACTTTTTCTACGAAAACTGATTTTCAGTCGCTTTAGTACATTCTTCAATGTCTTCTACCATGCTCGACGAACCAATGTATAAAGGCGAGCGTTGGTGAAGATTTTGAGGCTGTATTTCTAAAATTCTTTGCTTTCCATCAGATGCTTTCCCACCAGCTTGTTCAATAATAAAAGCCAAGGGTAAACATTCATAAAGTAACCTTAATTTTCCGTCAGGGTTATGACGTGTTGGTGGGTACAAATATACTCCACCTTTTAAAAGATTTCTATGAAAATCTCCGACTAATGACCCAATATATCTGCCTGAATATCTTTTTTGCTTACATTCATTCAAATACTCTTGAATACATTCTGGAAAGTCATAGAAGTTTCCTTCATTACAAGAAAAAATAGTACCGCTTTGGTTTACCTGCATCTGTGGGTGAGATAAGAAATACTCTCCTAAAGAATTATCATAAGTAAAGCCATTCACACCCTTGCCTGTAGTATATACTAAAATGGTTGAAGATCCATATAAAATATACCCTGCCGCTACTTGTTCATCACCTCTTTGGATACAATCCTTCATAGAAGGGACTGACCCAATAGGCGTTTTTCTACGAAAAATTGAAAAAATTGTACCAATTGACACGTTAGAATCAATATTTGATGAACCATCCAGCGGGTCAATAGCGATAACATACTTCGCATGATTATTTCCCGTCAGAATAATTTCAGGTTCTTCCTCAGAAATGATGGCACAAACTTCTCCTCCATTTTTAAGTGCTCTTAAAAAACGTATATCTGCAATGACATCCAATTTTTGCTGAGCTTCCCCTTGTACATTTTGTGAACCTAACAGCCCTGTTACATCAGCCAATCCGGCACGATTGATTTCACGATTCAGAATTTTACTTGCCAAAGCAATATCCCTCAATAACTGCGATAATTCTCCCGAAGCAAATTGAAATGCCTCTTGATTCCGCATAATGAACCGATCTAAAGTAATACCAACAGGTAAAGCTAAGTTTTCATTTTTCATAAAAGCCAATATTAATTGTTAAACAAATAGGTTATATCAAGAGATGCAAGCTTGTTATTTTAAATAACACTCGACAACTTAATAACTAAAGATAATTTTCAAGAATCAGCTTTACTGCTTCCACTTTTTGTTGAGTAGCATCGCCATACTCTTGGAGTTTCCCATAAGCAGCAGCAGCGGCAAAATTGATTACTTCTTGAGGCTCATGTTTTTGAGATAAGCCATAGATTAATCCACCCATAAAACAATCTCCACTTCCTATTTTATCTACTACTGTATCAGCAAAAAATACGGGTGATTGATATTGATTTCCCTCTGTAAAAAGAGTAGTATAATACTCAATGCCTGTTTTTTGATGATCAAATCTATACGTATTGGCTACAAATTTGCACTTAGGAAACTTCGCTTGGATAGCTTCAGAAGTTGCTTTCCCATGTGCAGGATAATCGTAATCAGCCTGCTTTTCAAGGCTTGTTAATAACAAAGGGTCAATATCTATTCCTAATAAGGTATTCGCCGCCCAAAGATTACCCATAATTACATCACAATATTGTGCTAATTCAGGCATTATTTCTGTTGGCTTTTTGCCATATTTCCATAGTTTTGAGCGGTAATTCAAATCTACAGAAATAGTAATATTCATCTCTGAAGCTACTTTTAATACTTCTAAGCAAACATCTGCTGCATCTTGATTGAGGGCTGGACTAATGGCACTAAAATGAAACCAAGACACATCCTTCAACACTTCTTTCCAATCTACCTGACCCACTTTTAATACTGAAAACGACGAATATGCTCTGTCATAAATTACGCCAGCATTTTTCAAGTCAGCTCCTTGTGGTAAATAATATGTCCCGATTCTTTCTCCAGACGTATTAATGACCGAAGTATCAATTCCTTTGTCGGCTATATATTTTTTTATATCGTTTGCTAAAGAATTTTCAGGTAGTGCTGTGAAATAGCTAGTATTAATTCCCCAGTTAGCTATAGCAGTAGCGACATTCAATTCTGCCCCACCTACAAACACAGGCATTGAAGCATTTTGTATCCAAACTCCATCAGCTTTTGGTGAAAGACGCAATAACAATTCTCCGAAACAACAAACTTTATTCATGATTTATCAGCTATGAGCTTTAAGCAATAAGCTATGAGATTTTTTATGATACAAAAGCTCAGTGCTTATTGCTTAAAGCTTACTTCTATTTATTAAAATTTAAAATAATCTTTGGCATTATTGTAACAGATATTCTGAACCATCTTTCCGATCCATTCTATATCGTTTGGTAATTCGCCGTTTTCAATTTCATTCCCTAATAAATTACAAAGAATTCTACGGAAATATTCATGACGTGGGAATGACAAGAAACTTCTTGAATCTGTTAGCATTCCTACAAAGCGACTCAATAAGCCCATGTTCGACAAAGCGTTCATTTGTCTTTCCATGCCATCTTTTTGGTCTAGGAACCACCAACCTGAACCAAACTGAATCTTACCTGCTACAGAACCATCATTGAAGTTACCAATCATGGTTGCCATCAATTCGTTATCACGTGGATTAAGGTTGTAAATAATAGTTTGTGCCAATTGGTCATATTCATCTAAACGACCTAAGAACTTAGACAAAGAAGCCGCCTGAGAAAAATCTCCGATTGAATCCCAACCAGTATCTGGCCCTAACAAACGCATTGCTCTTGAATTATTATTTCTCAACGCTCCCAAGTGGAACTGTTGTGTCCAACCTAATCCATGATAAATTACGCCTAAGCTGTGTAAAATCGCCGATTTGAACAACAAAGCCTCGTCAGCACTGATACTTTGTCTAGCTATTGTTTTCTGGAAAACTTTATTGGCATCTTCTTCGGTGAAATCTACTGCATAAATTTGCTCTAACCCATGGTCGGCTAACCTTCCACCCATTGAAGCAAAGAATTCTGCACGTGTTTTTAATGCCGAAACTAAAGCCGAGAATGTACTAATTTCTACATTAACCAATGTTCCTAATTTTTCAATAAATGAAGCATAATTAGGATTATCAATTAAAATAAATCTATCTGGACGGAACGTAGGCAATACTTTAGTATCCAGTGTTCCTTCAGTTTTAATCGCTTGGTGATATTCTAATGAATCTAATGGGTCGTCTGTAGTACAGGCAACTTTTACATTCATTTTTGACAACAATCCTCTGACTGCATATTCAGGAGATTGTAGTTTTTCAGAACATTCATCAAAAATTTTACGTGCCGAAGCTGGATTTAAAATTTCGTGAACGTCAAAATATCGCTGTAATTCTAGGTGAGTCCAGTGATACAATGGATTTCTCATTGTATAAGGTACTGTCTCTGCCCATTTTTCAAACTTCTCATAGTCAGACTTATCGCCCGTGCAATAGCTTTCGTTGATACCATTCGCACGCATCGCACGCCATTTGTAATGGTCGCCATACAACCAGATTTGTGTTAAATTGCCAAAGCTTTTGTTGCTTGCAATTTGGTCTGGTGGTAAGTGATTATGGTAATCAATAATTGGCATCTCTTTAGCAAACTCATGGTACAGTTTACTAGCAGTTGCAGTTTGTAAAAGGAAATCTTCGTCTAAGAATGTTTTCGTGTACAGCATTTTGGTAAAAATTTTGATTTGGTATTGAGAATTCAAATAAGCGAGGATTGATGTTAAAAGATATTGAAAATCAATCCTCGATACTCAATTTTCAATCCTATAAAGATACTCCACGTTTCCAAGGAATAAAATCATCTTGTCCATTTCTAACGGCACAAACTTCAATTTCTCCACTAGCTACCTTAATTGCGTAGTTCAAAATACGTTCTCCCGCTTCTTCTATTGTTTCGTCACCTTCGATAATTGTTCCAGTGTTGATGTCGATAATATCCGACATCTTTTCGTACAATTTCGTATTTGTTGCAATTTTAACTACAGGAGCAATAGGGTTTCCTGTTGGTGTTCCTAAGCCCGTAGTGAATAAAACAAGATTAGCACCCGATGCTACCTCAGCAGTTGTCGACTCAACATCATTGCCCGGTGTACATAAAAGGTTTAAACCTGCTTTTTTTACTGGTTCTGGATAATCTAATACCGCAGTCACTGGTGAAGTACCTCCTTTTTTAGCAGCTCCAGCAGACTTGATAGCATCTGTAATTAAACCATCTTTGATATTCCCTGGTGATGGGTTCATATCAAACCCTGACCCTACAGCCTTCGCACGGTCATTATAAGTATTTACCAAATAGCTGAACAATTTAGCATCTTCTGGGTTCAAACAACGGTCAGTTAATTCTTGCTCAACACCACATAATTCTGGGAATTCAGCTAAAATAACCGAACCTCCCAAGCCTATTAATAAATCAGACGTATAGCCAATAGCAGGGTTGGCAGAAATACCAGAGAAACCGTCGGATCCTCCACATTCTAACCCAATACACAATTTGCTTAATGGTGCTGGCTGACGTGTATTTTGGTTTGCCTGAATTAACCCTACAAAGGTTTGTTTCAATGCCAACGCCATCAAGTCAGATTCCGTACCAATATTTTGTTGCTCTAGAATATAGAGTGGTTTTTTGAAGTCAGCATCACGTTTAGCGATTTCTTCTTGTAAGATACTAGCTTGTGCATTCTGGCATCCTAAACTCAATACCGTTGCCCCTGCACAGTTAGGGTGCGTGATATAACCTGCTAATAATCCACAAAGTGCTTGGGCATCTTGACGAGTACCTCCGCAGCCACCATCATGCAATAAGAACTTTACGCCATCTACATTTGGGAAAAGCTTTTGTTTTGAATCTTTCTCACCTTGCGCTTGTAAATCAGCTTGTAAAATTTCTTCAACAGTTTTACCCGCTTTGTACAACGCTATCAAATCATGCGTTTGATTTTGGTAATCATGCGTACGAGCATACCCTAAATCGTCCACTAAAGCTTCACGAAGTACTTCGATATTACGATTCTCACAAAATACCAATGGAATTACTAACCAATAATTAGCCGTACCTACGCTACCATCTGGGCGGTGATATCCATTGAATGTTTTACCTTCAAAAGCCGCTAACGACGGTGCTTGCCATTCTGCATGGTTTTCGCGCAATTCAAATGAATCTACCGCATGCTTCACATTGAAAATATTGATACTACCTCCTTTCAGAATTGGAGATTGAGCCTTTCCTACTAATACGTTATACATTCTAATTTCGGCTCCTACTTCAAAATCCTCAGTAGCAAATTTGTGTTTAGCTGCAATATCTTCAGTCAGGGTATAAGTCTGGCCATCCAACTCCACAGTTTGACCTTTCGATAAATCTGTTAAAGCGACAATCACATTGTCGTTAGGATGAATTTTTAAAACGTTTCTTTTCACGATGAATATTTGATGATTGGTTAAAGTATTAATTCTTTGAGTTCACACAGAGTATTTTGAACTTAAAAGTAAGACTAAGCCTTACTATACTCAACCAATTCACCTTTATTAAGGTATGTTTTTAAAGAAGTATTCATTGTTTTTTCAATCATTTGATTCAAAAATGCTGTAACACTTTCCGCAAAGCCTGTAATATTTATTAAATCTGTTTCCCAAAGGTTTTTATCACTCAATACTGATATTACCAATTCATCGCTTGATAATTTAGCCCATTTTGCAAAGAAATAATCAGCCTTATCATCTTGAATCTGGTAATATTCGTCTTCATGAATACCATAATATTTACCATTCTCTTCTTTGACGGCCTTCATAAACAATAAATATGCCGCAAAACCAAAAGCAATATATTCAGGAACACATTGATAAATTTTGTAATAATTCAACAACGTTGGAATATTTCGCATCTTCATTTTAGATGTGTATTGTACCGTAATACTCAACCACTGATGGTCTAGATTAGGATTACGGAAACGATCTATCACTTGCATGCCAAAACGTTGAGCTACTTTTTCATCTACTTTATAAGGAATCCCTAATCCTATTTCTGCCAACATTAAATTATTGATAAAAGCAGACATTACTTCATCTTGCATGGCTTCTTTTACAGTTTTAAAGCCTGCTAAAAATGCTAAACCACAACTAAGTGTATGTGTACCATTGAGCAAACGTAATTTTAATTCACGATACAAATCGATGTTGGGCTCAATAATCACGCCTTCGTCTGCTTGATGAAACGATAGGATATTTTTAACTTTTTGATTTCCCTCAATAGCCCACAAACGATATACTTCTGATACGATTAATAAATCGTCCTGATACCCTAATTCTGCTTCAATACTTGCTTTGACAGCAGGGCTTGGTTTACCTGGTACAATTCTATCTACTAATGAATTACAAAACGTTACTGACGATTCTAGCCAATCAATAAATTCAGATTCAAGGGCATTACGATGTGCTAACTCGAAAATGATTCCTTCTAGTTTTTTTCCATTGTCAGGTATCAATTCCGTCGGAACAATCACCATTCCGTGTTCTTTACTGCCTTCAAAAGCTTTAAACCTAGCATAAAGAAAGGCTAATACTTTACCCGGAAATGAAATTGGAGGAGACTGCTTAATGTCGTCCTGTACCAATTGAATACCTACTTCTGTCGTATTAGAAGTAATTATCTGCAAATCTGGATTTTTAGCACATTCCAAAATAGCATCCCATTCAGTTTTAGCTGATAATACACGACTAATGGCTGATGAAATAGTATTCTTTTCAAAAACATTTCCTTGTTGAATGCCTCTTTCACAAATAGTATAAAGGTTATCTTGGCGGTCAAAAGCTTCGGCATCACCTCCGTCGGTTGACTTTACCACTACAATTCTACCATTAAAAATTCCTTGCTGATTAGCTTTATTGATAAAGTAATCTGGCAAGCCTCTTAACAGTACGCCCGTTCCAAACTGTAATACCTTTTCAGGTAAATTAAACAAAGATTCAGGAAGTGCTACATTGCCTTTACTGAGGTTTATTTGATTTTGAGAAGTATTCATTATGTTAGAAATCTTTAATAGAGAAAAGTAGTTGGGTAGCAAACTTTACAACCCAACCATTTTATGTATATTAATAATGCTTGATTCTTTTTTTGGTTTTTAGACTTTAGGATTTAGGACTTTAGGACTAAAGGATTTTAGACTAAAAGACGTTAGACTTTTGTTTTTTTGACTTTAGGATGTTTAGACTTTGTTTTTTTAGACTTAAAGATTTAGGACTTTAGGACTAAAAGATTTTAGACTAAAAGACATTAGACGCTAGACTTTTGTTTCTTTGACTTAAAGATTTATGACTTTAGGACTAGATGACATTAGACTGTAAACTTTCGTTCTTTTGACTTTAGGATGTTTGGACTTTAAGACTAAAAGATATTAGACTAAAAGATATTAGACTAAAAGATTTATGCATGAAGGAATTTTAGTCTTAGAAAAACATTCACTAAATCACCATTCACTAAATCACTAACTACCTAAAATCACTAACTATCAAACAAAGTCTGCGCGCATGGGTGAAAAGACATCTATTAATTCACCTGCTTCTAAACAGACTGCTCCGTGCAGTATATCTGATGGTACAAAGTAAACATCGCCTGTCTTTAATATTTTTTTGTCCTCTCCGATGGTTATTTCAAAAGCACCTGCTGAAACATAGCTAATCTGTAAATGGGGATGTGAGTGAATCGCTCCTACGCCTCCTTGTTCAAAAGCCACTTTCACCAACATAATATCATCATTATATGACATTACTTTTCTTTTGATTCCTCCGCCGAGTTCTTCCCAAGCTACCTGTTCATCAGACACCAAGGTTAATTCTTTTACTGATAGCATATTATTTTTTATTACTGTAAATGTTTTTAGATACTTTTTTTCCAAACTCTACTTCTTTCTTAGCTTTTGAAACATCAGTATTCAGTAATTTAACACCTTGCGTTCGCTCTCCAGTAATTTTCAATAGCACCTCAGCATTTCCATAGCGAATATCGTCAAGAGTTACGTTTTTACTGTTCTGTACCTGCATGGTCGTTTTATCTTTTGTTATCAAAGTAATATTTTTTAACAAAATATTTTCTGCTTCAATACAAAGTAAACCTGTATTTGCTTGAAATACTGCATTTTCAATTAAAATATTTTTAACGCTCATCTCTGGTAAACCTCTTACTTTTATCGCTGTTTCGGCACCCAAACAATTAATATTTCTTACATAAAAATCTTTGAATTGTGGCGTAGCTTCTGTCAAAGGTTTAGCTTCCATCTGCGGCAATTCATCAGAATCTCCATTCAGAGAAACAGGGTCTTTTCCTGCATAATACATATCGAACAATACTGCTTCGCCTGCTATATCTGTCATTTGTACGTTGTTGACATATATTTTTTCAACTACCCCTCCTCTACCTCTTGCTGTTTTAAAACGTAAGCCTACGTCTGTCCCCAAAAATGTACAATTAGATACATACATATTTTTCACTCCTCCAGACATCTCTGAACCAATTACAAATCCTCCGTGGGCGTGATATACTTTGCAGTCTTTAATGATAAAATTTTCAGTCGGGATACCTCTTTTTCTACCTTGTTCATCTCTCCCCGATTTAATCGTAATGCCGTCATCACCCGTATCAAAAGTACAATTTTCCATGATACCATTTCTACAAGATTCTAAATCTACTCCATCGCTATTTTGAGCATACCAGTAGTTTTTAACGTCTACATTTCTCATCGTAATATGGTCGCTAAGTAATGGATGGAGCGTCCATGCAGGTGAATTTTGGAAATGTAATCCCTCTAATAAGATGAACTTACAACGTGTTAAACTCACCATATTCGGTCTTAAAAAGCCTTTAATTGCTTCGTAATCCTTGGCTGTTTTGCCGTTAGACAATTTACTTCCTCCTTCTAACAAAGCACCTTGTTTTGACTGTTCATTGGGATACCATGTATTTTTAGCGTCATCTAAAACACCACCAGATTTCACCAATTTATTCCATTGTGCCTCTGTTTGCTTACTTTTTTTAATGGCTCTCCATGCATCTCCTCCGCCATCTATTACACCATCACCCGTTAAGGCTATATCTATTAAATCAACCCCTGAAATTGGTGCTTGACAACGGTAAGCTTCTTCACCTTCCCACGTTGTTGCAATAATTGGGTAGTCATTTATATTTCTACTAAATTGTAATACTGCGCCTTTAGCAACATTCAGATTTACGTTCGATTTCATGGTAATAGGCCCTGTTAACCACAGGCCACTTGGAATCAAAACAGTACCCCCTCCCGACTCTGAGCAAGTCTGAATCGCTTGGTTTATTGCTACAGTATTTACGGTAATTCCATCAGACTTTGCACCATAACGGATAATATTAAACGTATCCTTTTTAAATACTGGCGTATAGTACTTTGGCAATTCAAATTCATACTTCTCTTGAAATTCTGACTTCTTTAAAAAACTCTTTAATTCAGCCCCTGATTCAAGAATTCCTTCCGCTACTAAACTCGCCATTACCGATGCACCGTATTTTGAAAAATGGGTATCGTCTGCTATTCCTTTGGGATGTTTAGCATAAAATCCCTCTGTATAGTGCATGAATAATTTCTTCGAACCTTCTATTCCATGTTGCTCAATTACTGCTTTACTTTTGGCATGAAGGTCAATCAATGCCACACCTAATTCTTTTGCTACAGCTTTTACAACCGCAGGATACTCTCCATGCTGGTCTACAAACTGTCCGTTAGTATCAAACTTTCTACGCATCACGGGTGTAATCAAAATAGGATTAGCACCTTTTGCTCTAGTTTCATTGACAAATTTAATAAGGTTATTTCTGTAGGTAGTTTGGGGTGCTGCATAACGAGTACTGTCAGCAATCTTTTGGTCATTATGTCCAAACTGAATTAATACCCAATCTCCTTTTTTTAATTGTTTTGTTACAGCCTCCCAACGTTTTTCGTTGATAAAGCTTTTGGTACTTCTACCATTTACAGCATGATTTTGTACTTGGACTGTCTCAGTTAAATAATTATGTAATATCATTCCCCAACCCGTTTCAGGACTATCAACTGGTGGTTTATCAGCACAGGTAGAGTCACCAATGAGGAAAACCGTCATTTTCTCCTCCGTACTTTTAAAAGCCGTAAGAACAACACATAATATGAGACAAAGTATTTTTTTCATTGTAAATAGAGATTGTTAAGTATGAGTTGTGAATTGTGAGTGATGAGTTTTAAGTTGTCGCCAATGCAATTTAAAACCCTGATGCATAGCACTTTAATCCACACGCTAATTTCGTTTATTTTACTTAGCCTACCCAAGGCTTAATAACGCCATGTTATTTTCTCTCTATCATATAATTTAAGCAAGGCTTTCATTTATCGTAAACAACTGATAATTAGAAACTTGAACCGCTAATCACCAATCACTATTTACTAATCTCTACTTAAATTATATGACAGGGAGATAGAAAATATTATCGTAAAGAAGGAATCTCTACAAAATCCATATCGGTAAACAATTGGTTTTCACCAGCCATTGCCCATATAAATGAATAATTTGCTGTACCACAACCTGAGTGAACAGACCAAGGTGGTGAAATAATCGCTTGGTGATTCGATACAAATAAGTGGCGAGTTTCCTGTGGTTGACCCATCAAATGTAAAACCGCTTGGTTTTGAGGAATATCGAAATAACAATATACTTCCATTCTACGGTCATGCGTATGGGCAGGCATTGTATTCCAAACACTACCATTTGCTAACACCGTAAGGCCCATCACCAATTGACAGCTACGAATACCATCCAAGTGAATGTATTTATAAATCGTTCTTTCATTAGAAGTTTGGTTGCTTCCCAAATTTACTGGTGAAGCCTCTTCTTTTTTCATCAAACGAGTAGGATACGAATGGTGTGCTGGTGATGAAATCAAAAAGTATTGTGCTGGATTAGTTGCATCGATACTTTCAAAAGACGCCGTTTTAACACCTTTTCCTAAATACAAACAGTCTAATTTATTAATCAAGAATACTTCACCATCAGCGGTAATTTTACCATCACCCCCAACATTGATAATTCCTAGTTCTCTTCTTTCTAAAAAATAATCACTTTTCAGTGCATCATAGTTTGGCAAAGCAACTACAGCATTTACAGGCATTACTCCGCCTGTAATTACTCTATCATAATGTGTATAAGTTAGATTTACTTGGTTAGCCTCGAACAATTTTTCGATTAAAAAATTAGCTCTCAAACTTTCCGTATTCATACTAGCCACTTCTTTGGGGCTACTTTCGTATCTACTTTCCATGTTATTAAATCTTATTAATTGAATAATATAATTGTAAAAGGATGCTTATCTTCCCATCCAACCACCGTCTACTACCACGATCGTTCCGTTTACATAAGCACCAGCTTCAGAAGCCAAGAAAACTACTGGACCTTTGAAGTCTGTTGGTTCGCCCCAACGTCCGGCTGGAATACGGTCTAGGATAGATTTACTTCTTTCTGGGTCAGCTCTTAACGCAGCAGTATTATCTGTAGCGATATAACCCGGAGCAATAGCGTTTACATTTACACCTTTTGAAGCCCACTCGTTAGCCAAAGCTTTCACAACGCTAGCGATTGCTCCTTTTGAAGCCGCATAACTTGGTACATTGATACCACCTTGGAAGCTTAATAAAGAAGCTGTAAAAATAATTTTACCAGAGCCTCTAGCTACCATATCTCTACCGAACTCACGTGCTAAGATAAATTGAGCATCTAGGTTGATTGATAAAACTTTATCCCAATATTCGTCAGAGTGTTCTGCCGCTGGATTTCTCAAAATCATACCAGCATTATTAACCAAAATATCAACTTGTGGATGTTTAGCCTTCACTTCATTAATAAAAGCATAAAGGGTAGCTCTGTCACTTAAATCTACATTGTAACCAGTGAAATTTCTGCCAAAAGCTTTCACTCCTTTTTCAATTTCACTATTTTCAGGTTCAAGGGTAAGGGCTGCACAAATGATGTCTGCTCCTGCTTCGGCCAATGCCAATGCCATTCCCATTCCGATACCTCTGTCACAACCAGTAACTAAAGCCACTTTACCTTCTAAACTAAATAATGATGATAAACTCATAAGTTTTATTTTTTTAATTATTCCAAGATTTAAAATATTTGGTCAGAAAAACTATCCACCAAACCCAGAACAAACCTATGCTTTAAAAGTACAGCGTTCAAGTAAATATTTGAATATTTTTATGCAAACGTTATCGGGAACGTTCTCATTAATAATCTTTTTTATACTTATTTAATACAATTTGAGATTTTTAATAGAATTTAGTAGTCTGCCCTATTTTTTAGCCATAAAAAAATTATACTTTTGTAATTGTACAAATCAAAGAACAAAACATTGGAACTGATTACTATCAAAGATATTGCGAAGGCATTAAATTTATCTACTTCTACGGTCTCTAGGGCTTTGAGAGGAAGCTATGAAATTAATCCTGATACCAAAAAAATGGTCATTGAATATGCTGAGAAGTATAATTACAGACCAAACCCAATTGCCTTGAGTTTGAAAGAAAACAAAAGCAGATCGATTGGCGTAATTGTTCCTGAAATAGATAATCCTTTTTTCTCGCAAGTAATCAATGGCATTGAAGCGATTTCGTATAACAGAGGCTATCATGTTGTTATTTTTCAAAGCCACGAGTCTTTTGAAAGAGAAAACATCAACCTCAAACACATCGCCTCACGAAGAGTGGATGGATTGTTAATTTCATTAGCTGGAGAAACCAATGATGTTTCTCAGTTAAAAGAACTTAATGAGAAAGGAATGCCCATCGTATTATTTGATAGGGTATCGGATGAAATAAACACGCATAAAGTAATCTCTGATAATTTTGAAGGTGCTTTCACTGCTACCGAGCACCTTATTCGTGGAGGAAGAAGAAGAATTGCCCATATTTCTGGCTCGCCTTATTTATCCATTACCAAAGAAAGAGTAAGGGGCTATATCGCAGCTTTGAATAAATATGAAATTCCTGTAGATGAAGCCATGATTAAGTATTCTAATTATTCTTTAGAAAACATAGAAACATTCATTGACGAGCTTTTATCCGAAAAACATCCTCCAGATGGCATATTAACAGTAAGCGACAGGCTTGCCTTAGGTTGTTTGGCGACTCTGAAAAAGAAAAACATTACGATTCCTGAACAAATAGCCATGGTTGGTTTTACAAACCTCAAGGCTGCCTCTATGTTAGAGCCAGCCTTGACGACAGTAGTACAACCGTCCTTAGAAATGGGTCAACGTTCGGCGGAGTTATTGCTTGATTTAATTGAGAGAAAACCCTCAAGCATTCCTCAAACTTACCAGACTTTCAAACTTTATACGGAGTTGATTATTAGAGACTCATCGGTTGTGAAGGTATAGCTATCGGATATCGGACGTCGGATATCAGCTTAAATTTTAGAAATCTAGCTATCTTGTTTCGGCTATCACTATAATATTTACTCCATTAAAATTTCTTGTAACTTTACTAGTTAAAATAAATCCGAAATCCGAAATCCGAAATCCGAAATCCGAAATCCGAAATCCGAAATCCGAAATCCGAAATCCGAAATCCGAAATCCGAAATCCGAAATCCGAAAT
>NZ_JAVDUE010000008.1:0-258219 GCF_031456255.1 Arcicella sp. BE140 | reverse complement strand
ATATACAAACTTCGGTTTGAAGATTCCGTAGCTCAGTTGGTAGAGCAATACACTTTTAATGTATGGGTCCTGGGTTCGAGTCCCAGCGGGATCACAAAGGTTACCAGTGGTAATCTTCCTTCGTGCCAGAGCGCACATTTTATATATACAAACTTCGGTTTGAAGATTCCGTAGCTCAGTTGGTAGAGCAATACACTTTTAATGTATGGGTCCTGGGTTCGAGTCCCAGCGGGATCACTTTTGGGACAAAACTAATTCAAAAAGGTTTGTCCCTTTTTTTTTACCCTCTAAATCCCTGTTTTCTGATAGATAAGTACAACCGCCGAGTTGTAGTTTTTCCAGATAATCCTTAATAATAAAGATAACAGGACAGTCACAATTACACTCCCATTCTTTTTTTCGGAATAAAGAACCTGTACCTATCCATCACATTCGAGGCACCGAACTTTAACTGTTTAAATCCGTTATAAGGGCAAAAAATATATAAATCAGCCCTGTATTACTATTTTTTCAGCCTTTGTTTTTCCTAATCAATCTTTCCATAATTGCCATAAAAATTTCGTTAGGCGTTGGCTAAATCCAGTTTGGAATTCATTACAAAAGGTACTTCCGCTTCTATAGGTTCATAAATTTTCCTTATAGAAATGGACTATTCTACATTTATTTATTATAAGTATCAAATCAATCTTATCAATCTAAATTATACGGACAATTTGCTGTGGTTCTCTATGATCTTGAGTAATCAGTAAGCAATTATCAAGCAAGGTGTGATTTTTGGCTAAACATAAAGTTAATTTGGCTAATTTTAATTTACGTCTATTGTGGAACTTTGTACTAACAAAAAAGAAAAAATAATGGATATTGTTTCGATAAGAATTATTACTGCAAATGTCAAAGAATTAGTATCATTTTATGAGAGAATTAGTGGAATATCCGCAATTCAGTATACTCCAGATTTTGCAGAATTAAAAACAAAAACAGCAACTTTAGCTATTGGAAGTACAAATACTTTACAATTCTTTGGTGGCGATGAAGTGGCAAAAGCCGCTTATAATCGCTCTGCCATAATAGAGTTCAGAGTAAAAGACGTGGATGAAGAGTACGAAAGGTTTGGTCATTTTCTTGAACATTTTATTGTTCAGAAACCCACTAAAATGCCTTGGGGAAATAAATCGTTGTTATTTCGTGATCCTGACGGAAATCTCGTCAATTTTTTTACACCAGTTACACAGGAGGCCATCAAAAAATTTGAGGGTGATTAATAAAAGTCGTATATGGATAGTGGAAAGACTTTCAGAATAAAGACAATCAGCGAGTTTCATCAGATAAGGAATTTGTCCAAACCCTTACACCCCTTGGTAAGCGTCGTCGATCTTGAAAATGCGCAAAAATTCCCTGAAAGCATTTCAAGTGTAGTACTAGATTTTTATTCCATTTCATTAAAAACAAATTTTTCCGGAATCTTCAGATATGGTCAACGAGAATATGATTTTAATGAAGGCGCTATGTTTTTCATGGCCCCCAATCAAAGTTTCAGCATAGAGCATAACCCAAACGAAACCGCGAAACAATCAGGTTGGAAATGGGTTTTACTCTTCCATCAGGACCTCCTATGGAACACCCAGCTTGCGAAGAGTATCAAGCAATATGAATTCTTCGATTATTCCGTCAACGAAGCCTTGTTCCTTTCTGAAAAGGAAGAACAAACTATTAACGGAATTATTGCGCATATCGAGCAGGAGTGTCAGAACAATATCGATAAGTTCAGCAAGCACATAATTATTTCCCACATAGAGGCTTTACTCAATTATGCTGAACGCTTTTACAATCGACAGTTTATCACCAGGGAAAAAGCCAACCATCAGATTTTGGAGCGTTTGGATACCTTACTAAACGATTATTTCGCTAATGATAATCTAATGTCAAAAGGATTGCCGAGTGTACAATACATTGCTCAAAATCTCAATATATCGCAAAATTATTTGGGCGGTTTGTTAAAAGTTTTAACGGGGCTGAGCACCCAACAACATATTCACGAAAAGCTGATCGAAAAGGCAAAAGAAAAATTATCTACCACAAATCTTTCTATCAGTGAGATTGCTTATGAATTAGGCTTTGAGCATTTGCCTTCATTCACAAAATTGTTCAGGAATAAGACCAATCAAACCCCGTCAGCGTTTAGGCAATCAATTAGTTAGCACCCACATTCAGGAAGAATTTAAACATGCTCAAATGACGAATGAAAATCTATTGATATAACGTAGACTTTCATTTTTTAGAAAATAGAGCAACAAGACGCCGTAAATCCTGTAACAAGGAGTTCGAGTTTTGTATCAAAGGAATCACAAAAAAGATAAAAGCCTTCAAAGTCATTTGATTTTGAAGGCTTTTATCGTTCGATAATAATCCATTACCTCATTTATCACTCGTTATAGTCGTCTTTACATAAATATTATCTAATCAACTTCATTAATGTTTCTCACCCTTACATGGGGCATAGCCTTGAAAATGTCCTGCATGTATTTTCTATGATTGGCACCCGCAATAACTATTACTTTTTTTGCCCCCATCATTCTCGCCCTGTTTACAACATTGTCACACATTCCCTGATTTCTCATTATCCACCAATGTATTTTTGAAAGCATTTCTTCTTTAGGAAAGCCCTTCATATCATACATAACAGGTAAGTAAAAATCTCCTGAGGCGGAAATTGCAGATGCCTCATCCGTGTTAAGCCATTCCGTTACATTTTGTGAAGTCTTTTCTATACTTTCGTACTTTTCAAAACCTTTATTAATAGTAGCTAAATTTGCTTTCAGTTGTTTTACAAAAGAGGTTGTGGTATCATTTCTAAATATACTGAATTTTGCGTCGAATGCCACCCACGATGCTTGCCAATTCAAATCATAGTCCTGACAATCCATAGAAAGCAAGTCTCGGATTCCCATTTCCAGCATCATTGGAAACGCTATTAGTGCATATTCCGAAGTTTTCAACCTTTTCATACTTCGCCCTGTTGTATCTAGCTGAGGGCTAAGTAATTTTATGACGTAGTTTTCAAGTTTAGCATCAGGTTTTTGCTTAAGATAGTCGAAAACTTGCCAGAATTGATAGTGGCCGTTCGCGACATCTTGATTAAGATAATAAGCATGGGCTAAATCAGCTTTTATATAATAGTCTTTAGGTTTTAGCAGGGTTATTTTTTTTAAGCTGTCAATCGACTTAGAAAGTAACTCATCCGACAAATTTCGATAGCTCCTAAGCATTTTTAGCCGCTTAATATTGTCCTGTTTGCACCAATAGTCCATCACAAGTCGCTCGTCCTCTTTACTTAGGAACTCGCCAAAAAAAGCATCAGGCTTGAATTTTCTTATTTTATTGTAGAGATTGGAATAATCCTGTATAGGATATTTGCTATAGTCATGAGAAACACCTATTAGTAAAATGTCTACGTCCTGCGCGCTAGCATTAATCGAAATGAAAAAAATATAAATAAGGAGATGTTTCATGTTTTCTATCTGCTATTTTAATGAATGTTGGTCAGCTCTAGTTATTCTACAGTGTGCCAGCTTGATTTTCTGACGTTATCGAAAACTGCCAGTATTTAATAAAATTAACGATAAATTGTACTGCAATTACAAAATCTATTGAAATATTCACAGCTAAATTTTGTGTATAAAATTATTGTATCAACAGCATTTGAATCGCTTGGTGAAGTCATCAGTTAGGCGAAGTTGCCTATCATTACAGACAAGCCAACGAATAAGTACATTATGGCATGATATTTTAATACCTTACTACAGTTTATAATCAAATGCAATTGTTTAACTAAAAATGTAAATAATATGCCATGGACTAAGAGCGATTATCCGCCATCATACAAAAACCAACCTAAGAAAGTTAGGGATAAAGCCGTTGAGATAGCCAATGAGATATTAAAAGACGGTGCCGAAGAAGGGCTTGCTATTGCTACGGGATTGAAAAAAGCCCGTGAAGTGTTAGCAAAAAAAGAAGATTCGCATGAACACAAAAAAAAATAAGAATGTTATTTGGATTTTTCACGTTACTGGAAAAAGATATTAAATACTAAACTATCAAATAATTAAAGGCTAAATCCAAGACCTTGCTAATGAATAAATAGCAAGGTCTTGGATTTGGTCATGTTTGATAAAAAAGCCTTTTATTTAGGTGACAAAGGTATAATTTCATGAGATATTGCTAAACATGACATTCAAAACGAAGGTATTTGATGTCGAAATTGTTATATTTTTAGCTAAATTTACTTTCATTCATTATTGTAAAGGGCAAGACATTCGTCATATCCTCTTAATTCAACCTTAATTCTTGGAAATTATAAATACTACCGACGACTATTTCTTCCTTGAAAACGGTGGCGAAGCTGCCGAAATCATTAGGAATTTAGACTGGTCTTCAAATAGTCTAGGACGACCTGAAATATGGCCTGAAAATTTGAAGAATACCTTAGCGACATTATTGCCATCCAAATTCCCTATGTTTCTTTGGTGGGGCAATGACCTAATCCAGTTTTATAATGATGCCTATAGACCAAGCTTTGGAGAGCAGGGAAAACATCCTAAAGCAATGGGACAAAAAGCGAAAGATTGCTGGCCTGAGATATGGGATTTTCTTGCTCCGCATATTACTAATATATTAGCTACTGGCGAAAGTGTCTGGTATGAAAATATGTTATTGCCTATACATCGAAATGGTAAACTTGAAGATGTGTACTGGACATTCAGTTACAGTCCAGTCAGAGGAGACGACCGTCAGATTGAGGGTGTATTAGTAGTTTGTAATGAAACAACCAATACAGTAAACCATAACAAACAGCTTCAAAATAGTAAGGATGAACTCTTATTCGCTATTGAAGCAGCAGAACTCGGCACCTTTGACCTTAATCCAATTACAAATAGATTTTCAGCAAATAACCGCCTTAAAAGTTGGTTCGGATTACAGCCCGATGATGAGATTGCCCTACATGTAGCTACAGACGTAATAGCAGAAGCTGATCGTGATAATGTAATAAAAGCGATAGAGGATGCATTAAAGTTTGAATTAGGAGGGAAGTATGAAATAGAATATACAATTATTCATCCTGTAACGAAAGAAGAAAAAATAGTGCGTGCCAAAGGACGGGCTTGGTTTAATGAAAATAAAGAAGCCTATCGTTTTAACGGAATTTTGCAGGACATCACAGAACATAAGAAGGCTAATGATGAAATAGTGAAGTCAAGACAATTGACTGACCTTACCATGCAGACTATGGGTATGGGTGTTTTTAATGTCGACTTTGCGACTAATAACATTGAATATTCTGCTGAATTTGCGGCTCTTATATCTGGTTCAAAAATTAAGGATTTATCACGGATGGATTTTGTTAAATATATCCACCCTGATGATTTAGGACTGCGTCTTGAGGCTATTGAGCAAGGATTAACAACTGGTAAATTTTATTATACCCCACGAGTAATTTGGGACGATGGTAGTATTCATCATATTGCCATTTCTGGAGCTAGGATTGTGGACTCTAAAGGTAACCCCAAGACATTCTCAGGAACAGGTATAGATATTACAGAACGAGAAAGAAGTAGAGCTGCATTACAGCAAGCAGAGCATAGACTGGAACAAACAAAGCGAGAAGCAAATGCTATGTTCAGGAATGTGACTGATAGTTCACCTACGGGACTTTGGTTAGCTGATAAACAAGGTATGCTAACCTATTTGAATAATACTTTGGTAGAGTGGACAGGCATACCTTATTCAGAATTGTTGGGGATAGGCTGGACAAACGCCATCATTGAAGAAGACAGACAAATGGCAGCGGAAGTCTTTGAGGAGGCTGTGAATTCGCTATCGCACTATGATGTGCTTTTTAGGATTAAAAAAGCTACTGGTAAAATAGTATGGTGTCGTGCAGCAGGAGACCCATTTTTTGATGAAAGTGGCAAATATGCTGGCTATGCAGGATTCTGTATGGACATGGACGAAATCATTGCAAGCAGGAAAGCACTTACGGAAAGCGAAGAACGTTTTAGCCTCATGATTAAGCAAGCTCCTGTAGGAATATGCCTTTTTACAGGATTGGACATGAAAATTGAGATTGCGAATGATATCATGATTGGATATTGGGGAAAAGATAAATCTGTCATGGGAAAACCGCTTGAAGTAGCCATCCCCGAATTAGTTGGTCAACCATTTCTCTCATTATTGCAGGAAGTTTACTTAACAGGTGTGCCATATGAAGCTGTTTCTACCCCAGCACGCCTCGAAGTAGATGGGAAATTAAGCACATTTTATTTTGATTTTACCTATAAGCCAATTAGGGATATTCATGGTAATATTTATGGTATTATGGATATTGCCGTTGATGTAACTGAACGGGTATTAGCCTCACAAAAATTAGATGATACACGTATTGCCTTAGCGGGTGCTATTGAATTGGCCGAACTAGCAACATGGCAACTTGATATTAAAAATAAAACATTTTCTTATTCAAAAAGGTTTATGGATTGGCTAGGCTTTACTGAAGATACCAAAGCGATGGATGAAGCTTATAATCCACTGCCTAATGATTACAGAAAATTAGTCAGTGATGCAATCCAAGCGGCTATACTGCCAGGTTCTTCGGGAATTTATGATAATGAGCATCCAATTATCAACAGAGTTACGGGGCAGGTCAGGATTATTCATGCAACGGCAAGGGTATTTTATAATAGTGATGGTATGCCAGCGTATTTAAGTGGCACCGCCCAAGACGTAACAAAAGAAAGGAAATTACAAGAAGAACTAACATTTAAAATCAGAAAAAGTACGGCAGAATTACGCCATGCAAATACAGAATTAGAGATAAATAATAAGGAATTGCAACAGTTTGCTTACATTGCCTCGCATGATTTGCAAGAACCTGTTCGGAAAATATCCGTCTTCATTCAGATGCTTGAAAATTATATTACATCTGACCCAGAAAAGGCAAAAATATATATTGAAAAAATAAATAATTCAGCAAAACGAATGACTACATTGATTAAAGATGTGCTTGGTTTTTCTGAATTAGCTAATAGTACTAAAGTATTTGAAAATGTAGATTTGGAAGAGGTAATAGAGAATATCTTGAGTGATTTTGACTTGACAATTGAACAAAAAGAAGCTACTATCATCTACCAAAATTTGCCAAAATTAAAAGCTATTCCATTACAAATGGGGCAGTTGTTTGGCAATTTAATATCAAATGCTTTGAAATATTCTCGTCAGGATGTTAAACCTGTCATTAAAGTTATCAGTAGCAAGCTTAATGACAACGATAAAAAACTATTTTCTATCGATAATTCATTAGATTATTATAAAATTGAGATTATCGATAATGGAATAGGTTTTAATCAAAAATATGCTGAGCAGATTTTTAATATTTTTCAACGATTACATGGCAAAAATGAATTCGCAGGTACTGGTATTGGGCTGGCAATGTGTCGAAAAATTGTACAAAATCATAATGGAGATATTAAGGCATTTTCGGAGGAAGGAAAAGGAACAACATTTGTCGTTGTAATACCTGAAGAATAATATAAGTAATTTTCGACCCATACATTACTATTTTATATTAGATAACAAATGATGAAGACTGTCTTTTTAATTGATGATGATTTAGATGAACGTGAAATATTTCAGGAGTCTTTACATGCACTTAACTTAGAGGTTAACTATGTGGAAGCCAAGAATGGTGCTGAAGCATTGGAAAAATTAGACCTTCCTAATTTTAAGAAACCAGATATTATTTTTCTCGACCTTAATATGCCAATAATGGATGGTAGAAAATTTTTGAAAGAAGTTAAAGGTCATGACAAGTATAACAATATACCTGTCATTATCTATTCGACTTCTTCAAACGAGATTGATAGGCAGTTTGCCATAGAAAATCAGGCATCTATGTTTATGACAAAACCCTATTCTTTAGAAGTGTTGCGCGCTGAAATAAAGCACGTAATAAAAAGTTTTCTTCAAGTATAAATCTCTCAAGAAAGTCAAACATTAGTCATCCCGAATTTTAAAATCATAAAAAAGCGGTCGAAATTCGTTTTTCGATCGCTTTTTTGATTTACGGATACAGATTATAGTTCTCTTAGTAACATTATATCGGTGGCCGTTGTTGGGGTAGAAGAAGTATCCAATTAACCCTTCAAAACCGATAAGCAATTACATCCATTAACGATGAAGAGTTTGAATATATCAAAACGTTTTTCACTAAGAGAAAAGCGTTAAAGCACCAATACTTCTTAAGTGTGATTATAATCACACTTTTTTTGTGATTTGCCTCCTTCCTCATGCAGCTACTGTATCCTAATTTTGAATCAGAAATTAAAACACAGTAATTATTTAATAATCAACTTTAAATACTCAAATCATGAAAAATCAACAACCCATTCATGTATTCGCTACATGGACTGTTAAAGAAGGACATATAGAAACAGTCTTGAATTTATTGAAAACGATAGGTAAGGAAACTGTAAAAGAAAGTGGTAATTTATTCTATAAAGTTCATCAGAGCAATACGGATGCTAACACAATTATATTGTTTGAAGGCTACATTGATGAAAATGCTATTGCTGAACACCGTAAGTCAGCACATTATCAAGATTTAATTATAGGACAAATCATACCTTTATTAAAAAGTAGAGATATTGTTTTAGCAACACCTATTGAAGCTTAATAGAAAGTAATAAGGAGGTTGGGTAGTATTATAACGTATAAATTATGAGGAGGCTACAAATAAATATGATTTTCAATAACATTTTCAAACAACTTGATTTTTAACGCAGTATAAATTTATTAGACATATTCCCTTAAAATATACTTTTAGGAATGAGTTTTTTGTAATTTTAATGCTTAATAAAATACTTGTTATCCATGGAATTGTATGTAAATCGGGAACATTTACTTAAGGAGATTGAATATCCAGCAAGATTCAAGTCTGAAAACCTGTTCAAAAGTTCTGCAATTATTTTTGTTAGCCTCCTTGTGTTTCTTTTATTGTTCAAACCCTTTGGCATGTATGCCCCTGAATATAAAATAAACTATTTTTTTATTTGTAGTCTTCACGCATTGTGTCCTGCATTAATTATTTTCGTTTATTTCTCTATACTCAACTATTTCAAGGAAAGAAAAGATATCCTTCAAAGCTGGACTTTGTTACAGGAATATTCTCATATAGGGATCGTCCTAATTTTGACAGGCATTAGCAGTTTTTTAATACGAGATTTAATCTACGACAATCCTAATAACTGGTCTTTCAATTACCTTTGGGAAGAAATTAGAAACTGCTTTATTGCAGGAACGTTCTTCTATTTTTTTCTGAGATTAGTTAGCTTCTATCTTCAATCAAAGAAAGGCTCGCCATTTGTACTTCAGTTTGTCCCTCTCTGTGTAGAAACGCCTAAAAAAGACACTGAACCTACACTTTTCATCAATACACAAGTTAAGCAAGATGATTTTAGCTTAAACATAGATGATTTATTATTCGTAAAAGCTGATGGAAACTATATAGAATTGACCAGAGAAATTGATAAACAGATAGTGATAGAATTAAAAAGAATTTCTCTGACACAATTTGAAACTCAACTTTCAGGCTATCCACATTTTTTCAGGTGTCACAGAGCTTATTTAGTAAATATGTTCAAGGTAGAAAAAGTTTCAGGAAATTCTCAAGGGTATTTATTATCCTTTCATGAAACCAGCGATAAGATTCCTGTGTCTAGGAAACAGCTAGATAGTTTTAATCGCTGTTACGAACAACTAAAGCAGCAAAATGTAGCTTAAACTTGTTGTTCATCACAAAGCTAGTTACTGATAACAGATTGCACTGAGAACTGGTTTTAGTATGGTAGGTTTGTTGCAAGTAGCCGATAGTCGGATACTAAACAATTATAAACCAATCAATTATGTCTTCTCAAATTTCAACTGCTAAGCCATCAAACAAACTATTATACATAGACAATATCAAACTACTACTGACCATATTGGTAGTGCTCCATCATACTTGCGTTACGTATGGTGCTCCGGGCGGATGGTATTATATTGAAAAAACTACTCATTTGGGTGCTCTTATACCCCTAACGATGTTTGTTAGTATAAATCAATCTTATTTCATGGGCTTTTTCTTCATGCTTGCGGCCTATTTTACTGGTACGTCTTATGCCCGAAAAGGTGCTGCTAGGTTTATAGCTGACCGCCTGTTTAGACTAGGGATTCCTTTATTATTTTACTCATTTGTTTTTTCTCCCTTCCTCTGCTATTTGGTTTATTATTTTGGAAAAGAACAACACATTACTTATTGGCAATACCTTCAAGGTTACGACAACTGGATAGATTTTGGTGTCCTGTGGTTTGTAGTAGCATTACTGTTGTTCTCTTTGGTGTATGCATTCATAAAAAGCCTTTTCAACGTTAATATTAAAAACCCTTTACCAACGCCGACTGCATATACGATACTCTTGCTTGCAACGGCAGTCGGGATTATTAGTTTCGTAGTCAGAATCATTTTTCCAGTTGGCTGGGTTCTTAAACCATTAGGTTTTCAATTAGGGCATTTTCCGCAATATCTTGTATTTTTTATGATTGGATTATTGGCGGCTAGGAACAATTGGTTTGACCAGCTTTCAGAAAAAACTAGCAAGCAACTTACTTTATCCATAAGATGGTGCTTATTATTTTTCCCTATGTTTTATCTGATACGCGTAAAGTTGGATATGCCTATTTCTTGGTACTCTGGAGGATTTCACTGGCAGTCATTATTATATGCGGTATGGGAACAATTGATTGGTATTTCTATCCTGACGGTATTACTCATTTATGGAAAAAAGCGTTGGAATACAACGTCAGTATTACTGAGTAAATTATCACGGAGCAGTTTTGCGGTATATATTTTTCATCCGCTCGTTATTATCGGTTTATCATTAGCCGTAAGAAATTGGACAATTGACCCATCCATAAAATGTTTGATTATAGCACCCATAGCCTTATTAGGTAGTTTTGCTTTAGGGTCTCTTATTTTATTGATTCCTGGTGTTAAAAAAGTGATTTAAGGCGTAGGCTAGCATTTATAATATGAATCAAGGTGGTTTTCTAAACTATTAACATATCAATCAATTGATTTTACTTACCTTTAAGGTCTCGTCTAATAAAATATCTTCTACGGCGGATGGAAAAAATACCCATAAGACATATCAAAGTAAGTAAAAAAGAACCAGATTTATCTGAAGCGTTTACCATTCGGGATATTGATAGTTTACTTGCTGAGACCGATATGGTGCAAGAACTTCATAGACATGATTTTTTTTATCTATTGATTGTAAAAGAAGGCACTGGTAATCATAATATAGACTTCACATCTTACACCGTTTCTGATTATTCTGTTTTCCTTATGCGACCAGGACAGGTACACCAACTAGTTTTGGAAGCAGGAAGTACGGGTTATTTAATACAATTTAGAAAGGATTTTTATTCTCCACACGACAAATCAGTAAGTCAACTATTACGCAAGACGAGTAATATTAATCACTATCAATTTGATTCGAATAAATTTCAGAAGTTGAGTGCCATATTATCTAATATCTTTCAAGAATATACCGACAAACAAGAAAAGTATCTGGAAGTAATTAAAGCCAATATGGATATTTTCTTTATTGAGCTTATTCGAAAACATGGTAGTAATCCAATACAAGAGAAAGCGAACCTTTATATAGAAGCACAACTTGAAGCGTTTTTAAGCCATTTAGAGACGCATATTTTGAGCCACAAACAGGTGTCTGAATATGCGGCTTTGCTAAATCTGTCTACTTTCCAGTTGAATGCTATCACTAAGACATCTTTAGGGAAGACGTGTTCAGAAGTGATAAATGAATACATTATATTGGAATCTAAAAGATATCTTCTTGCCACTTCTAATCAAATCACTCAAATAGCTTATTATTTAGGCTATGAAGATGTTTCATACTTTATCAGATTCTTCAAAAAGCATACTGGATATACTCCTGATGCTTTTAGACACAACTTTAAATAAATCCCATAGAACTACATTTTTGTCCTATCTTCTCCGTCTGGATTGAAACTACCTTTGCAAAGAACAAAATTAGATTCTTTAAGGCAATGATAGATAATAAAAATTTTGACGTAATAATTGTTGGAGGAAGTTATGCTGGGCTAGCAGCAGGTATGGCTTTGGGCAGAGCATTAAAGCAGGTATTGATAATTGATAGCGGATTACCTTGCAACAGACAAACGCCACACTCACATAACTTTCTTACGCAAGATGGTAAAACACCTCAAGAAATTAGTGTACTAGCTAAAAAACAGGTAGAACGCTATGACACTGTTACATTCTTTAATGGTTTGGCAACACAAGGAGTCAAAACTAACAATGGTTTTGATATTCAAGTAGCCTCAGGAGAAATATTTCATGCTGGCAAATTGATTTTTGCCACGGGTATCAAGGATATAATGCCTGCTATTGATGGTTTATCAGCATGTTGGGGAATATCAGTGATTCACTGTCCGTACTGTCATGGATATGAGGTGAAAGGCGAAAAAACAGGGATTTTAGGAAATGGTGAATATGGCTTTGAGTTTTCTGCCTTTATTTCAAATTGGACAAAGGACTTAACATTATTTACGAACGGAACCTCAACGTTGACAAGTGAGCAAACTGAAAAATTGAAAAAACACCACATTGAAATTGTAGAAACACCTATTGAAAAATTGGAGCATACCAATGGATACCTGCAAAACCTCCACTTCAAAGACGGAACCAAAACTGCTATTAAAGCACTCTATACGCGCACTGCCTTTGAACAACACTGTCAGATTCCCACCATGTTGGGATGTGATTTAACAGAGGACGGATACATTAAAATAGATGCTTTTCATAAAACTACCATTGAAAGTGTTTTTGCGTGTGGTGATAATGTAACTAGAATGCGCACAGTAGCGAATGCTGTCGCAATGGGAACTACTACCGGAGGAATGGTTAATAGAGAAATTATTTTTGAAAATTTTTAGAGAATTTAAAGCAGATGAAAATTATTATAGTAGGTGCTACAGGCACCATGGGAAAACACTTGGTAAGTGTATTAGAGAAGGAACATGAAATAATAAAAGTGGGGGCGCACGGTGGAGATATTATCACAGACATAACTTCTACGGAATCAATCGAAAATATGTTTAAACAAGTTGGCTCTTTCGATGCCTTGATTTCAACAGCTGGACCAACGTATGTAGGACCTTGGAAAAAGATGACTGATAAGGAGTTCCGTAAAGGATTAGAAGGAAAATTGATGGGACAAATCAATTTGGTACTAATCGGACAGCACTTTATAAACCCCAAAGGTTCATTCACTTTAATCTCAGGGGCTTTAACGTATGAACCACAATTGAATTTTGCCAATGCATCAGCCGCCAATGGTGCAGTTGAAGCTTTTGTGAGAGCCGCCGCCATTGAATTAGAAAATGGCGTTAGGATAAATGCGGTTAGCCCAACGGTTATTGAAGCTTCACCTCAGTATTTCCCATTTTTCCCCGGAGAGATTCCAGTAACCATGAAACAACTAGAATATGGCTTTCGTAAAAGTGTGTTTGGTGCTAATACTGGGCAGATTATAAAGCCTTAATGATTTTTGCTAAGTATTGTTTTGCATAAAATTGAGTTTAAGTCATCTCATACGCAATTTGTAGTGGCTTATTAAGATAAATATCCTATTAATAGACTAATATTCTGGATTTGGAATACTAGTCTATTATCCTTTGTAAATGAATAGTTTGATATTAAAATTCACCCCCTTCCTTCGTATACTTCACTGCCTAAATTATCAGCTTTATACCATCTTGTCTATTCTTCTAATGAAATATTTCATAATTTAGAATATGGATAAGCATGAAAGACGTATTTGTATATATAGTTCCTTATTGATAGTATTGGTTGTAAATTCACCAAGACTATTGGCTTTAAGAGAGAACGGTATTATAGCACGTTACTGGCAATTTGATTTGGTCGAGTACAGCTTTCAATTTTTGTATAATCTATTATTTTGTTTAATATTATTTTATATAAACCTTTCAAAAGATAAAAGTTTAGCCTTGTACTTGCTAAAGAAAAGATACAGCCTTTATTTCTTGGCTAACATAATTGTTATTCTACTCTTTATAATCATTGGAAGTTTTATCCAATCTAATCTATTTTTCGAAAATCATTTACCGGGAGTGGTGGTCAGAGGTTATTTTGTGCGTTTACTGTTTAGTGCTGTGCTAATAGGTATCATTATTAGAATACTACTATTACTACGAGAAAGTAAACTTAAAGAGAAAGAAAATGAACAATTAAAGCGTTTTTATCTGGAAGCACAATTACAATTATTAAAAGAACAATTGAATCCTCATTTACTATTTAATTCTCTGAGTAGCTTGTCGGGAATTGTACGAGAAGACCCTAAACTAGCGCAGTTTTATATCATACATCTTTCTAAAGTATTTAGGAATGCCTTAGAAAAGTCAGGTACGATGTTGGTTTCACTAGCAGAAGAATTAAGGATACTTAAATCTTATGAAGAGCTTTTAAAAATGCGTTATGAGAAAGCATTTCACTTAGTGATTACGATTGATGAACATTATCTTAATTTTACTTTGCCACACTTATCTCTTCAACCTTTATTAGAAAATGCCATTAAGCATAATGCTGTCAGTATAGAAAGACCTTTGGTCATAACAATTTGTGTGGAGGATGAATGGCTAGTAGTTAGTAATAATTTACAAGAAATAATCTCGCCTGAGAATAGTACTGGGATTGGTCTGGTTAATCTTAACGAACGCTTTCGTTTGCTTAAGCTTAAAGAGATTGACATAAAAAAAACAAAAGACACATTTTTAGTTAAATTACCGTTAATACCATGAATCCGTTACGTATAGTTATTATAGAAGATGAACCTGTTACAGCCCGTAACTTAGCACATATATTGCTAAGTATAGATACTAATATTAATATCGTGGATATGCTTAAAGGGGTAAATGAATCAATAGCTTGGTTTACGTTAAATCAAACTAATTATGACCTTGTTTTGATGGATATTAGGCTAGCCGATGGGTTGTCGTTCGATATTTTTAAAAAAGTGACCATTAATAAGCCCGTTGTATTTGTGACAGCTTATCATGATTATGCTATTGAGGCATTTAAAAATAATGGGATAGATTATATTCTCAAACCTTTTGATGATCAAGAAATAAAGCGTGCATTAGATAAATATAATAACCTTGTTAGAACGTATAGTGATGAGTATGAAACCATCAAGTTTACAAAATTGCTAGAGGAATTTAAAGTGGGTATTAAGTCTTACAAAAGGTCGTTCTTGGTAAACTATCGGGATAAATTAGTTCCTTTAGAGACCAATAAGATTGCTTGGTTTTATACGTCAAATGAGATTGTTTATGGACATACTGCGGACGGTCAGCAATATATTATGGAGTTTACGTTGGAGCAACTAGAAGAGCAAGTAGACCCTGCATTATTCTTTAGAGCAAATAGACAGTTTATTATTAATCGTACAGCTATCAAAGAAATAGATTTTTATTTTAATGGACGCTTTTCTGTTAAAATAAATCCAGCACCATTAGAACGGGTGCTAATTAGCAAAGCACGTGTACCAGAGTTCAAAAGTTGGATGAATCGATAAAACATTTCACCTGCTAATTTTCCAGTCTTACCTTATTTTTAGCCCATCCTTTATTTTTCTTTATCAAATTTGTAACGTAATCGTTAGTGCATAAGGTCTTTATAAAACCTATGTTATGTAGCATTATTGTGATAATAAATAATATCAAAAAATAGAAATTTTATGAAAATTAGGAAAATTACTTCAGGGCTAGTTACCGTATTAACCCTGTTATTCTTTAGCCAGCTGACTACAGCACAAAATACGTCTGTTATAAAAAATACGAGTCCAGAAGAAAGAGCCGAGCTTCTTACAGACTTGATGAAAAGCAAACTTGGTCTTGATCCAGTACAGAGTATTAAAGTACAAGCTATAAATCAGAAATATACACTTAAAAATGAGCCAATCTTAAAAAGCAATGCGGGTAAGTTTTCAAAATTCAAGCAAAAAAAAAAACTACAGAAAGAAAAAGATGAAGAACTAAAAAAAGTATTTACTACCGAGCAGTTTAATCAATATCAGGCTTTTGAAGCTGAAATGAAGCGTAAAATTAAAGAAAGGATAAAACAGCGATAAGCTTGATAAAACAATTTTTGCAATAAAATTAAAAAGCTCTAAAAAAATGGGAAATATTGTTTTTAAAATAAGTATCTTATTGATTCTGGCAGTTGCTTGTTCACAACATGATGGTACAGATATGGTAGAACCTGTTGTTGATAACTTTCAAGGACCTATTCCTAGACCAGTTTCAGGCTATGGAGCAGATGGTGCGAATAAAGTAGCTGAAATAGACTTTCCTAATCCGCAATATGCAGGAACAAAAGTAACAATATTTTATCCTGAGGGTATTACTTCACCTAGACCAACAATATTTTATTCACATCCTTATGGAGGTGAAAACAAAGAATACAATAGAGGTTTATTTGAGTTTATCGCCAAAAAGGGATATGTTGTTGTATTTGTACCGTATTCTACTGCATCTGGTGTGGGAATCGATTATCGTTACAATACTTTATGGTTGGGCTTTTTAAAAGCAGTAACAGATTATCCAAATATTATTGATACTAAAAAGGTTGGTTTTATGGGACATTCATTTGGTGGAGGAGCATCTATTGGATTGGGATATAAGGCTTTTGTAGAAAAAGGATGGGGTGAAAACGGACGATTCCTCTTTACAATGGCACCGTGGTACAGCTTTCAAATTACTTCAGAACAGTTGAAAAATTTTCCAACTAATACTAAAATGATAACGCAGGTATATGATGAAGACATCTTTAACGATCATAGAATGGCGATTGATATTTTTAAGAACAATAATATTACTAATGCAGAAAAAGATTTTTATTATCTCAAATCTTCAACTGTAGCAGGTTATTACTACTCAACAGGACATAACCTCCCAAATAGCCGTTCTGCTTATGACGCCTATGATTATTATGGAGTATATCGCATATTAGATGCCATGATTGATTATAGTTTTAATAATAATCTGTCAGGTAAAAATGTAGCATTAGGCAATGGTTCTATAGAACAGATAACAATGCCTAGCTATAAGACAGAAATGATGACACCATTGGAGGTATCTGATAATCCGATACCTAAATATGCTCAAAGTAAATATGAGTTTCAGTGTAGAAGCCTTGATAACCCTAGAGTTTTAAATTGTGATTGAGTAAATAATTTTGGAATAATGAAAAAAATAGGATTAATACTGTCGTTATTAATAGTGTTTGTAAACAGCTATGCACAACAGTCTTTTGAAAAGGTAGATAAATGGCTTGATGATAATGTGGCAAGCATGGGTGGGCGACTGATGTTAGTTGTTTACAAAGATGGTAAGACTGTTTATAGCCATTCTGTAAATCAAATGAATAATAAACAGCGGATGGTAGGGAGGTTTATTGCTAAACGACAAGGTAAAACCGTAGATTTTGATGATTTCACAGAAACGTCTAAACTACAAATTGCTAGTTGTAGTAAATGGTTAAGTGCCGCATTAGTGATGACGTTTGTAGATGAAGGTAAATTAAAACTGACGGATACTGTAGGTAGATTCTTGCCTGTTCTTTCAAGAAATGGGAAGGGTAATATTACCATTAGCGAATGCCTATCACACATGACAGCTATTCAATCCCCTGATTTGAGAGAGAATCTAAGAGAAATGAGACAGATTAATAGCATGGATGAAGCGATAGCTCAAATAGCACAATATCCTATGGAGGGTACTCATGGTAAGGTTTTTCGTTACAGTAATACTGGTTTACAAATAGCAGGGGCGGTCATTGAAAAAATTAGTGGTAAGAGTTTTGAAACTTTGTTTGCAGAAAGAATTGCCAAACCTTTGGAGATGAAGAATACAGATTTTGGTAAAGGTAAAGTAGCTTTACCTGCTGGTGGGGCAAGTAGCACGCCTAATGATTATATGAATTTCTTAATCATGATATTGAATAAAGGTACGTTTAATGGCAAAAGAATCCTTTCTGAGAATAGTATTGCTGAAATGCAAGTGAACAGAGTGACTGAGGCAGTTAAAGTTGCTTATTCACCAGCAGAAGCGGGAACATTAAGTTACGGTTATGGCGAATGGCTGATGGGAAATAACATTGTTAGTAGCCCAGGGCTATTTGGAAGTTTTCCGTGGGTGAATAACGATAAAAAATATTGTGCATTTTTAATGGCTTTTTACCTTAAACCAGACGGCAGACAAAAGAAATATGCAACACTGAAAAAAGTAGTGGAGGAGGAGCTTAACTAACCTCCTCCTTTTTATTTAAGCGTTTTACAATCCACGGCAAAGTAAGCCCCTGACCAAGAATGGTGAATAAAACCATGGCGACGGAAATGAAAATAATGGTATTCCGCATCGGAAAAGGTTGACCATTTTCAAGGGTTACGGGCAATGCCAATGCAATTGCAAGGGATACAATGCCACGCATGCCAGACCAACTGATAATGATACTATTATTCAAATCTAATAGGGCATCAAAAGTGACTTTGCCACGTTTGTCTCTAAAACCTCGTTGTAAGTTAATCTTTTGTAGAAATACACGTGCCATTCTGATTAATAAGGCTACTACTGTAATCAAAAATGCATAACCAATATTAGGAAGAATCTGTGTTTTATCGATACTCGTTAAAACAATAGGAAACTGTATGCCTATCAGGATAAATATTAACCCATTCAATAAGAAAATATTTATCTCCCAAAAATTTAATGATTGTTGTTTTAATTCTTTAGGGAATTTTGCTCTGCTTAGTCTTGCCATACTTAATCCCAGAATAACTACCGCAATTACACCAGAAACATGTATTTCTTCCGCTAAAAGATAAGTAACAAAAGGCATCAACACCATAAGACTGATAATGGCTAAGTGATTTTGTCGAAACCAACGGAGTGTATAAGCTAAGATTACACCCATCACTAAGCCTATGGCTAGGCCGCCTAATAGCAATATGATAAATTCTAAGGTAGCTTTCCACCAGACAAAAGCAACACCTGTAACCGATGCTACCGCAAAACGATAAGCTACTAGTGCTGATGCATCATTCACCAAGCTTTCTCCTTCTAAGATAGTCGTCGTTTTGTGTGAAAGTCCCAATCCCTTTGTAATGCCTATAGCGGCTACTGCATCAGTAGCCGAAAGAATAGCACCTAATACAAAAGCTACCGACCAACTCATGCCTGGAATGCAGTAACGTCCAATAACAGCAATGCCCAAAGTAGTAAGAAATACCAATCCTATGGCTAAAGCACTGATTGTTTGTGCATGCGTTTTGAATTCTTTGAAAGAAATGTTGAAAGCAGCATCGTATAGGAGTGGAGGAAGAAATATTAGCATAATAATTTCAGGGTTAATCTCTATATTAGGAATAGAAGGAATGAATCCTATGGCCATGCCCACAGTAATAAGTACGATAGGGTTTGGCAATTTTATCTTCTCTGCGATGGCAGTAAAGACAATCATGAGGGCTAATATAAAAATAACGATGCTATAATTCTCCATGGTTAGGTTTGCTTATTGAAGTAAGGATAAACCACTTTGTATAAAGAGGGTTTATAAAAGGTAATGATTATAGGACTTTAATATTGCGATTCATTACCAATTTGATGATAATTTAATGAGATATGGATTTTAAACCAACTATTGAGCCAATAAGGGTGATAATAAAGAAAACCCTCCAAAAATTGATTGGTTCTTTGAAAACTAATATTCCTATTAATACAGTACCTACAGCACCAATGCCTGTCCATACAGCATAGGCCGTTCCGATTGGTAATGTTTGTGTTGCTTTGATTAATAATAACATACTTGAGGTTAACGCTACTAAAAATCCAGCATACCATAAATAAACCCCATTACCTGTTACCAATTTAGCTTTTCCTAAGCAAAAAGCAAATGCTACTTCAAACAACCCCGCAATAATTAAAATAATCCAGTTCATGATTTTTGTTTTTCTACAAAATTCATAAATAATAAGATACCTTTGGTCAATTAGTAGCTGATTGTTTATTTTCTTTTAAAAACAATACTGCCTGCTAAATATCAATTTAGCAGGCAGTATTTAGATGTGATTGAAGAGGGCAATTACCCTTCTGTGGTTACAGTTAATGTCACTTCGATATTTCCTCTCGTAGCATTCGAATATGGACATACCTGATGAGCTTGTTTAACCAATTCCTCAGCCTGTGCTTGTTCCACACCTGGCACATTTACAAAAAGCTCTACTGATAAGCCAAAACCTCCATTTTCAATTTTGCCAATACTTACAGCAGCTTTAACTGATGTTTCTCCAGTAACGGCTTTAGACATCTTAATAACCAATTTAAGGGCACTATCAAAACATGCTGAGTATCCAGCCGCAAAAAGCTGTTCAGGGTTAGTATAGTTATCATTGGCACCTCCTAATGCTTTAGGCATACGAACTTCTAAATCCAAAATTCCGTCAGAACTTTTTACGTTGCCATTTCTTCCGCCAGTAGCAGTAGCTACGGCTGTATACAATTTTTCCATTGTTATCGTTTTGTTGATTTATATTAAATATTCTTTGATTCTTTAACTTCTAATAGCTTATCGATTTGGGCTTTCAACATTAAAAATTGTTCTTCATCAGTCTCCAATTCCTTTATTAATGTGTAGGGTAATGATAATGCTTGTTCTTTAAGGGCTTTTCCTTTTTCAGTGATGGTAATGTCAACTAATCTTTCATCTACCTCAGAGCGGTTTTTAGTGACTAAGCCATTTTCAATCAATCGTTTAAGCAAAGGTGTTAGTGTACCACTATCTAGCCATAGTTTTTTCCCTAATTCTTTTACCGTTACTTGATGGTGTTCCCACAAAACTAGCATCACTAGATACTGAGGGTAAGTCAACCCCATTTTTTCAAGATGTGGACGATAAAGAGAGGTAATATGCCTTGATAAAGCATACACAGGAAAGCATACTTGATTTTCGAGCTTTAAAATATCCATCGCTGTATTAATTATTGTGTAAAATTAAATTGTGCACAATTAAATAGCAAGTGATTTTGCAAATATTTTTACAACAAATGAAAAGTTTTTAATTTTAAGGAGTTATTTGATGTTTTTATACATAAAATATCATGTTTTGCTTACCTTTGCACCCCTTCAAAAAAACTTACTATGAACGCTCTTTTCCCAACTCAGTACTCAGCAGTTTCAACAAAAGCCTTGAATGCATTCCTTAATGAAAAATATGGCTTTAATATGTTTTGTCGCTTATTGATTAGGAATGTCAGCGATACCTATCTGTTAGAAGATGATACGAAGAAGTATATCTTCAAGATTTATCGAAATACACATAGGAGTTTGGAAGAAATTAAAGCAGAAGTAGAGTTGCTTCACCATTTAAAAAACAATGGGGCAAAAGTAGCCTATCCCATCCCCGATCAGGAAGGGAAAGATATTCAAGCATTTAATGTAGCGGAGGGAATAAGATATGGTGTGTTGTTCTACTTTGCACCAGGAAAACCTGTTTTTGATTTAAGTACGGAGCAATTACTGACTATTGGGAGAGAAATGGCGGTGAACCATAATATTAGCTCGAAAGTAGCCTTAAGTTATGAACGAGAGACTTTAGACATTAATACTACATTACTTATTCCTTTGGAAGTGATTAAACCAGCCTTTAAAGATTTACCTGAGGAATATGAATACCTAAGAGAAACGAGCCTTAAAGTAATTGATAAACTGAATCAGTTTGATACCAAAGATTTCGGTTATGGCTATTGTCATTACGATTATTTACCGAAAAACTTTCATTTTGACGAACATGACAATATCACTTTTTTTGATTTTGACTTTTTCGCAAAAGGTTTTCTAGTAAATGACGTTATGACATTTTTTGTACACTTTTTCTTCCATGTACATTATAAAGCCATCACTCAGGAACAGGCAGATGTTGATTTCAAAACTTTTATTAAGGGATACCGAGAAAACAGAGCATTATCAGAGGAGGAGCTAGCGATGATTCCGTATTTAGGCTATATGTTCTGGATGTATTTTTTCAAATATCATTTCGAACACTTTGAAGACTGGTCAAATTTCTTTTTTACCCATAAATTCATCAAGGAAAGGGTAGGACTTATCAAAAAATGGGTTGATACTTTTTGTAAATTTTAAATAAAATAATGATAGTACAAATCTTTATTTTATTGGGGTGCGACTACATCTATTATGTTTCTATCCTTATCACTAACGAGGTATTTAAGTTCCTCGTTAGTGATAAATAAACAGATTATCCATTATTTATATAATTGTGAGTAATCGTTAGTACTTAAGTAGTACCCTAATGAAAGGTAATACTGATTTACCAAATACTTCTAACAGCCTGTTTAGCTTTCGCCAAAGTAATCATTCCAGTGTGACGCCACTTTTGTTTGCCATTTTTAAAGGCAATCAGCGTAGGCACTGCCGTTATATTATACTTCTTCCTTAAAACTGGATTTTTATCAATATCAATTTTTATAATTGAAACTTCCTCATCTAGTTCATCTACTAACTGACTTAAAATGGGTGTTATTTTTTTACATGGAACACACCATTCTGCTGAAAAGTCAATAATAACTGGCGTTGAGGAGGCTATTAGTTCTTCGAATGTACCTGTCATTTTATTTTAATATTTTATACTGAAATTAATAAACAGCTTTATCTATACATAGAGTTCATTATCTGTTTAATTTATCAAGAGAAACTGCTTTACAAAATTAGTGTATTCTCAGCATTGTTGTCATTGAACTAGTTCAAGAAAAATAATTTATAAAATTTTCCAGTAAAATTTTGTTTTTAATATACCGATTGGTATATTTGTGTCGTCGATTTATCAATCGAATATTTTTTCTAAAATGAAATACCAAACAGTATATAGAGATGGCTTTTATTCCAAGATCTGAAAAAACTAGGGCTTTTATTATTGAAACTACCGCAGGTATTTTTAATAAAAAAGGGTATGCGGGAACTTCAATGTCTGATTTAACAGAGGCGACAAAACTCACCAAGGGAAGTATTTATGGTAATTTCGAAAACAAAGAAGAAGTAGCTTTAGCGGCCTTTGAATATAATTTATCACAAAGAAATCAACTAATTGCTCAACAATTAGAAGCGTCAAACAGTAATTATGATAAGTTGATGGCATTCCCTACTATCTATAGTAGTGCAGAAATGAGTTGTTTTCTGGAAGATGGTGGATGTCCTTTGTTAAATACGGGTGTAGAAGCTGACGATGCAAATGAACTTTTCAGAATCAAAGTAGCTGAAGGTGTAACGCGTTGGAAGCAATCATTAGAAAATATTATTACGGCTGGTATCGAAGCCCAAGAGTTTAGCGCTAATACTGAAATCAGTAAAACTGCTACATCCATCATTGCTTTAATACAAGGGGGTGTTTTTTTGACAAAAACCACTAAAAATCCAGTATTATTAAATCAATCATTAGAAACAATTAGAGAAATGATAAAAAAAATAACCTTGTAGTGAGGTATTTTTTATGACTATAAATATACCGATTGGTATATAGCGATTTTAAAAATAACAAATAATCAAATACAATAATGAAAACTCAAAACAACACAATTTTAATTACTGGCGGTAGTGCTGGTATTGGCTTTGAAATGGCTAAATTATTTTCTCAGAATGGAAATAAAGTGATAATTACAGGTAGAAATGCTGAACGTTTAAACAATGCAACTGCACAATTAGAAAATGTTACTTCTTTTGTGTCTGATGTTACGAATGCAGAAGATACTGAGCAGTTGGTAGCAATACTGAAAAAAGATTTCCCTAGCCTGAATATTGTCATTAACAATGCTGGCTTTGCACATGTATATAATCTAATTGATACCAATGTCAATGTTTTTGAAAAATCACAAGAAGAAATAATTACCAATTATTTATCGATTGTCAGATTAAATGAAAAGTTATTGCCACTCTTAACACAAAATGGAGATTCAGCCATCGTCAATGTATCTTCTATCGTAGCTTTTGCACCTGCGTTCTCTATCCCTAGTTATTCTGTTTCCAAAGCAGCTTTACATTCATATAGCAAAATCTTACGTTACACGCTGGCTAAATCTACCAATGTTAAAGTATTTGAATTGATGCCTCCTTTGGTTGACACTGATTTTTCAACTGAGATTGGTGGAAGTAATGGTATCAAACCTATTGTAGTAGCAGAAAGATTGTTTGAAGGTTTGAAAAATGATGAATACGAAATTCATGTAGGCTTCACAGCAGATTTTTACCAATTGTATCTATCATCACCTGAAAAAGCCTTAGAAGCATTAAACTCGCAAAATGCTTAAAAGTAATATCCTAGCAATCGCTGTATTGACCAAACACCGATTGCTAGGACATTATTTTTTTACGATGGTCAATTCCCCAATTTATCATTTCAATAATTAAGCCATTAAGGCTTTGTCCGTATTCAGTTATTTCATACATCACTGTGATAGGTTTTGTGTTACAAACTGTTCGGGTAATTAACTGATGACTTTCCAGATTTTGAAGTTCCTTGGATAGCATTTTAGACCCAATACCATCCACATGCCTTAATAAATCCATAAATCTTTTTTTGCCATCAAAACTAAGTGTAGCAATAATTTGAATTTTCCATTTACCTGCTAGCAATTCCATTACATCACGGGCAGCTAAAATACCCTGTGTATGGTCTTGAGCACAGCTTTTTTCGATAGCTTCTTTTATTTCTTCTTGGCTCTTCAGTTTCATAATACAAAGTTATGGCTTATGATTTCATAATGAATGTTAGTTTCTTCAAAGAAACTACTTTCCTTCAGGAAACTAATAGTAAATAACGCAAAAAAATATTTGAATTTTGTCAAAACAAAATATTAAATAGATGAAAAAAGAAAAAATAATTTATTGGATAAGCACAGGTTTAATTTCAGCGGCCATGCTTATGAGCAGTTTTATGTATTTAAGTAAAAATCCTGAATTGCTTGCAAATTTTAAATTGTTGGGATATCCAGAATACTTTATCCCAATGTTAGGAACTGCCAAATTGTTGGGCGCTATCAGTTTGCTGAATCCTTGGTTTCCGAAGCTAAGAGAATGGGCTTATGCAGGCTTTGCCTTTACTTTTATTGGTGCTATCTGGTCGCACATTGCAACTAGTACACCGTTTATGCCTGCATTGGTACTATTAGCTATATTAGGTGTTTCTTACTTTTTTAATACAAAAACTGAAAAAGTATAGTTGTGAGCTTTGAGTGATGAGCTATGCTACTTACTTAATAAAAAATCCCGAGTTGTTAACAACTCGGGATTTTTTATATGAAGCATTTGAAAGCTATATTTTATTAGTTTTTAGCCCCTTGAATAGCTCCACTTTGTGCTTGTTTTTGCAATTGCATAGGATTTGATTGAGCTTGACGGCTTTGTTTAAATACTTGAAAACGAGTTGGTTCTTCTGGTTCTCTTGGAAAAACATTGCTTTTTGTATCGATATCAGCAATTTCAAAGAAAGGATCAAGCGTCCATTTTGTTACTTTTTTATCAGTAGGAATCACTTTTTTAATTTCCTTATCATTCAAACGCCAAATTTCGGCTGGGTATCTGAATACTTCGCTAGTACCATCTTCATAATTTGCTTTTACGATTACTGGCATTGGCAAACCTCCAACGTTTTTAACATTTAATACGTAAAAGTTTTTATTACCCTGTACCAAGCCTTTTTCTTCATCGCTCAAGCCTGCTGTAGCTTGTTCAAATCTCTTTTTCTCAGCTTCAGTTGTCGTGTATTTGTCATAACTATTGTAGAAATCTCTCATGTCTGGATTTTCTTCTACAACTGTTTTAGGAATATCTGTTTTGTTACGGATATTGCTCATTGTCTGGCGTTTAGCTTGGTCGTCAGCTTTAGCTTTTTCTGCTTTCTTTTCTGGCGAAACATTATCTATCCCAAACCATTCTACATTCTCAAGCGATAAATCTACTGGCTCAACACCATAGAACCAACCTTTCCAGAACCAATCTAAGTCCACACCCGAAGCATCTTCCATCGTACGGAAGAAATCTTGAGGCGTAGGGTGTTTAAATGCCCAACGACGTGCATATTCTTTGAAAGCAGCATCAAATAACTCTCTGCCCATTACGGTCTCACGCAAGATGTTTAATGCCGTTGCGGGCTTGGTATAAGCGTTTGGCCCGAAGCCCATGATATTATCAGAACTCGACATAATTGGCACTTGTTGACTTTTGTCGGTACGCATATAACCTACAATGTCCTGAGGCTCACCAGATGCATCAAAATTTCTATCCCATTCTTTTTCAGCCAATTGTTCACAGAAAGTATTCAAGCCTTCATCCATCCATGACCATTGTCTTTCATCAGAGTTTACAATCATCGGGAAGAAGTTATGACCTACTTCATGAATTACTACGCCAATTAAGAAATCTTTTGTTCCTTGTGAATAAGTCCCGTCAGCTTCTGGTCTGGCACCGTTGAAAGAAATCATCGGATATTCCATACCGCCTACTGGGCCATGTACTGACTGAGCTACTGGATAAGGATAAGCTATTGTTCTTTTTGAATAAGAACGAAGCGTATGAGCAACCAACATCGTTGAATACTGTCCCCAAAGTGGATTAGCTTCTTTAGGATAAGCCGACATTGCCCAAACTTTCTTTCCTTGAATGTTTACCTGCATAGCATCCCAAATGAATTTTCTTGAACCTGCAAAAGCAAAATCTCTTACATTTTGTGCAGCGAAAACCCAAGTTTTATTTCCTGTAGGCTTACCTTTTTCAGCAGCAACAGCCTCATCTTGTGTGACAATCAAAACAGGACGAGTAGCAGTTTTTGCTTGTTCTAATCTTTTGGCTTGAGTAGCACTAATTACTTGTGCAGCATTTTGTAATTCACCTGTTCCCAAAATAACGAAATCGTTAGGAGCGGTGATACTTACTTTATAATCTCCAAAAGGAACAGTAAATTCGCCTTGTCCTAAGAATTGCTTATGTTGCCAACCGTTTATATCATCATAAACGCACATTCTTGGAAACCATTGAGCCAATTCGTATAAATAATTTCCATCTTTTGGGAAATATTCATAACCACTTCTTGCACGAGTAGCGATGGCATCTGTAATGTTGAAATTCCAATCGATAGAGAAAGAGACAGCTCCACCAGACTTTAATGGTACTGGTAAGTCGATTCTCATCATTGTTTCATTGATGGTATATTTTAAAGCATTACCCGCTTTGTCTTTTACCGCGGTAATTTTATAACCATATTCTCTCGGAGCTACTCCAGCAACACTATTTAATCTTGCAAAAGAAGTACCCTTATCAGTCAAGGTTGATGTTTGCGAAAGTTGGGCAATACCACCTTTTTTGAAATTGTTTTGATCCAATTGAACCCACAAATAACCAAGCTCGTCTGGAGAAAAGTTTTTATAGGTAATTACTTCAGAGGCAGTCATTGATTGATTTTGGTCATTCAATTCGGCTTTGATGTCATAATCCGCACGGTTTTGCCAATAACTTTTACCCGGAGCACCAGAGGCCGCTCTGTATGAATTGGGAGTTGGCAGTATATTCCCGAGTTGCTCGAAACGATTATTGCCATTGTACTGACCTGCTTGCTGTGCCAAAGCTTGTATGCTACAAGCAATCAGCATCAAACAGGGAGATAGGAATCTTTTAGTCATGATTGATAGTTTGAGTGAATGAATAATTTGAACGAATTTAATGAAAAAGAAAATTGAATCTTATTTTTTTAGACGTTTGATAGGCTAATACGTCTTTAACTTGAAAAAACAGCTTACTTTTGAGCTGATTGAGAATACTTGTATTCTCAATTTTAATGTAAAATCTTAAACGTTATTTCTCGCAATGCTTCTCCGTCGGTCATTGAGCCACTGTCAATTCCTTTTGATTTTAAATCCAATTTCTTAATCTCACTAATAATATAGACAACCTTTGACAGATTATAATTTCTAATCGCCAAAGAATAATCTTTTGTGAAAAATGGATTTACGCCTAATACGCTTGCTAAACCTTTTTCAGACTTATCAGGTGTAACGTGGGTAAGCAATACTTTTGAAAAGAAATTAAAAAGCATCATGACAATAGGAGCTAGCGGATTGTCTTTAGGATTGGCAGCAAAAAAGTTGACAATTTGGTTGGCTTTTAGTACATCACGAGTAATTAACGCTTTTTGAAATTCAAAATAATTATATTCTTTGCTAATGCCTACAAATTTCTCAACGACATGCGCATTGATTTCTTCATCTACACGAAGGTTCAGCACAATTTTGTTGATTTCGGATGCCAAACGTTTTAAATCATTGCCAACGTTTTCAATTAACATCTCGATGGCTTTTCTGCTGATTTTCAAACCTTGCTCATGACAATACTCTAATATCCAGTCAGGAATTTTATTATCATACAGCTTTTTAGAAGGCATCACCACGCCATTTTTATCAAAGGCCTTTATCCATGCTTTCCTTTCATCTACTGAATCTTTAAACATCAAAATAAGGATAGTAGAGTCAAGGGGTTTTTGGGCATAAGCTTCCAAGGCTACTTGCATGTCCTTTTGTTCTAATCCTTGAATGCCCTGTGCTTCCTTCACTAGAATCAATTGTTTGTCAGACATCATGGGAAAACGCTTGGCATAAGACAGCAATGAAGGTACATTCAAGTCTTTTCCAAATAATACAAATTGGTTAAAACTTTTATCACCATTTCCTAAAGCATGTTCTTCTAAATAATCAGCAACTTTATCTATATAATAGGGCTCATCACCATGCAATAAATACAACGGTGCGTAGGTCTTTTTCTTTAATTCTTTTAATACTTCAGTACTAGATTTTGGCATTCTTTTGTTTTGCTAAAATATTTTGACAATATACGATGAGTTCGGGGAAGAAAACTTGAAATTCTTCTAAATATAAATCATAATCTCTTTTTAAATCTTCAGTAGCATTTTCAATACCTGATTCAAAGTGTAGCCTTCTGGAAATCCCTTTCAACGACCATTCAATACCCTCATAAGTAGCATATCCACTGAACCAGTCTGTCGTTACCATTGAATTAATCATTCTGTCCATTTTGGCAGGCATATCTTTTTTTCGAGTAGTAATCAACGCATAAAATGCTTTGCTATACTCTAGTAAGGATAAAGGCGAATAATGTTGAAATGTTTTCGCTAAAAGGTGGTCGTAAAATACATCTACCACGATACCAGCACATTTATGATATTTAGGCTGAAGTCTCTGAATACTTTTTCTAACAATAGGGTGTGCATCGGTAAACGAATCTATTGCTCTATGCAAAATAATGCCATTTTTAATCCCTTCATTGATGAATGAATTCTGCTCATTATCAAGGTTTCCTTTGATAAAATCGCCCATGAGATTCCCGATTTTTATATCATCATCATCGCCAGATAGAAAAGTATGTGCTAAAAAATTCAACTTTTATGTTTTTTTTATTGTTCTGAGACCATAAAGTTAAGGAAAAACCCTTACGTTTGTGGCAAATACGGGTCCCTCAACGAAAACACTATCAAAAAACTTAGTACAATGCAAATTTCAAATGAAAAGGTTGTTACCTTAACATACGAGCTAACAGTTACAGATGCTGATGGCGTAAAAGATTTAATAGAGACTGTAGAGCAAGAAGACCCAATGGTTTTTATTCAAGGTTTAAGCGGTTTACCTGAAGCTTTTGAAGAAAAAATTCAGGGACTTTCTGCGGGTGATAGTTTTGAGTTTTCAATTCCTGCTGAAGACGGGTATGGTGAATACGACCCTTCGGCCGTTGTAGAGTTACCAAAAGAGATTTTCAAAGTTGATGGCGAATATGTAGAAGAAATGTTAGAGGTTGGTAATTTTTTACCAATGACTGATGATGCTGGTAATCGTTTGAATGGAAAAATTATTGCTGTTGAAGATACTTTAGTAAGAATGGATTTTAATCACCCTTTGGTTGATAAAGAAATGTTTTTTAAAGGAACTATCGTTGCAGTAAGAGAAGCTACTCAGTCGGAACTAGACCATGGGCATGTACATGGAGATGGCGGAGTACATCATTAAGAGTTTATGAGTTGTAAGTAAATGAGTTTAAAGTATTAGCGTTCATACTAGTGAATTTCGCTTTTATGAAATTTTGTACTTTAGACTCATTTACTTTACACTCATAAACTTAATACCTTACCACTCATAAACTTCTAAAACTTATGCAGAAACCTGCTTTTGATGATATTTTTATGGATTTGGCAGTTAACTTAGCCAAACGTTCTCATTGTGTAAAAGCACAAGTAGGAGCGGTGCTCACTAAAGATACTCGTATTATTTCGATAGGCTATAATGGCCCTCCTGCTGGAACACATAACTGTGATATAGAATTTCCGATAGACGGTTGTGAGCGAGATTCAAAAGGAAGTTGTTCATTAGCCTTGCATGCGGAACAAAATGCTATTTTGTATGCAGTAAAAAATGGCTCAAGCATTGAAGGTTCAACAATTTATGTAACCTTGTCTCCATGCATTGCCTGTGCAAGAATAATTTTTACCATGAAGGTCGCTAGAGTAATTTACCTAAATTCTTATGCCGAATATAAAGGAATCCCTAAAGATGAAGGAGTGGAGTTTTTAAAGAAATTTGGTGTTGAAGTGGTGCGGTATAGAAAAGACTAGAGGACTTTAAGACTAAAGGACTTAAGGATTAGAAAAGACTGGAGGATTTAAAAGAGTACAGGATTTAAAGACTATAAAAGATTGAAGGACTTAATGACTCAAAGAATAAAATCTTAAAGTCATTAAGTCCTCCAGTCTTAAATCCAAAAGTCTACCCAAGATAAGTTTTCAACGCTTTACTTCTAGAAGTATGTCTTAATCTACGAATAGCTTTTTCTTTGATTTGTCTAACACGTTCACGTGTTAAATTGAATTTCTCTCCGATTTCTTCTAACGTCATAGCGTGTTCGCCATTCAAGCCGAAATACAAAGTAACTACATCTGCCTCACGTTGTGTTAAAGTAGACAAAGCTCTTTGAACTTCGCGACGAAGCGAATCATTAATTAATCCTGAATCTGGTTTATCTTCACCGTCATTTTCCAAAACATCCAACAGTGAATTTTCTTCACCTTGTACGAATGGTGCATCCATCGAAACGTGACGACCCGAAATTTTTAAAGTATCAACAACTTCACCTGTTGAGATTTCTAATACTTCTGCTAATTCTTCAGGAGTAGGCTCGCGCTCAAACTTCTGTTCTAATTCAGAAAAAGTTTTAGAAATTTTATTAAGAGAACCAACACGGTTAAGCGGTAAACGTACAATACGAGATTGCTCAGCTAAAGCTTGCAAAATTGACTGACGAATCCACCAAACAGCATAAGAGATAAATTTAAAACCACGAGTTTCATCAAAACGTTGAGCAGCCTTAATCAAACCTAGGTTTCCTTCGTTAATTAAGTCACCTAAGCTAAGCCCTTGATTTTGATATTGTTTTGCTACGGATACCACAAAACGAAGGTTTGCCTTCGTTAGTCTTTCTAATGAAAGTTGATCCCCGTCACGAATTTTCTGAGCTAAAATAACCTCCTCCTCTGGTGTCAATAAATCCACCTTGCCAATCTCTTGTAAATATTTATCAAGTGACTGACTCTCTCTGTTAGTAATTTGCTTACTAATTTTTAGCTGTCTCATATTATCCTTGTTATATTTTTAAATGGTTAACAAATCCAAATGTTAAAAACCAAACAATTATATAAAGACAAAATGTTCAGAATATAATCGTTTGGTAAGATATATTTTTTAGTTCGTTATCAAAAGAACGTAATAAAATGCGGATTTGTTCTAATTCTTTTCTGGTTTTGGTAAAAGAGCTTTACGTGATAAGCGGAACTTGCCAGTTTTCTTATCTACTTCAATCAATTTTACTTTTACTTGTTCTCCGATTTGTAGTACACCTTCCACTGTTTCTAAACGTTCCCATTTGATTTCAGAGATATGTAATAAACCATCTTTGCCAGGTAAAAACTCAACAAATGCACCAAATGGCATAATTGACTTTACAATACCATCGTAAACTTCGCCTTCTTCAGGAATCATCACAATTCCTTTAACCATAGAAACGGCTTTGTCCATCGACTCTTTGTTTGAAGAGAATATAGAAACATAACCACCATCTGGTTTTTCTTCAATCGTTACCGTTGCGCCAGATTGTTTTTGAATATCTTGAACAATTTTACCACCTGGTCCGATTACTGCTCCAATTTGGTCTTTCAAAATTTTGATAACCATCGCTCTTGGCGTATGAGGCTTCATTTCAGGTCTAGTTGCTTGGATAGCTTCCTTCATTTTACCCAAAATGTGTAAACGTCCACGTTTTGCTTGATCCAAAGCTTCCGCTAATACTTCATAAGAAAGGCCATCTACTTTGATATCCATCTGACAAGCAGTGATACCATTTTCTGTACCTGTTACTTTGAAGTCCATATCTCCTAAGTGATCTTCATCACCTAAAATATCAGAAAGAACTGCATATTTACCAGTTTTAGGATCAGAAATCAAGCCCATAGCAATACCAGAAACAGGAGCTTTGATTTTTACACCAGCATCCATTAATGCTAAAGTACCAGCACAAACAGTAGCCATTGATGAAGAACCATTTGATTCTAAAATATCAGAAACTACACGGATAGTATAAGGATTGTCGGCATCAGCAGGTAATACTTTTTTGATAGCACGCATCGCTAAGTTACCATGACCAATTTCACGACGACCTGGACCTCTGTTTGGTTTTACTTCACCTGTAGAGAAACCAGGGAAGTTATAGTGCAACATAAAACGGTTGTAACCAGATGTCATTGCTTGGTCAACGATTTGTTCATCTAGTTTAGTTCCTAATGTTACAGTAGTAAGCGACTGTGTTTCACCACGAGTAAATACAGCCGAACCGTGTGGAGAAGGTAAATAATCAACTTCGCAAGTAATTTGACGAATTTCATCTAATTTACGTCCATCCAAACGATAGCGTTCGTTTAATACTAATTGACGAGCCGCTTCTTTTTCAATATCATGGAAATACCATTTTGCTAACGTTTTATTAACAGTAGTATCTTCTGGTAATGATGTAAAGTATTCCTCTTCAATAGCTTTGAAAGAATCTTTGCGACCACTTTTACTTGGATTAGCTAATTTTACGGCGTCATAAAACTTCGTAAAATAAGTATCCCAAAGGAATTTTCTCAATTCTTCGTCATGTGTTTCGTGATTGTATTCGCGCTTAGCAGTTTTACCTGTTTCAGCTGTTAATTCAATCAAGGCAGCACATTGGATTCTGATAGCATCATGTGCAATTTTCAAGGCAGCAAGCATGTCAGTTTCAGAAATTTCATTTCCTTCACCTTCAACCATCAAAATATCGTTCACGTTTGCAGCAACTAGTAATTCTAGTTCAGCATTAGCAATTTGAGAAGTAAGAGGGTTGACAACAAATTCGCCGTTGATTTTGGCAATACGAACCTCAGAGATTGGTCCGTTGAATGGAATATCAGACACTGCAAGGGCTGCGGCAGCGGCTAAACCTGCAAAAGCGTCTGGTGTGACTTCAGCATCTGCAGAAATCATCGTAATCATTACTTGTGTATCAGCATGGTAGTCAGATGGGAAAGTAGGGCGTAAAGCTCTATCTACTAAACGACTTACCAGAATTTCATAGTCTGAAAGTCTTGATTCTCTGCGTAAAAATCCTCCAGGGATTTTACCAGCCGAAGCAAATTTTTCTTGATAATCAACTGATAGGGGTAAAAAATCTGTACCTTCTTTCGCTGTTTGGCTAGATACTACAGTTGCCAAAAGCATCATGTTTCCGCTTCTCACGACCACAGACCCATCTGCCTGTTTTGCGAGTTTACCTGTTTCGATGGTAACTTCTTTACCATCGGGCATTATTATTTTCTTCGTAATTACGTTAAAAGACATATTTTTTGATTAATTACCTTGATTGATTAATAGTTTAACGTACCAAACAAGGTTTTTGTTGGATGTTGATTCGCAAATTCTTCTGTTCGTCAATGTTTAATTTATCCTTAAAATTGTTTAGAGAAACTACTTTACTGACGAACCACCAAAAAATTGACGAGTACCCAAAGAGAGGAAATGTAAGCAGGGAATCTTTTTCAAGACTCCCTGCTTTGAAAGAAAATTACTTTCTAATGCCGAGTTCAGCAATGATAGCACGGTAACGAGTAATGTCTGTCTTGATTAAGTAATCTAACAAACTTCTACGCTTTCCAACCAACTTTAAAAGACCCATACGAGTAGAGTGATCCTTTTTGTTTTTCTTTAAGTGTTCTGTCAAATGAGAGATTCTGAAAGTAAACAAAGCGATTTGCGACTCTGCAGAACCAGTATCAATTTTTGACTTCTCATGTCCACGAGATTCGAAAATCCCCTGCTTTACTTCTGAAGTTAAATACATCTTCAACCAGTTTAAATTGTTATAAAATATGAAAACGTGCAAAAATAACGTTTTTTCTTGCTATTAACAAATCTTAACTGTAATTATTGAAAAATCTCTTCGAAAACTTTGCTTTTTTAAGCTTTTCCTTCAGTTGATTAAAGTAAACAATATAAGCATCACTTTCAAATAGGCGAGAATCGTTTTTGGCTTTGTTTAAAAAATACAACCCAATTAGGAACAATACTGTGTTTGAAATCCATGCACCTATTTGTACGATTACCCTACTTTCTTTGGCTGCTTTGTCGCCCTGCTGCGTCATTACATACATCAATATGAAAAATACGATAGCAATAACTACTGGCAAACCAAAGCCACCTTTTTTAATAATACCACCCAAGGGCGCACCAATCAAAAACATGACAAACACTGCAATAGCATTCGTGAATTTATGATGCCATTCAAGATTCGTTTTCCTTAAGTCCTCGTCCTTAGAAGTTAATACCGAAACATTGCTTTCAGCAAAACTAAGGGCATTGTTAACCTGCGAAATGGCGAAATCAAGACTTTGATAAGGGTTAGCTGTATGGACATCTCGCTTTTTAATGAGAGAGTCTATCGAACTCATCTTCATTTTTTTGAGTTTCTTCTGGTCTTCGTTTAATAATGGTGGAAATTTGTTCATCTCAAACAAATAATACGACCGTGCATTGTCATAAAAATTGCCTCTTATTCGATTAAAGTCCCTTTTGAGCGAATCAGCATCTTTGGCTAATTCTTCATAACTTCTCATCATTTGATAATGCTTAAACTGTTCTTCTTCGGTTTTGTGCATATCAAAAGCCGCTAAGCTCATCACTACCTTACTTTTCCGAAAAGCATGCGTAACCATATCAGTCTGATTTGTATTGCTTGTTTTGTCAGCATCTTCTACATAATCGTTACCATTAAAAAGCTCAAAAATCAAATATTGTTTATCCATGATGGTGTACATCAATGCAGAATCGGCCAATGTTAGGTGTTTGTTCCCATCGTTTTTGGTATGGTCGAATATGACAATATTCTTTAAAGTCTTGTTATCTGGGTATTTTTTTGAGACTTTTATGCTGTAGCCAGGCAAATCATTATAGAAAATACCTTCTTTGATATTTAAAGTGGTTTTCGTTGTTTTAATATCATATAGTAAACGATACCCTTTTAGGTTTGCCCAAGGCAAGGCAACATTATTGAACCAAAAAGCAAACAGGGTAATTAATACCGTGACAATAAACATTGGTTGCATGGCTCGAGTAATTGAAATCCCTGCACTTTTGATAGCTGTTAATTCAAAAAACTCGCCTAATTTTCCATAAGTCATTAATGTAGAAAGAAGCATTGCTAAAGGCAAGGCTATCGGAATGGTAATTAAGCTGAAATAAAAGAAAAGTTCGAAATATACTTCAACCCCTAAATCTTTACCAAAAAGGTCAGCGAAGTATACTAGGATAAGTCTCATCAAGAAAATGAAAATTACTACGGCTAGTGTTAATACAAATGGTTGCCAAAAGGACTTAATGATAAGTTTATCAAGTTTCTTAATCATATAATATAATTAAAACGCTCGTATTTCATTAAAGAAACACGAGCGTTGAGTGCGCTCTGTTAAGGAAACGCAAAATTAAATATTTTTGAGTTGATACGCTTGTTAAATAAGCTTAATTGCCAACAATTTCTTTGAGCTTATAAATTAAATCTTCCCACAGTTCATTTAATTCGCTTTCATCTGTATTATCAGAATAATCAACAATTTTTAAATAAGTAGAGCCTGTTAAGTCACTTACTTCCATTTTGAACTCAATATAATTATGGTCTCTGTCTTCAGGGCTACTGGGTAAAAAATCAAATTTGGCCGATTTATTTAACCTCAATTGTGAAAGCTTTGCAATATGACTATCGCCATCCCAAGAAAAATCAAATGTGGAACTGTCTTTCAAGGTGACTTTCTCTGCAAACCACTGTTGTAAGCCAGACGCTGAGCTAATGTAAGGAAAAAGTACCTTAGGAGAGGCTCTCAATTCAAATTCTACAATAAATTTATGTTTGCTCATAATCCTAACATTTAAAGGTAATTAAATCACTAAATTACTCGAAGAAACAATTTATCCAGATAGATGTCGAGTAATTGACTACCGAAACTCTGTTTTGGCAAAGGTATAAATGTTAGAGAAATACGCAAGCTTTTTTTTTAATTTCAAAAAATTTACTTTTTCTCCTATAAAAAATGTATTACGGTTCCTTGTTGATTCTCAATTATTTATATGACATTTTGAGGAATTAATGATGAAGTTAAAAAAATAATTTGAATAAAAAATGAAAGTATTTCTAAAATACCTTTGCATTTGAATGCAAAAGCACTAATTTTGCACCACAATACGACAGCGGGATAGCTCAGATGGTTAGAGCGTAGGATTCATAACCCTAAGGTCGGCAGTTCGATCCTGCTTCCCGCTACTTATTAAAAGCGTAATTAATTGAAATTCAATTGGTTACGCTTTTTCTTTTTATCAATATTTAGTGTTTACTAATCTGTAAGTATCTATGCTTTTACAACCGATTGTAAATCTTGTAGAAATTCTTTCAAGAAAAGGTGTTCATCATGCCATTATTTCACCCGGTTCACGGAATGCTCCATTAACAATTGCTTTGGTGCGTCATCCTGTTATTGAAACATGGTCGATTTCTGATGAACGTTCCGCTGCTTTTATTGCGTTGGGGATGGCTCAAAACCTTAGCAAACCCGTAGCTATTTGTTGCACTTCAGGCTCAGCAGCTTATAATTACGCGCCCGCAGTGGCCGAGGCTTTTTTTCAAGAAGTTCCTTTGATTATTCTGACAGCAGATAGACCCAAAGAGTGGATTCATCAACATGACGGGCAAACAATCTATCAAACAGATATTTTTGGGAAGCACGTAAAGCAAAGCTTTGAAATAGGGGCTGATTACAGCCATCCAGATGCTATCTGGCATATCGAACGAACAGTTAATCATGCCGTAAATCTCGCCAATACTTTTCCTAAAGGACCAGTTCATATTAATATTCCCCTCAGAGAGCCTTTTTATCCACTTGAAAATGAAGTAGTTGTCTCTGATGGTAGTGTGAGAGTAATAGAAAGGGTTGAAACATCTAATGTTCTCTCAAACGAGGTATGGGCTAATCTTTTAGCAAGTATTGAGCAATATGATAAGGTATTGATAGCAGGCGGGCAAAATGAATTTGACCCTGATTTAACAAATATATTAGAGAAGTTACAAGACGAATTTAATTTCCCTGTAGTTGGAGACTCCATCTCAAATTTAAAATTCAACGTGATTTCTAATCAGGATGTTTTTCTGCAACAAGATGCTGAAAACTTAGCACCAGAATTATTAATTACGTTTGGAAAATCCTTTATTTCAAAAAGTTTTAAAACCTTTTTGAGAAAAAATAAGGCTATCGAACATTGGCACTTAAGTTTAGATAATCACCTGATTGATACCTTTCAATCGTTGACCAAAATACTTCCTGTTCAACCGCTGTATTTCTTTTCCAAACTATTAGAAGAAATAGATTTCTCTCAATTCAAAAACGGAGATGATGAAGAAAGAAGTAGTGATTATTTGGACGCATGGAAAAGAAATAGCTTCAAGGCAAACAATTATCTTGAGCATTTTTTCTTAGAAAACTTCCATCAACATCAGTTAAATGAATTTTATGCCATCAAGAAACTATTAGATGCCTTACCTGCTAATAGTCAACTACATTTGGCTAATTCCATGTCAGTAAGATATGCCAATTATATAGGAACTGACCCAACTAAGAAAATAGAAATATTTGCCAATAGAGGAACAAGCGGGATTGATGGTTGTGTAAGTACTGCTGTTGGTGCTGCCCTGACTACTACGAAACGTGTGTATCTATTAATAGGGGATTTAGCTTTTTTCTACGATAGAAATGCCCTATGGAATCGTTATATGCCTGATAACCTTAATATTATTTTGATGAACAATCATGGTGGTGGAATTTTCAGAATAATTGACGGCCCAAGTAAACAGGCTGAGTTAGATGATTATTTTGAAACAGTTCAATCATATACCGCTGAAAAAACAGCCTCTGAAGCGAATTTAGAGTATTTTAATGCAAAGACCGTCGAAGAGTTTCATCAATTGTCAATAGCTTTTCTTCAACCAAATGGAAAATCAAAAATCTTCGAAATAGAAACAGATAGTAAATACAATACTGAGATATTCAAGAAATTTAAAGCAGGCTTTGCGCTTTAAGTTAAACTAAGCATGAGTCATCCCGAATTTTAAAATCATAAAAAGCGGTCGAAATTAGTTTTCCGACCGCTTTTTTATGATTGATGGTCAATGAATTCCTACTGTTTGAGCGGTAGCGAGTTTAGGAATTCTTGAATTTCTTTTGTTACTTTTCTTGTTTCAAGACAAGAAAAGTAAGGACTAGACGATAATTAAGTAGAAAACCTCACAAATTGTCTCCAAAACGCACAATTTTAGGAAAAATTCGGGATGACTCATGTTTAAATTATTTAATATCAATACTATTATCCAATTTCTTTGCCTCTTGAAATTTCATTTGAGCTTCGTTCTGGTTACCAATTTTTTGAAAGTAATAACCTAAATTTCTGAGCGTATAGGCATTTTGCGGATTAATTCTTAACGAACGCTCTAGCGTTTCTTTGGCTTGGTCTAGCTTACCAATTTGCAGTAAAATATAGCCATAGTTGTTTAAATAAATCGCATCAGTCGGTTTTAAAGCGATGGCTTGTTCTGAGAATACTTTTGCTTCTTGAAATTTTTGTTCTTCCGACAGGATAAATGCCAAGTTGTTTAAAGCGAAATCTTGTTTAGGATTAATCGAAATCGCTTTTTGAAAATCCTTTTTAGCTAAATCATATTGTTTGTTTTCAAAATAAATAAAACCGTGGTTTGAATAGGCCTCTGCATTATTAGGGTTAATCCTAATCGCTTTTTCATAATCGGCCGTTGCTCCAGCACCATTATTAAGTTGTACTTTTACATTCCCTAAGCTCACAAAATAAAAAGATGAATCTTTAAAAGGCACTGCAATTTTTTCTAAATCTACTAAGCTATTCTGAAAATCTCCTTTTTGGAAAAATACTTCAGAACGATTGTAATAAGCTTCCCAATATTTTTTGTCGATATCAATGGCTTTATCTAAATCCGATAAGGCTTCATCGAGTTGATCAAGCTTTTGATAGGCCAAGGCCCTGTTATTATAAGCATCAGCAAAATCTGGATTTTTAATAATGGCTTCGTCAAACCAATGAATAGCCTCTTGATATTCCTTATCTTTTAATTTATAATTCCCTCTTTTGAAGAATTTGATAGCCTCTTCTTTTTTATCTGCACCACAAGAAAAAAGTAAAATGCCCGAGAGTATCAATAATAATGCTTTGTTTTTCACTGATTTTAAATGTTTTATGTAAATAATTGTCTTTGCAGGTTCAGTTTTGTGTGATGAAGTCCCTCGTAAAATTACTAGAAATAGTTGAAATGAACTTGGAAATCGGACAAGAGTCTTATGCTGAACTATGACTTTAAGACTTTTGTTTCTAATTTTGTAAGGGCAGCTCGCTGTCTTGATTTAAACTTTTAAAAAATATTGCAATGATTAAAGCTGAAATGCTAACCGACAAAGGTTTGATGGTGATAGAATTTTATGAACAAGATGCTCCCATTCATGTTAAAAACTTTGTTGATTTATCAAAAAGTGGATTTTACGATGGCGTAACATTTCATAGAGTTTTACCTGATTTTGTGATTCAAGGTGGAGACCCAACTGGAACAGGTGGTGGTGGCCCTGGCTATACTATTCCTTGCGAATTGACAGGAAATAACCAATATCACGACCGTGGTGTTTTATCAATGGCTCACCGTGGTAGAAATACTGGAGGTTCACAGTTCTTTATTTGTCATAGCCGTAAAAATACTGCTCACCTAGACCGTAACCATACTTGTTTCGGTAAAGTAGTAGAAGGTTTGGAAGTAATAGATGCTATTCGTCAAGGAGATGTCATCCAGAAAATTACTATTATAGAAGAATAGGTCAGTCTCACACAATTTAAATTAATCTGATATGTATTTTATTGGCGAGTTAAAAGGTTCTAGTCCTGATTTGAAAATTTCATTATATAAATGGAATTCAAAGTTTTTTGTAAAGTTCGAAACACCAGATTTAGAACAAGTTTACAAAATATCAGAGATGGACGTTTCTGAAGATGAAGTTCGAGCAATGGTCAATGAAGCATTTATCGAAAAAATTATCGCCCGTTTTAAAGAGATGTATCAAGATTTAGGAGAATTAATGGGAGATTATTAACATTGAAATTTAAATAAGGGCGATAAACTTTAACAAAATAGTTTATCGCCCTTATTATTATTGTTCGTTACAGTTTAGTTTACACAAGAAAGTTTAATTTTGTACGTATATTTTATATACTTCAAAATATTATATAGTTTGAATAATGTTGTTTTAAACTGATGAGTCATGCCACAGATTATCATTAACTATAAAAATCCTAAAACGCTTGAAGCTTTAAAGGATTTCTCGAAATACTTTGATTTTTCAATACAAAAGATTGACAAATCGAAACCTCAAAAAACGTCTTTAAATGGCGTTTCGCTTATATCAGGTGATAAGATGATTGATGTTTCTGATATTTCTCAAATTTTCACAGGTAAAGATATAGATGCTAAAGATTTACGCCAGAAAGCATGGAAACGAAGAAAATAATTTGTGATACTGATGTAATGATTGATTTTTTTGACGAAAACAAAAAACGGCATCTAGTTACAAAAAATATTATTGAAGAAGTTATTGGTATTGACAATGTCGTAATATCAGCTGTCACTAAAATGGAAATGATGGTTGGTGCTACCAATAAAATAGATTTAAGAACAATCAATAAAAAACTTCAACGTTTTCATATTGCTTTAATAAATGATAATATCTCAATAATGGCTTTTGAATTAATTGAAAAATATTATTTAAGTCATGGGTTAGTAATGCCCGATGGGTTGATTGCATCAACAGCAATTATTACTGATTTAGAGCTATTTAGCTATAATATAAAAGATTATAAGTTTATAAAAGGTCTTAAATTATTTAAAATAGATCATAAGGATTAAGTACATAATTAAGAATTATTTAGAAATAAAATAGGCTTCTTAAAAAGAAGCCTATTTTATTAAATGAGTTTAAATATTTTTGTTTACAAAAACAACCATTTTTTATAAAGTGCTTTTTGTTCCTCTGTTTGGGTAGGAAGTGCTTCGATCACGAAATTTTTAGTAGGGTTTCTCTGAATCTTAATCGCATAAGTTTTATCCAAGCCATCTCTTCTTACTTTTATAGCCATAAGATCACCAATCTTCTTGTTACTGATAGCTTTTAAAACCTCTTCAGATTTTGAAATAGTCTGTCCATCAATCTGTAAAACTTCATCATTAACATTCAATCCGTCGATATATGCAGGTGAATCTTTTATCACTCCAGTGATTTTCAAACCACTAGCTGCTCTAAATTCAGCCCCTAGATATGGCTCATTTTTTTCAGCATTTTTATCAACCAGCGTCATGCCCACAGCAGACAAATAAGTATTATAAGAGATAGCCTCTGTTCCAAAAATATATTTTTGGAAAAAATCATCCATTTTTTTACCAGCAACAGCTTCTACCGTTTTTTGAAATTCTTCATCTGTAAAACCTCTGCCTAGTTTTTTGTAATATTCATTGTATAAGGCTTTCATTACATCATCAAGATTTTTAGCACCTTTGGTAGATTCTAAAATAGCTAGATTCAAAACACCACCCAATACAGCTCCTTTGTCATAATAAGAAATAGTACTGTTGCGAGAGTTTTCGTTCGGGCGATAATATTTTATCCATGCATCCCAACTTGATTCTGCGACCGATTGAACCTTATTACCCGGCTGGTTTTCGATGGTATTGATTTCAGAAGCATAGGCACTCATATATTCCTCTGGCGTGTTCAAATTAGCCTTACGCAAAATGTAAGTAGCATAAAAACTAGTACAACCTTCTGAAAACCACAGCATATGCGTATAGTTTTCATTTTCATAGTCAAACGGGCCAAGTGCTTTTGGACGAATACGTTTTACATTCCATAAATGAAAATATTCATGTGCTATCAAATTTAATAAACCTTGATAACGTTTTGGATCTGAATAGCTGTTTCTTGATGTTTGGCAAGTAGTTGAATTAAGGTGCTCTAAACCACCCCCGCCAGCAGCTAAATTATGAATCAAGAAAGTATAGTCTTTACAAGGATGCTCGCCAACCACAGACATAGCAGCTTCGCAAACTTTCTTGAAATCAGCGGCAACTTTAGCATCATCAAATTTTGCTTCTCCATACATAGCAATTTTGTGCGGAACTCCACTTACATCAAACGAAAGTACTTTCTGCGTTCCAATTTCAATAGGTGAGTCAATCAAAATGTCAAGATTATCCGCTTGGTAAGTAAATGTACCAATATTTTTCAAACCTGTTGAAACGCTCGTCCAGCCCTCATAAGGTTTAATTATCAGCGTTGATGGAACTTGTTTCCAAGCATTAACGTATAAGAATACACTTGCAGGATTTAAATACCCGTGAGAATCGTCTAAGAAAGATGTTCTAACCGATAACTCATAGGCATATACTTTATAAGAAATGCTTACTTCACTGGTATTTTTATCAATCAGTACGCGCCAAGTATTTTTATTGATTTTATCAGCTTTTAAAAGACTCGTTTTGCTAGTAGCCTTAACACTTTCTACATTTTTAGCATATTCACGAATCAAGTAAGAACCTGGTGTCCAAACGGCCATTTTAAAATCGATATAACCTTGAGCTTTAGTTTTTAAATCAAGATTAGACACTTTCATATTCACATCAAAATAATGAGAAGAAGGTTGTTCCATCGAAAGGGCATACTCAATTTTAGGCTGACTTATAGGGGTCTGCGCACTCAGGAATTGGCAAATGAGTAGGAATACGGCTAATATTGATTTTTTTTTCATAATTTAATGTTTGCTATGAACGTTTTAAAATTAAATAATACTTTACGATGAAAAAACCTTTGTAGCTTGATAATTTTACTTGATTATACTAAACTTACAAGCTTCGAAGAATTTCACAAATGTCAAAAGTAACAATCCATAGCTTGTTTAACAAATTATTTTCTATCTAAAAATAATCATATTTGCTTTTTTTGATAGAATAAACACCCTAAAAATCATCTCTAATGAAAAGATTAACTTCGTTAGTAATCTCAACACTCCTTTTATCATTCTTTGCTTTCAATACCGCTGTTATGGCACAAAGCACATTAAGTTATTCAGATATTTCTGTTCATTTTAGAAATGGACAAGAACATTTTGAATCAAAGAATTATGAAGCATGTAGAGCAGAACTAACCCAATACCTCGAAGCAGACAGAACCTTTTTGGAAAAAGAAGATGCCAACAAAGTGTGGGCAGAATACTATTTAGTAAAATGTAGTTTGTATTTAAATTATTCGGATACTGAATTATTAGCCAATCGATTTGTAAGAAATTATCCTGAGCATCCTATTGCAGGAACACTTTTTACCGAAATAGGTAATTATTTTTATGAACAAGGCGATTATACCAGAGCAATAGACTATTTATCGAAAAGCCCTAAATCAAATGAAGAAGCACAATTTCGTTTAGGAATTTCGCATTTTACCCTTCAAAATTACAATGAAGCGCTTGTTATTTTTGATAGCATCAAAGGCGGTCAGGGACAATACGCACCTTCGGCTTCATATTATGCAGGCGTTATTAATTTCAGGGCTAAAAAGTATGAAGAAGCTATTTTTGATTTTAAACAAGCCGAACTTTCTACTTCTTATTTCTCTGAAATTCCAAGTTGGTTAGCCCATAGTTATTATCGACAAGGAAAATTTACTGAAATGTTGGCTTATACAGAGCCTTTATTAAAAGAGAAAAATTCTGGAAAAAAACTTGATGATGTAGCGTTGTTAAGTGCAGAAGTATATTTTCAACAAGCAGAGTATGCTAAAGCTGCCAATTATTATACTATTTACAAGAACTATAAGTCGCAAGGAATGCCATTGACGATTGCTTATCGTTATGGTTATAGCCTTTATAAAACCGACCAGTTTGCACCAGCGAGTGAACAATTAAAAAATGTTGCTGCCAAAGGCGATACGCTCGGTCAATATGCCGCCTATATTTTAGGGATTTGTTATTTAAAAGCCAATAATCCTAATTATGCGTTGGGAGCCTTCGACCAAGCTAGAAAGACCAACTTCAATAAAACGGTTACGGAAGATGCTGATTTTAACTACGCAAAAGTATTGCTTGATTTACAAAGAGGAGCAGAGTCTATCAAAGCCTTTGAAAGCTTTTTAGCAAAATATCCAAATTCTAAATACGAAGACGAAGCCAATGAATTAGTCAGTGAAGCCTATTTATATTCCAATAATTATCAGGCAGCACTGGCCTATATAGAAGGATTGAAGAAACGAACACCAAGAACCAATGCCGCTTATCAAAGGATTTCATTCAATCAAGCGGTAAAATTCTATAATGACGAACGTTATGCTGAATCACTTCCTTATTTTGAAAAATCATTATTAACGCCCGAGAACCTAGAAACGAAATATGCCGCTAATTTTTGGAAAGCAGAGGCATTGTCGGCAGAAAAAAGATATTCGGAAGCTATTCCTTTATACCAGTCGTTGATTGCTACTACTGACCCTTCTGTGAGTAGTTTAGCTGAACTTCAAAGTAAGAGCAAATATTCATTGGCTTATTGCTATTACAATAACAAAGAATACGACAAAGCGAATAAAGTTTTTAAAGAATATGCCGACCAAATGAAATCTTCTGGCGATTCACAATCTTATCAAGATGCCTTGATTCGTTTGGGGGATACTTATTTTGCATCTAAAAACTACGATCAAGCGATTTATTATTATGATCAAGCCATTGCAGGCAGTCGTTCAGACCGCGACTACGCTACTTTCCAGAAAGGGTTAGTATTAGCCTTGAAGGGTAATGAAGCAGGAGCAAAGGCAGCTTTCCAAAAAGTTCAAACAGATTATCCACAGTCTCTTTATTTTGACAATGCCTTGTATCAAGAAGCCAATTTGGAGTTTGTCGCTGGAAGATACATTCCTGCTATTACTAGATTCACTCAGTTGATTAATAATAAACCACAGAGTAGATTAATTCCAAACGCTTTATTAAAACGTGCAGCTGCTTTTGCCAACACGGCCAATCATGAGGCTTCTATTTTGGATTACAAGAGTATTTTGAAAAACTTCCCGACACTTTCACAAAGTAAAGATGCTTTGACGGGCGTGCAAGAAGAATTAAACGAAGTGGGTCGTCCAGAAGAATTTTCGGCAATTTTAGCAGATTATCAACGAACTAACCCTACTGATAATTCTGTAGTTGGCTTAGAATATGAAACTGCTAAACGCCTATTTTATGCAGATAAATTTGATAAAGCTATCATCGCTTTGAGCGAATACGTTCGTAAAAATCCAACCAGTGTAGAATCGTATGAAGCTAAATACTTGGTTGCTGAATCTTATTATAAATTGAATGACAAATACCAAGCGTTGAATTTTTATTATCAAGTAATAGCTGATAATAAATACAAATCAGTCAACAAAGCTTATGTAAAAGCGGCAGAATTAGAATTTAACGGTAATAATTTCAGTAGAGCTATTACGAATTACAGAAATATTTTAAGATTCGTAGGAGATAAAAAAGACCAACAAGCAGCTTTAATAGGGTTGATGGAATCTTATTATAAAATGTCAAGACCAGATTCTACACTATATTATGCCAATGAAGTAGCTAATACTCCCGATTTAATATTGGGTGCAAAAAGCAAAGCAAGGTTATATACAGGTAAAATTTACATGGACAGAAATGATTTTGTAAAGGCAACAGAATATTTCAATCAAACGATTCAAATTGCCAAAGATAATTATGGTGCAGAAGCGCAGTATTTGATTGCTAAAATTCTTTATACCCAAAGAAAATATAAGGAATCGTCTGAAATGATTATCAGTAAATTCAGAACAGACTTTGCTGATGCTGCCGATAACATTGTTGGTAAAGCATATTTATTATTATCAGATGATTTTGTAGGTCTTGATAATATCGTTCAAGCACGTGCTACTTTAAACTCTATTATAGAGAACCTTCCCGACCAAACGATTGTAGCGGAAGCGAAAGTAAAATTAAAAGCTATCGAAAAACGATAGTAAAGCACATCATCACCATAATTTAAAATAGACTTAGGTAATTTAAACCTTTCTTACAATGCAAAATAGCTCATTTAATACCATATATACCCGACTCCCTTTATTACTAATTGCGCTTGGTTGTTCTTTGCAAATGAAAGCCCAGAAGAAAGAAGGAGAAGTAAAAACAGATGAAATTGAGGTTTGGAAAGAGGCAAAAGTGAATTTGCCTCAAGCGAATAGAATTTTTGAAAAGATTTCTACCGCTAAAATAGATAATACCAAAAAGCCTATTCGATACGAATTTATTGAAAGAAGATTACCAGTAGAGACGCCAGAATTTAGTCCTACTGTGACAATGCCTGATAAAGGAAGTACGAAAGAAAACGAATTTGCGGAAAGATATAATAATATAATCAGGGCTGGAATTGGTAATTATGGACATACCTTTTTAGAAGGGCATGGAGGGTTTTCAACTGGCGAGGATAATTATCATGGCGTATACATCAAACACAATAGCTTTAGACTAGGCCCTATTGGTGCAAATTATTCTGGTCAATCTCAGAATTTAATAAAGGTTCATAGCCGAACATCGTTCAGTGCCGTAAAACTAGCGGGTGCATTAGGGTGGGAAAGAAGAGGTTTTGATTATTATGCTTATAATAACCAAAGCAATTTTAACTTCCCTGAATCGCAAATTTTCAATTCATGGAACAAGTTTAATTTCACCGGTACAGTAAGTAATAATAACAAAAATGCGAAAGTTGACTATGTTCTTAACTCAAACTTATCGTATTTATTTACACACTTAAAGGCCAATGAATTAGTTTGGAATGCGAATTTGAAAGGAGTATATCCCCTGACAGAACAATTATCAGCCTTACTTGAAGGAAGTATCGTTATCGCTCAGCGCCAAGACTCACTTACTTTATACCGTAACCTGTATAAAGTAAAGCCAACCTTTCAATTTAAGAATGATTTATTTTCAATCACGGCGGGTTTGAATATTATCAATGACAGAGAAAAGAATACGTTTAATAACAGCTATTTATTTCCAATTGTCAAAATTGATGTGCAGCCTATTGAAGGTGTGAAAGTATTTGCAGGATATGAAGGAGATGTGTATGCGAATAATCTTTCATCATTATTAACCGAAAATCAATGGTTAGGAAGATTCACTCAATTAAGAAATACACGTAAAACAGCTGATTATTTTGCAGGAGCAAAAACCACGTTACCTAACGGACTTTCGGTAGAAGCTAAAATTAGCTATGCTCGTTATAAAGATTTTTATGTATTCAATAGCAATTCAACAGATAGTACTCGTTTTGATGTGATGTATTCAAATGATACCACTATCGTAAAAGTAACGACTTTTTCAGGACAAGCCAGCTATCAAATTCCTGATGTTTGGAGGTCTAATTTCAAGTTTGATGTAAATGTATATAGCGGCTTAGGTAATCTAGAAAACGCTTGGCATCGTCCTGCTTTCAATGCTACTTGGACGAACACATTTACTGTTAAAGATAAACTATTGTTAGCATCTGATTTTTACTTTATCACTGGACTAAAAGGGAAAAACTATGTGACAAATCGTGAAGTAAAACTTAATTCGATTATCGACCTTAACTTAAAAGCTACCTATTTACTTTCTGAACATTTAGATTTATTCATTTCTGTGAACAATATTTTGAATAAAAGTTATCAGCGATACTTATATTATCCTACACAAGGGGTAAATTTTCTTGGTGGTCTGTCATATTCTTTCTAAATTCGTCCATAGAACTTAAAAACAACTATTTGAATTCTTTTAAAATTTATGACAACAGTACAAAATCATATTAGAGAATTACTCTTTGAACAAGATTGTGTGGTAATCCCTGATTTTGGAGGATTCGTAACCAATTTTGATTGTGCCAAGGTTGATAAATTAGAACAATATATCCAGCCGGCACAAAAATGGTTGGCTTTCAATGGCTTACTAAAAAATGATGATGGTTTGTTGAGTAACTTTATTGCCAAGCATGAAGGAATAAGCAGAGAAGAAGCTACTCAAAAAATTAGACAGTTTGTTGACGAAGCAAAGAGAGGTATTCGTGTCGAGCAACACTTTCATATTGATGGGGTTGGTATGTTTACACAAAATGAAGAAGGTAAAATTCAATTTCATGCTTCAGAACAAAGTAATTTTTTAGGAGAAAGTTTCGGATTAGAAAAAATATCTATCAAAAGAAGTAATATTACTCAGCCAATTATTAAAGTGGATACGCTGGTTAATAATACTGTTTCTCAGAAAACTATTCAACATGTTTTTGCTAGTAATGATCGTGATACATCAGCGATAGAGCTTAAAGTTATGGCTAATAGAGTATCGACTACTAAGGATAAAAAAAGAACTCCTGTATTAAAGTTTTTAGTAGCTATGGTAGCTGCTTCATTGTTTGTCTCAGCTCTTTATTTATATGATAATGAGAAAAACAGTTTAAGTTCTTTCAATCCTTTTCAATTTTCGCAGAAACAACCTGCAGAGATGGAAGCTTACGCTGACCCTGTACCTGTAGATACTGCTACGCCTATAGCAGTGGTTCCAAAAGTAGATTCTTCTAAATTTGTGAAAATTATTCCTGCTGTTAAATCAATTGAAAAATCGATACTAAATGAAGATGAAAATCGTTTTTTTGTAATAACAGGAAGTTTTGGACAAAAAGAGAATGCAGAGAATCAATTAGAAACATTGAAACGTAAAGGTTTCTCTCATGCTTCTATTTTAAAACCATCAAATGGCGGAAAGTTAATAAAAGTTTCTGCAGGTAGTTTTAATGATGAAGAAGAAGCTATCAAAGTTGCTAAATCTATCAACCAAAATGCCTGGATATTTAAAAAGTAAGTTTGGTTATTCTATCAATCATTAGCTATTATATCAATGAACTCCTATCAACTCGAAGAAGAAGAAAGTAAAAATAGGCAGAGAGCGCTTATTATTACAATTATCATTAATGCTTTAATGTTTTACTTATTTTGGTACATTACGGTATGGACTAGTGAGGAGAACAAAAAAGAAGAATTAGTGGGTGATGGAGGTTTTGTCATGAATTTTGGGACAGATAAATCAGGAAGTGGAAAAGTTTATACAAAAAACAAAGCCAGTGATTTAAAAGAAGAAATAGAATCTAAAGCTTCAACTGAAACTAAGAAAATAGAAAAAGTAGTTCCAAAGCCTGTGATTCCTCCAGAAGTTGAAAAAGTAAAAACAGTTGTTAAGAAAGCTCCTAAAGAACCACCAGTAGTCAGTAGCAAAGTTACGAGCCCTGTAAAAGTGAAAGAGGAAGTAATAACTAAAGTTGAGAAAAAGGTTGCAACAAAACCAGCTGAAGTAAAGCCAACTCCTGCACCTGTTAAAGTCCCTGAGAAGAAAATTGATAATTCAGCACTCTTACCAACCAAGAAAGGAAATAGTTCTTCTAATGGTACTTCAGGAACAGAATCAAGACCAGGAGGAGCATCTGATGGAAATTCAACAGGGAAAGGAAATCAAGGACAGCCTGAAGGAAAGCTAGTTAAAGATGGGAATTATGTAAAAGGACCAGTAGGAGATGGGAACGGTGGAACAGGAGGAAGCGGAAGCGGTGGAAGTTCCTTAAATTTAACAGGTTGGACATGGTTTAGTAAACCTGTTGTTGATGATGATTCAAACGATACAGGTATTATTCGATTCAAAATTAAAGTAGATTCTGATGGTGATGTAGTTGATATTAGTCTTGTCGAAAGCACAGTTAGTCCAACAGTCATGCAGAAATACAAAAGAACAGTTCAGAAGACGAAATTTAGACCGACAAGTGATGGAGATAGACCAGAATATTCCTCTGGAACAGTCACTTTCAAATTAAGTCCGAGATAATTTGAGATAATTATTGAAAAGTGTAAGTCGAAAGGCTTACACTTTTTTCTTTTAAGAGCATTCATCAATTATCTTTGTTCATTAGATAATCAGGATAAATCATCAGGATTGCTCTGTCAGCATCCGATTTTAATAAAATGACCTACGAAGAAACTATTCATTATTTATACCAACAATTACCCGTATTCCATAGAATAGGGAAGAAAGCTTTCAAGGCCAACTTAGATAATACCAATGCTATTTGTGCGCATTTAGGAAACCCTCATGAAAAATTTAAAACAATTCATATTGCAGGAACCAATGGAAAAGGAAGTACTTCTCATTTTTTAGCAGCTATTTTGCAAGCTGCTGGCTATAAAACAGGCTTGTATACTTCGCCACACTTAAAATCATATACAGAACGCATTCGCATCAATGGTGAGCCAATAGCGGAAGAAGCGGTGGTTTCGTTCGTAGCTGAGAATCAGACTTTTTTAGTGGATTTAAAGCCTTCTTTTTTTGAAATGAGTGTGGGTATGGCCTTTGACTATTTTGCCCGTCAACAGGTTGATATTGCTGTAATTGAAGTAGGTTTAGGAGGGCGATTAGATTCTACTAATATTATTCATCCAGAACTATCTGTTATCACTAACATTAGCTTTGATCATACGGATATTTTAGGAGATACCCTTGCTCTTATTGCTGGAGAAAAAGCTGGAATTATCAAAAAAAATACGCCCGTCGTTATAAGTGAGTATCAGGATGAAACCAAGGACGTCTTTATTCAGAAAGCCTTAGTAGAAGCTGCCGATATCTTTTTTGCAGAAGATAGTTTTTCAATAAAATCATTTGATAACAACGGACTATCATTAACATTAGAAATTCTAAATAAAAAAACTAATTTATCTGAAACCTATATTTCTCAACTAAAAGGGAGTTATCAGTTAAAAAATATTTTAGGGGTATTACAAGCTGTTGAAATATTGAAACAACAAGGATTTGACATCACCAATGAAGCTCTTAAATATGGCATAGAAAATGTAGTTTCTATCACTGGCTTAAAAGGTCGTTGGCAAATATTATCAGAAAACCCAACAATGATTTGTGATACAGCCCATAATTTAAGTGGCATTACAGAAGTACTATCAAGCATGGCAAAGATAAAATACAATAAGCTATGGATGATATTAGGCTTTGTTTCTGATAAAGATATAGATGGTATTTTAGCTCTGTTACCTAAAGAAGCCACCTATATCTTTTGTCAAGCAAATGTTCCTAGGGCGTTAGAAGCCAGTCTGTTAAGTGAAAAAGCAAAACATTTTAATTTGCAAGGTTTTGTCATAGAAGATGTAAACAAAGCCATTGGTTTTGTTAAAAATCAGGCTTCAGCTAAAGATTTAATTTATGTTGGTGGAAGTACTTTTGTAGTAGCAGATATTGACGAGTTGTAATTTTATGAGCGTAATTCAAATATTAAGAAAAAATAAGTAGTAGATTAATGGGAAGGCAAAAAGCTAAAAGATTTGAGAGTAATATTATTCAAGAGAATGTTATACAAGAAGGAAAACCATTGTATGAAAATATAAAAGGGGCATGGAATAAAGAGGTTTTTCATAATTCAAATCCCATCGTACTTGAACTGGGCTGTGGAAAGGGTGAATATACAGTAGGGTTGGCCAAGTTATTTCCTGATAAGAATTTTATAGGCATTGATATAAAAGGGGATAGGATAGCAGTGGGGAGTCAAAAAGCGATTGAAGGTAATTTAAGGAATGTTGCCTTTCTGAGAACTAAAATACATGGGTTAGATAGTTTTTTTGAAGAAAATGAAGTGTCTGAGATTTGGATAACTTTTCCTGACCCACAAGTATTACAGAGTGGCGTAAGGAGAAGGCTTACAAATCCACGTTTTTTAGAGATTTATGCTAAAATTTTATCCCCAGGAGGGTATTTACATTTAAAAACAGATTCAGAATCATTCTTTAAATACTCAATCACTGCTTTAAATGATTTTGGAGCTAAGGGCTTAATTGAAACTAGAGACCTGTATAATTCTGATTTGAATGTAAGACATTATAATATTAAGACCAGATTTGAAGAGATTTTTACGGCAAAAGGCTTCAATATTAATTACTTGTATTGCTCGTTTTAGGAGCCAATTGAAGGTTATAAAACAAAAAAGGTGAATCGTTTGATTCACCTTTTTTGTTTATTTGTCAGCTGATTATTTAATCAATTGAGCAAAATAATTTACTGTACGTACTAATTGAGAAACGTAAGACATTTCGTTATCGTACCAAGATACAGTTCTAACGATTTGACTATCACCTACAGTTTGTACTTTAGTTTGTGTTGCATCGAATAATGAACCAAATGAAGTACCAATGATATCGCTACTTACGATTTCGTCTTCAGTATAACCAAAGCTTTCGTTTGAAGCTGCTTTCATTGCTTCATTGATTTCACTAGCAGTAACTTTTTTAGCTAACACTACAGTAAGTTCAGTTAATGAACCAGTAATGGTTGGAACTCTTTGAGCAGAACCATCCAATTTACCTTTTAATGAAGGAAGTACTAAACCAATTGCTTTTGCAGCACCAGTAGAGTTTGGTACGATGTTTTCAGCAGCAGCTCTAGCTCTTCTTAAATCACCTTTAGCGTGTGGAGCATCCAAAGTATTTTGGTCGTTTGTATAAGCATGAACAGTTGTCATTAAGCCGTTTACAATACCAAATTGTTCTTCTAATACTTTTGCCATTGGAGCCAAACAGTTAGTTGTACAAGAAGCACCACTAATTACTGTTTCAGAACCATCTAAAATATCGTGATTTACGTTAAATACAATCGTTTTAGCATCACCAGTAGCAGGAGCAGAGATTACTACTTTCTTAGCACCAGCAGTTATATGAGCAGAAGCTTTTTCTTTATCAGTAAAGAAGCCTGTACATTCTAATACAACGTCAACTTCGTGTTTTCCCCAAGGAATAAGAGCAGGATCTCTCTGAGCATAAATAGTTACTTCTTCGCCATTAACTGTAATAGTGCTGTCAGTAGAAGTAACTTCTGCATTAAAACGTCCTTGTGCTGAGTCATATTTTAATAAATGAGCCAACACTTTAGGGCTAGTTAAATCATTGATTGCTACAATATCAATGCCTTCCATGTTATAAATCTGACGATAGACTAAGCGTCCTATGCGTCCAAAACCGTTGATTGCAACTTTTACCTTTGCCATTTTTAAATAAGGGATAATTGATTAAATCTACAGTACAAAAGTAGAGTTTTTAGGAGAATAATACAAGTAAAAACAATATATATAAACAACTATCTATATTAGTAATTACTAATAGTAAATTTAGTAAAAAACTAATTATGTGGTTATAATTGCTAAAAATAATAGTTATTTTATCTAGTTTTACTAATTTATATACCGCATCCTTACTTTCTTTATAGCTTACAATCCTGATAGAAAATTGCTCTTAAACTACTTAATATCTGTCTCGCTACGGCATAATATAACCTCTATGAAGCATATAAATGATAAATATAGTAATATGAAAGTCTTAAGAAAAGGATAGGGAAGGGGGTATTTATTACGTTTAGCGCAATAGGAATGAGCTTAAATAAAGATATGATGCATAAATCTGTAAATATATGCTAGAGCTGTTTCCTAAAAGACTATATACACTAAAGAGAGTCTATTCAAATGAAATCAACCTGAGAGATAAATAAAATTAGGGAAATCTTGTGCTCAATTATTTCTAACTGTAAACTGTCAAATTGACACACTATTATTAAAATAATCAACCAAATAATATTTTGTTTATCAAATATTTACATAAAAACAATATCTGCAATTCACTTAAAATCAATTAATTAAACCACTCAAAATAAACAATTAGTTTTTAACATAAAATTAGAGAGCGTTAATAAGGATAATGACTAAAGACTTAATGTTATAACATTCTATCTGGTGATTCTCTTAATATAATTTCATTAAGTATGTTCAAAACAGATTATCTTTGTAGATTAAATAAAAGCAACAATATCCAAAATATTTAAATGGAAAATTTAAAACAAATTATTGAAAACGCTTGGGAGAATCCAACTTTACGTTCATCAGATGAAACAAAAAAAGCTATTGAGGCAGTAGTTGAAAAAGTAGATAAGGGCGAGCTTAGAACAGCACATCCAAATGAAGATGGCTCTTGGACGGTCAATGAATGGGTTAAAAAAGCAATCGTAATGTATTTTCCTATTCGCCAAATGGAAGTGCAAGAAGTAGGTATTTTTGAATTTCATGATAAAATGAAACTAAAAAATAATTATGCTAATTTGGGCGTACGTGTTGTGCCACCTGCGGTAGCAAGATATGGAGCTTATTTAGCAAAAGGCGTAATCATGATGCCATCATACGTAAACATCGGTGCTTATGTAGACTCGGGAACAATGGTTGATACTTGGGCTACAGTCGGTAGTTGTGCTCAAATCGGCAAAGATGTTCACTTGAGTGGCGGTGTTGGAATTGGCGGTGTTTTGGAGCCACCACAAGCTTCTCCAGTGATTATTGAAGATGGTGCTTTCATTGGCTCACGTTGTATTGTTGTTGAAGGAGCAAGAATTGGTAAACGTGCAGTATTAGGAGCTGGCGTTACGATCACTGGGAGTTCTAAAATAATAGATGTAACAGGTACTGAACCTGTAGAATACATAGGATTCGTTCCTGAAAATAGTGTGGTTATTCCTGGAAGTTTAACCAAGAAATTTGCTGCGGGTGAATACAATGTTCCTTGTGCTTTAATCATTGGTAAGCGCAAGGAAAGTACAGACCTTAAAACCTCTTTAAATCAAGCGCTAAGAGAGAATAATGTAGTTGTTTAAGGATTGTATCCATTCAAGAAAAAAAGTCGTGATTTTCACGACTTTTTTTCTTGCTATTAACTTAAAAATAACGTTCAATATTCTATTTGATTGATTTTCATCTTAAATTCGGTTAATACATATACATTCCAACTGAATGTTCATTCTAAATAATATATAATAATGATAAATGAGACACATCCTTTACAATTAGGTAAATACAATAGGCTAGAAGTCATCAAAGAATTAGACTTTGGTTTGTATTTAGATGGCTTTGAAGGTGAAGAAATTTTGATTCCTAGAGTCTATGTTCCTGAAGGCACTCAAATAGGACAATTCCTAGATGTATTCATCTACAGAGATTCTGAAGATAGGCTTATTGCGACTACTTTGAAACCTTATGCTACGGTGGGGGAGTTTGCCTATTTAAAGGTGAAAGATGTGAGCAAATTAGGGGTCTTTTTAGACTGGGGATTGATGAAAGATTTACTGGTTCCCTTTGGTGAACAACAATCTAAAATGGCCGTGGGAAGAAGTTATTTAGTTTATATTTATATAGACGAGGAGACCCAAAGAATAGTTGCTTCTGCCAAGATCGATAAGTTTCTCCCAAATGATGCAGAAGAATTTACTGAAAAACAACAGGTAGAATTGCTACCATACGAATACACAGATTTAGGCATAAAAGCATTGATTAACAAATGTAAAATAGGTGTAATTTACAAAAATGAAGTGTTTAAATCAGTGAATCTAGGAGAGTTTACAATTGGATACATTAAAAAAATCAGAGACGACGGAAAGATTGATTTAACATTGGAAAAAATCGGGTTTGAACGAATTGACAATACTAAATTATTCATATTATCTCAGTTAAATAATCATAATGGATTCCTTCCATACAATGACAAAACAAGCGCTGAAGTTATTTATAGCAATTTACAAATGTCAAAGAAGGATTTTAAGAAAGCTATTGGGGGATTATATAAAGACATGCAAATTATCATCAAAGAAGATGGAATTTACATTAATAAACAAGAATAGATTAACATTTATATTCAATTACATTTGTAATTTACACAATCAATTATCATATTTACATTATTAAATTACTATTGTAAATATATATTAAACATTTGTAACATGGATTTAAATAAAAAAATAGAACAGATAATAGTAGATAAGGGGCTCTCCCCAAGTTATTTTGCTGATGCCATAGGGATACAGCGAAGTAGTATCTCACACATTCTATCTGGGAGAAATAAGCCTAGTTTAGACATTGTACAAAGGATTTTGAAGGTATTTCCTGACATAGACAGAGATTGGCTTCTTTTTGATAACGATTCACTTAGTCAGAATATCCCTCAGCCTCATAAACAAATAATTAGTAATCAAACAATTAGGACTACCCAGAATAAAGATATAAAACCCCAAGAATCGGTTAAAAATAGTAGTCCTGAGCAATTATATGTACAATCGCCTGTAAATGCCTTACAGAGGCGTAAAACAGAGCGTCCAGAGGTGGTTGAAGCGCCCGCTCCATCAGGTAAGCAAATAGAAAGGATTGTAATATTTTACACTGATGGCACGTTTATGGAAAGTAAACCTGTTTGATAAAATTTGTACTTTTTTAATATATCCCTTATGTAGTTATGGATAGAGTAGGAGGAAACTTGCTGGATAAAGAGAGAGGAATTAAATAGAAAAAGGAGGTAGATAATGCCTCTTTTAAGGGCTCTTCTTATGAAAGAAAATGGTTAAACAGGATGTAGTTTGAAAGAAAAAGATATTGTCTCTTAAAATCAAAATATCAAATTTTGATTTTAAGAGAGGGTAAAAGTGGGCGAAAAAAATCCTTTTTTAAAAAAATAAGCTGATATTTTATATATATCTATATTTAATAATATGGATATATTAAATACAACATCTAGTATTTTTTGTTTTCTATCCGACTCTATTTCCTACTGAGAACTACTTATTTATACTAGGTACTTCCTATTATATTAGCCCATTTAACTCTTTAAATACCTACCTTTTAGAGTAGTATTTAAAATAACGTTTCACACAATCATACACATATCTTGCTGATTATCAATTAGTTAAACAAAGTGTTCCACGTGAATTTATAACTTACTGATAATTAGATACTTATAATTTTATTAGTAATAATAGTAATATTAATAAAAGCAAATACATTTATTGATGCATAATCTTAGGGCTATTCTTACTAATTTTGATTAAATTTTTACTTAAAACATTATATAAAAAACCATGCAAAGCATAGATTCTCTTAATCAAGTTGCTGAATTTCATCGCACATTCAAAGCACCCATTCTTGATAAACCACAGATACCTTCCTTAGAACGATGTAAATTAAGAGTAAGTCTTATTGCTGAAGAATTGAGAGAGCTACAAGAAGCCATTGAAGCTAATGATCTTGTTGAAGTAGCTGATGCGTTATGTGATATTCAATATGTACTTTCTGGAGCTGTATTAGAATTTGGTCTTGGTGAAAAATTCGTTGACCTCTTTAATGAGGTGCAAAGATCAAATATGTCTAAAGCTTGTAGCACTTATGAAGAAGCAGAAGCCACTGTAGAATTTTATTTTCAAAAAGATGGCACTGTGGCTGAGATTATAAAAGATGAAGATAAATTTTTAGTTTATAGAACTTCCGACAATAAAGTACTTAAATCTGTAAAATATTCACCTGCTGATTTAAAAAGTATTCTAACACAATAATTTTAATGATTCTGCCTTTAAAATTAATCGCCTCAGAATTAAATAATCAAGGCAGAATCATTGAAAAAATATTTCATCTGATTCTCAGCGACTTCATCAAAGTACTTTCACTTTCATATTGATTGATAACCTATTAATTACCAATCCATTAGAACAAACCAGTCTCTTCTAAGTAGCTATATATTATCAATATTATCAGCTTCAAAAAAATAAATTTAATTGTTATATAATTTACATTATGTTAAATAAAACATTTAATACTTGAAAAGTTGCTAAATAACATACCTATTTGCTGTTTTCCATCATATAAATTGCTCATGACTGAAAATTTTCTGAGATAGACTAGTCATAAAAAAAGACCTCAAATTTTTGAGGTCTTTTTTATGACTAGGTGGAATATTAATTATTCTCCTAATGCTTTCAATTTATCTTCCATTTTCAAGATTTGATATAAACTTCTCAAACTTGATTTTAAATCATCTTCTTGCTTGATAGAATATGCTTTTTCAAAATATGGTAAAGCTTCTCTGAATTTCTTCTCAGCTAATTCTTCGATTTTCTTACCTTCAGTTTTGTAAGCAGCCATATCTAATAAATCAACTTTTTTCTTAATTTCAACTGCTTCGTTAAAGCTCATTACTCCTAAGTTAAAGTTAACATCATAATTGTTAGGATCTAACTCTAATGATTTCTTATAATAAGTTAATGCTAAATCTTTAGCTACTTTTTGTTTTGCTTCCAATTCCGCAAGCTTCTTGTTAGTTTCTTCAACATTAACGCCACTTGCTGCTTGTTTAGCGGCATCCTCATTCAACTTAGTCAACTCAGCTTTTTGTTCATTTTGCATCTCTTTAACTTGAACAATTTGTTTTTTAGAAGCTGCCGCTGTCTTTGGGTCTTTTTTGATTTTATCAGTCAAACGCTTGATTTCCTCATCATAAGCCGCTACTTTATCTTTCTGAACTTGGATTTTCTTGTTTAATGCTTCTACGTTATTATCAGATAAAGTTTCTTTTAATGTACGAATTTCAGGTGCAAATTCTTGAGCTTTATTTTCATATAAAATACCCAAATTTAATACTTCTTGAGGGTTACTTGTACCTTTTGCAACTGATGTTTCAAGTTCTTTGATAGCTAAATCAATCTTTTTAAATGCTAATAATAAGTTTACTTTTTCAGCTTTTAAGTCTTTATTGTTTGGATGAAGAGCAATCCCTTTTTCTAAGGTAGCAATAGCTTTTTCTTCATTTTTCTCATTTCTATAGATTTGAGCCAAGGCATAAATCATGGCTGGGTCCTTCCCTCCTAGGGCTAAAAATTTCTCAAATCCACCTTTAGCTGCTGCATCATCTTTAGCCATTTGACCAATTACACCTGTATACATTGCAGCTGTAGTATCTTTTGGACTAACTTCAGAAGCCATTTGTAGATCTTTTACAGCACCTACAAAATCCTTGCTTTGATATTTAGCAATACCACCGTTCATAAAGGCACTAAATGTTTTTTGTCCTTCAGGTTCTGGTTTTCCCTCTTTATTGAGCGTTACTAAAAGGTATTTTTTAGCTGAAACAGCTGCCGCTCCGTCTTTTGCATCTAATGCAATAGCCTTTTTGAAGTACTCAACCGCTTTGTAAGCTGCTAAAGGCTCTGCTTTTGTCAACACTGAGTCTTGAGAATTCGCAAGGTCTAAATAGGCTTCTCCACGAGTTAACCAAGTTTTAGCTTTCGCTGAATCTTTTTTTGTAACTGCTGCATCGGCTTTTTTTACGGCCTCAGAAATAGTTTTACGATTCGCCTCAATCATCATTTTGTCCATTTGAGCAGAGGCTGCTCCTGCTGTCATCAGTATTGCGAAAAGAGCAAGTGTGATTTTTTTCATTGTTCTGTTTGGAAATGGTTTCTATAATTGAATTATTGAAAAAGTAAAATCGCACTTACATGCGATTTTACAAGGATACTCTTATTAAATAGCTATTCTGGAGTTACTTCTCCTTCTGATTCAATTGTTGGTAAATCTACCTCTCCTTCTGGAGTAATATCTGCAATTACTTCTTCTGGATCTTTCACAATTTTAGTTACTGATGAAATTTCGTCCGACTCATTCTTTAAACGAATAAGTTTAACGCCTTGGGTATTACGACCCATTACACGTAAATCAGCGACAGCAATACGAATCAAAATGCCAGATTTTGTAATAATCATTAAATCATTATTATCTGTTACTTCTTTGATAGCCACCAAGTTACCTGTTTTGTCAGTTAAATTAAGTGCCTTCACTCCTTTTCCGCCGCGGTTAGTCAAACGGTAATCTTCAACATCCGAACGTTTACCGAAGCCTTTTTCTGAAACCACCAATAATTGCTGTGTTTCTGGATCTTCGATACAAACCATACCGATTGCTTTTTCGTCTTGTTTTTCTTCGTCGAGCCAAATACCTTTTACACCAGCAGCTGAACGACCCATTGGGCGAACACGAGATTCTTCAAAACGAACCGAACGACCAGTGTTAGTAGCGATGATAATATGATTATTTCCGTTGGTCAAAGATACATCTAACAATCTATCGTTTTCTCTGATAGTGATTGCGATGATACCATTTTGACGCGGGCGAGAGTAAGCTTCTAAAGTAGTTTTCTTGATAGTACCGTCTTCAGTACACATCACAATAAAGTTATTGTTAATGTAGTCTGGATCAGTAAGCGATTTCACATTGATTACAGCCCTGATTGAATCACCGCTTTCAATGTTCATTAAATTCTGAACTGGTCTTCCTTTGGCAGTTTTTTGTCCTTCTGGTACAGCATATACTCTAAGCCAGAAACACTTACCACTTTCAGTAAAGAATAGCAACCAGTTGTGCATGGTTGCAGTAAATAGGTGCTCAGTATAATCGCTATCTTTGGTAGCTACAGCACGCGAACCTACTCCTCCCCTTCCTTGGGCTTTGTACTCGCTGATTGGTGTACGTTTGATATAACCTTGATTAGAAACGGTAATTAACATTTCTTCATCAGCAATCATATCTTCGATAGAGAATTCATCGTCTGTCATATTGATTTGCGTACGACGCGCATCTCCATAACGTTCTTTGATTTCATGTAATTCATCCTTGATAATTTGTAGTTGACGCTCAGGTCTATCCAAAATATCTTGTAAGTCTTCCATCAAACGCTTAATTTCTTCATACTCAGCCAAAATCTTATCACGCTCCATACCTGTAAGGCGTTGAAGACGCATTTCAAGAATAGCTTTAGACTGAATCTCAGAAAGGCTGAAGCTTTCCATCAAACCAATTTGAGCAGCATGTGGGTCACGAGACTCACGAATCAATTTGATAACAGCATCTAAATTATCAAGCGCAATAATGAAACCTTCTAAAATGTGTGCTCTTTTTTGTGCTTCACGTAAATCATATTGAGTACGACGAACAACTACTTCATTTCTATGCTCAACAAAATAATGAATTAAATCTTTTAACGTAAGCGTATAAGGACGACCTTTTACTAAACAAACATTATTGACAGAGAATGAAGACTGGAGAGCAGTTTGCTTATAAAGATTATTCAGAATTACATTAGGAACAGCATCGCGTTTTAAATCAAAAACGATACGCATACCATCACGGTCAGATTCATCTCTAATTTCTGAAATACCTTCAATTTTTTTCTCATTTACCAAGTCAGCACACTGTTTAATCAATGATGCTTTGTTGACCATGTAAGGAATTTCAGAGATAATGATTTGCTCTTTGCCTGTTTTACTCGTTTCAAACGTGGCATTTCCACGAACTACGATACGACCACGACCAGTAGCAAAGGCATTTTTGATACCCGAAACACCATAAATCGTTCCACCTGTAGGAAAATCTGGTGCTTTGATATATTGCATTAAGCCTTCAACAGTAATCTCACGATCATCAATATAGGCAATAATCCCTTCTACAACTTCTGTCAAATTGTGAGGAGCCATATTGGTGGCCATCCCTACAGCAATACCAGAAGTCCCATTTAATAAAAGATTTGGGATTTTTGAAGGAAGTACGGTTGGTTCTTGTAAAGAGTCGTCAAAGTTATTTTGAAAATCGACTGTATCTTTGTTAAGGTCTCCTAAAAGTTCTTCAGCAATTCTCTTTAGTCGGGCTTCTGTATAACGCATCGCCGCTGGTGAATCGCCATCTACTGAACCAAAGTTACCTTGCCCATCTACTAATGGATATCTCAAAGACCATTCCTGAGCCATCCTAACCATGGTGTCATAAACTGAAGAGTCACCATGAGGGTGAAACTTACCCATTACTTCACCAACAATACGGGCTGATTTTTTATAAGCTTTGTTGTAATTCACACCTAATTCATCCATTCCAAAAAGTACTCGGCGGTGAACAGGTTTTAATCCATCCCGAACGTCGGGTAAGGCACGAGATACAATCACAGACATTGAATAGTCAATGTATGCTCCACGCATTTCGTCCTCAATGTTAATCGAAATAATATTACTATGTTGTTCTGACATATAAATAAGGTTTGGTTGAAGGGACTAAGCACCTTTTTTGATTTTTTAACTGATAAATCAAGAGAGATAGTTTTAAGTACCCTTAAAATGCCATTTTATACAAATTTCGTGAAATTTTAATGGTTTTGCAAATTTGAGAGGAACGAGAATACAAGCTTTAATTAGAAGATTATCAAAATTTGATTTAATTATAATTTCCTATAAATTTATTTCCTAAAATTTACTTCCCAGAAGTATTTAGCATGATTTTTTTATTAAAAAATTTATTGACAAACAAAATTCAAAACTTCTTTTGTAGTTTTACTCAAACTATTCTCAACTATGAAAAATATATTATGCTGTATCCTAAAGTTAGTCTTTTTTTACTTCATTACTTGCTCTTCAGTATTCAGCTTAGCCTTTGAAAAAGCAAATTTCAATAATACTTTAACTCCTTTTGAAACGAGTGAAAATAGTTATTATTATGAATTATCTATTCAAAATGCCCAGATTCCCACAGCTAGTACTAAAGAAATTCCACAGAATGCAATAAAGGTTTTAAAGTCAATTCGTGAAAATGGTGTAACATTTGATGGATACGTTGGCGGTAGAAAGTTTGGCAATTATGAAGGGCTGCTCCCCAAAAAAGATAAGAATGGGCAGCAAATTAATTACAGAGAATGGGATATTTATCCGAAAGTTCAAGGTAAAAACAGAGGGGCTGAAAGACTAGTAACTGGTTCAGATGGGAAAGCCTATTTTACCAAAAATCATTATCAATCATTTGTTGAAATTAAATAAGACAATGGCAAATTATTATATCTTAGGTGAAGATTCGACGCTAAAATCTCACGATAACATCTTGGTAGCCATCATTGATGGCGAAAATGTAGAGACTGTTGAAGTTTTTTATCAAACGCTAGCAAAAGCTTTGTATTTCCCGGATTATTTCAATCATAATATGGATTCATTCGATGAGCTAATAAACGATTTAGATTGGCTAGACCAGAATGACATTCGCATTGTATTTAAAAATTATGACGATTTCTTATCAGAAGAAAACGACGAAATACGAGAAATTATCCTAACTGTGTTGGATGATGCTGCGGAAGAATGGAAAAGAAACGATAATACTAAAGTATTAAATATTTATATCGAGCCGTCTGAATTAGCAGAAGATGATTTAGAAACGCTTGGTATTAGTTATGAAAATTAGTTTCGGAAATAGTATTCAATAAATTTTGTCTCATAAACTTAAATAAAAAAGTCATGCAAATTAAAAGAAGTGCGACTGCCCAGTGGATTGGTGCAGGTAAAGATGGTAAAGGTTCATTAACAAGCCAAAGTGGTGTTTTGAGTAACACACAGTATTCTTTCAATACACGTTTTGAAGATGGCATTGGCACAAACCCTGAAGAGTTAGTAGCGGCTGCTCATGCTGGATGTTTTTCAATGCAATTAGCTTTTAATTTACAAGGAGCAGGTTTTATTGCTGATAGTATTGACACAACTTCGCAAGTAATTTTAGAAAATGGTGCTATTAATGTAATTAAATTAACTACTTCGGTGAAGGCTACTGATTTAACGCAGGAGAAATTTGAAGAATTAGTGAATCATGCTAAAGAAAATTGTCCAATTTCTAAGCTATTAAATGCTACAATTACTTTAGATGCTACATTGTTGTAAAAATATAAAGCCTGAGGTAAAATCAACATTTACTTCAGGCTTTATATTTTATTTACTGATTAATTCCTTTTCAATCGCTGAGATGATTCTCTTACAACTAATTGAGTTTTTAGAATTTGAATATCTGGCTTGAAAGTTCCCAACCTATCTTCTATTTGATCAATGAGCAATGCTGTAGCATTTTTCCCAATATCCCAAGTAGGCTGTGCAACGCTTGATAATGTAGGAGTTATTACAGTACAAATGGGTTCATCATTAAAACTTACTACAGCTACTTCTTCAGGAATCTTTATATTCCGCGACTTCAAGGCTGAAATCGCTCCCACAGCTAGTCGGTCACTTACTACAATAAATCCATCTGGTCTATTTTCAAGATTCATTAAGTGGTGTGTCACTTCCACAGCTTTAGACAACGCATATTCACCGTGTACGATTAAAGATGTATCAATCTGAAATCCATGGTCTTTTAAAGCATTTCCGTATCCCTCTAGTCTTTGATTACTAACAGTAACGCTCTGTGGACCAGCTAAAAAGGCTATTCTTTCACAGCCATTATCAATCAAATGCTTAGTGGCTTCGTAAGCAGCACCAACATTATCTACCATTACTTTTGATACATCTAGCTCTTGCGCATCTCTATCAAAGAATACTAAAGGAATTCCTTTTCTTTGAAGTCGCTTTAAGTGATCTAAATCAACAGTTTCTTGTGAAAGAGAAATGATAAAACCCTCTACTTGTCCTCTTGATAAATTTTGAACGTTTATCAATTCTCGTTCATACAGCTCACTAGTCTGGGTAAGTAATAAACTATAACCACGAGCAATGGCCTCGGCTTCAATTCCTTTGATAACCGATGCAAAAAAATGATAGGCTAAATCTGGCACAATTACCCCAATGGTCTTTGTCCTACTTTTCACCAAACTAGTGGCTAAAATATTAGGCTGATAGTCCCACTCCTTAGCGAGTTGTAAAACAGCCTGTCGTGTTTCTGGTTTTATTTCAGGCATATCACGCAAAGCACGAGAAATTGTTGCCACAGAAACATTCAGATGGCGAGCTAAATCTTTAATCGTTACTTGATGTGCCATAATTTATTTTATCCTTTCAGAGTTACTTTTGCTCTTGTACAAACACCTCCAATAGGCGGATTAAACTTCGATACTGAAACTTCAATTAATTCTATAGTGGGATAACGATTACGGACACTTTTAATGATTAGCTGAGCTATATGCTCTAGTAATTTTGCTTTTATCTTCATTACACCAGAAATTATTTCATACACATCACCATAATTTACAGTGTCACTAAGTTTATCATTTTCTGCTGCCTCCGAAAAATCAGTCGTAATAGCAATATCTATTTGATAACGATTTCCAATTTTTTGTTCTTCTGCATAAAAACCATGATATGCAAAAAACTCTATGCCTTCAAGGGCAATTATTCCCATTGTATTTTTTATTTCTGAATACTAATGAAAGTATCTTTTAAACATTTAATTACCTATAAATCATCAAAAAAGGAGCCTCCCCCATTTGAGATACCACTTGCATTATCCTTACCAAACTCCTCCATTACTGACGACACTGTAGGCAGTCCATCATCCTTCCCAAGCTTTTTAGGTTTAACTTTTATCGTCTTCATTTCTTTAACTAGTTCGTCAGCTTTAGCATTAAAAACAGTGACATCTTTTTTATCTAAAATTTTGCTTACCTCTGGCAATTCTTCGTTTTCATCATCAAAATCATTGGCAGGTTCAAAATCAATTCTTGTGTCGTTTTCTGGCGTTTCTTCTTTTGGAAACAAAGGCGTTTCTTTTACAGGAGTAGTTACTGCAACCTTTGCAACAGGTTCAGGGAATATTGCCTCTGTTACATTCTCTATTTTCTGAAAATTAGTCCTTGAACTTAGGTTATCTTCAAATTTCGCAACTTTCTCTAGAGTATCATTAGCAAACTGTTTTAGTTCTTCCACCAATGATTCTTTATATTTCTCCATTGTCTTGAAGTCGCGCTCATAATTTTTTAAATCATTTACAGCTTCTTCAACCAAAAACTTTGCTTTATTCTCGGCATCTGAAATAATCATTTTAGCACTTTTACGCGCTTCATTCAAAATTTCTTCTACCTCAATCTTAGCATTTTCTTTTAATTGCTCTATTTCCGCTTGAGCTTTCAAGCTTATTTTGTCTTGGGCTTCCTCAGCAGCTTTTAATGTTTTGAAGAGACTACTTTCAATCTCCTGCATTCGGATAATTTCGCGCTCAGCTACTTCAAGTTTTTGTTTTGATTGGCGCATATCCTCTCCTACACGTTCCCATTCTTGAGAAAGTGAAAGTAAAAAAGCTTCTACCGATTCAGTATCAAAACCTCTAAAGCTTCTATCAAAAGTATGTTTTCTTATTTCAAGGGGAGTAATTCTCATTTTCTTAGATTGTTTAAGTAGGTTAAAACAAGGTAACCTCTAAATAAAAGTTTTAACACAAAATTCCTGTCTTAGTTTGTCAGGCTCCAAACAGATATTTTTTTATCATCGGATGCTGAAACTAATTGGTGTTCGTAGGTACTCCAAAAAAGTTTATTGACCGATGTCCCATGCCCTGCGTGTCTGGCTTTATCAATTACTTTCAACAACTTAAATGTTTTAGCATCCCAAATTTTAATAGATTTATCCATGCTACACGTTGCAAATAAATCTCCGTTGGGATGATAGGTAATATGGTTTATTGCAAAAAGGTGAGCTATAATACTGTGTTTCAATTGATATTTTTCTGTAACATCCCATACTTTCAAATGGGCATCTCTGCCTGTGGTAAGCAAATACTTTTTGTCTGGTGAATAACAAACGGAAAATATTGAATTTGTATGTTCATCAATCACTAATTTCAATGAAAAATCCTGCAAATCAAAGATTTTTACAGAAAAATCACTGTATCCTACAGCAAATTCTTTTGTCAATTCATTAATTGCTATACTTCTTACGCTTTTGTCAGATGCTTTTAAATGTCTTTTTACACTAAAAGTTTCAACATCCATCACAACTATGATTCCATCAGAAAGCCCTATCAGAGCGATATTTTCATAAATTTTAATATCAAATATAGAAGCAGAGGTAATTTTCAAAGATTTAATTTCTTGTTTCAACGCAACATCTATTAAATGAATGCCATCAAAGTTTTGCCCTACCCACAACTGATTCCTTTGTTTATCTAAACAAATAGCATAAACGGAAGCAGGTACTTGGGCTATTAGCTCTCCTAAGTCTGGCGTTTTTAAATTCCATTTAACAATAAGTCCATCTCCACCAGCAGAAAAAAACTGAGAAGAATCTTTACTACCTTCAAGTGCATAAACACAGTCACGATGACCAGAAAATGTATCTATTTTATCAACTTGCATAAGTAGGGATTAAAATTTTAAATCTTTATTTAAGCAAAAATAGTTTATTTTGTGCCTAATGACAACAATCGAAGATTGATAGAGGCTATTTAGGCTTGTATTGCTTTGAATTACAGGATAGTTAAATGGCAATAATTTTTTGTAAAGAAATTTCTAAAAAAAGTATTTTGACTCTTTGGAAAATTGAGGAGTCACCTTCATTTTATTTAGAGTACCTAGAAATAAAAGAAAACGATTTAATAGATATCTCTGATGTAACCCACCCTGCGAAACAGTTAGAGTGGCTTGCTAGCAGAACTTGTGCGAAATATACTTTGTCTTTGTTCGGAATTACGTATGAAGGCATTGCTAAGGACTCATACAAAAACCCTTATTTGATTAATAATCACGCCGCATACATTTCATTATCACATACCAATGAATATGCTGCTGTAATCATCAGTTTGGATGAAGAGGTAGGTATTGATATTGAAAAAGTATCTGATAAATTAAGTAGGGTTTCGCATAAATTCCTTCGAGCATCCGAACTTAATCATGCTGGCGAAGATTTGCTGAAACTTTGTATTTATTGGTGTGCTAAGGAAAGCTTATATAAATGGTATGGCAAAAAAAACCTGTCGCTTAAAGATAATATTTATATTGAACCCTTTGAAGATAAACCTAACAAATTGACAGGTGAAATATTTATTGAAGGAAAACTAAAAACAGAACATGAACTTTTAGTGATTTATTTTGATGATTATGTCCTGACAGTAACATAGTAATTTTTTTGTATTACCTACATCCTAAAGCTGTAGGTAATACAAAAAAATTACTTCATCATCTCTTTGAGTGCTTTTTCTATTTCTTGTACCTTGTCATCATCCCCTACTTTCTCAAAAGCTAACGTCAAGTTTCTTAATACTCTTCTGATAATATCTAAGTTGCTACAGGGTTGATAAAAAATATCATTTGGAGCGATGTTTAACTGAGATATATAATTATCAATATCTACTTTACTAAATACCAACCCCCTATTGAATACATTAATATAAAACTGCATTTGTTCTGACTTATAAGTAAGTATAAACAAATTAGGAAGATTTACCCCCCAAATAGGCAATTTCAATTTTCGAGCTACCAATAAATAAATGACACATAACGAAATAGGATTGCCCTTTTTATTTTCCATCACCACATTCAGCATGGAGTTGGAAGCTGAATGAAAATGCTTGGTATTGGCTCCAAATTTCATTTTCCCAAAAATAACGGAGTTTAATGTTTTGATTTGGTCCATTGGGTGCATATTATCCCTAAACTCCATCCAAACCTCATAATATATTTGCTCTAATTCTTGTTGCAGCTTTTCGATAGATAATTCAGGATATTGATAAGTAGCAATAGCCCACATTCCTTCTAATAAATCTTCAGCACCGTTTTCCTTCCAAGTAACCAACCTTGAAAAAAAAGCTTCATACTGTAAATCATGAATAAGGTCTTCAATTTTTTTCTGTGTTAATGGACTCAAAGAAGATTCTTCCCAACGATCTTCCAAAAATGGAATTACGGTACCTCCTAATGACCTAATCTTATTTTCTACAAGGTTCAACACCTCGCTATCATCGTCTTCTAATAAGGATACTAAAGCCTTAATTTCTGATTGCTTCATATTGTCACGTTTAATTCACCTAAAAATAACATTTCTTATTCAAAAGTACAAATTTGATTCTAAGGTTCTTTTTTCTTGTTAATTCTTATTGAAAAAGCAATTGTATATTTTTTGTTTTAGTAAGGCTTTATGCTAAATTTGTTTTTTTGCAACCTCATAATTATTATTCATCACTGCTCAATATTTAAGTATGATAATAATAATTTGACTTAACTCTTCCTTTTTCTGGATTCACTTAAAATATGAAAATTTTAGTAACAGGTGGCGCAGGCTTTATCGGGTCTCACACAGTCGTTGAACTCCACAACGCAGGTTTTGAAACAGTATTAGTTGACAACTTTTCTAATTCTGAAAAAGAAGCTATCACAGGTATAGAAACAATTATTGGCAAACCTGTTACTTTTTATGAAGGTGATATTGGTCAAGCTGCTACGTGGGATAAATTATTTTCTGAACAAAAAATTGATGGAATCATTCACTTTGCTGCCTTTAAAGCTGTTGGCGAATCTGTAGCAAAACCTTTGAAATATTATAGCAATAATATTTCAGCTACGGTGTTGATGCTTCAGAAAATGGAAGAATATGGCGTTAATAACTTAGTATTTTCGTCTTCTTGTACAGTGTATGGTCAGCCAGATACTTTACCCGTAACTGAAAGCTCGGCTGTTCAACCTGCGGCCTCTCCTTATGGAAATACCAAACAAGTATGTGAAGAAATTATCCGCGATACCGTAACTAGCTCGGCAGGCTTTCATGCTATTTCGTTAAGATATTTCAATCCTATTGGTGCGCATGATTCTGTCCTTATTGGAGAATTACCATTGGGCGTACCCGCTAACCTTGTTCCATTTTTAACACAAAGCGTAGCAGGGTTAAGAGGTCCATTAGCTGTTTTTGGTGACGACTATCCTACTGCTGATGGTACAGCCGTACGTGATTATATTCACGTAGTTGACCTTGCCAAAGCACACGTATCAGCCTTGAACCTTTTATTGAAACAACCTGAAGGACAATATTACGATTTCTTTAATATCGGTACTGGAACAGGTAGTTCTGTATTAGATGTAATTAATGCCTTCGAAGCGGCTACTGGTTTAAAGGTAGATTATAGTATCAAACCTAGACGCGAGGGAGATGTAGTAGCAGTATATGCAGATTGTACAAAATCTAATGAAATTTTGGGTTGGAAAACTGAAAAAACATTAACTGATGCTTTAGGCGATGCTTGGAATTGGCAGAAAAAGTTAATTGGAAAATAACAGTAAATCAACTACTACCAACGAAAATATTTGTTTATGAAAAAAACGCTTTTAATAACAGGTGGAGCAGGGTTTATTGGTTCTCATGTGGTTCGGTTATTTGTTAATAACTATGCTGATTATACCATTGTCAACCTTGACAAATTGACTTATGCTGGCAACCTTGAGAATTTGAAAGATATAGAAGATAAGCCTAATTATATCTTTGAAAAAGGAGACATCGTTGATGCAGAGTTTATCAATCAACTATTTGACAAATATCAATTTGATGGTGTGATTCACTTAGCAGCAGAATCACATGTTGATAGGTCAATTGCAGAACCAATGGCTTTTGTAATGACCAATGTGGTGGGTACTTGCAACTTATTGAATGCTGCTAAAAACGCATGGAAAGCATCTGGATATGAAGGAAAACGCTTTTATCATGTTTCTACCGATGAAGTGTATGGTGAGTTACATAACCCAGAAGACTTCTTTACAGAAACCACTCCTTACGACCCACGTTCTCCTTATTCAGCTTCAAAGGCTTCTTCAGACCACTTTGTAAGAGCTTATGGTAATACCTATAAATTGCCAGTAGTAATTACCAATTGCTCTAACAATTATGGACCAAACCATTTCCCTGAAAAATTATTACCATTGATGATTAACAACATCTTGCACAATAAACCATTGCCAGTATATGGAAAAGGTGAAAATGTAAGAGACTGGTTGTTTGTGGTAGATCATGCAAGAGCTATCGATACTGTGTTCCATAAGGGAGTATTGGGTGAAACCTATAATATTGGAGGTTTTAACGAATGGAAGAATATCGACATCGTAAAGTTGGTTTGCAAAACCATGGATAGTAAACTAGGCAGAGAAGAGGGTACTTCTGAAAAATTGATTACTTATGTAACCGACCGTGCAGGTCATGATTTAAGATATGCCATCGATGCTACCAAAATCATGAATGAATTAGGATGGAAACCTTCCTTACAATTTGAAGAAGGACTTGAGAAAACGGTATCATGGTTTTTAAGCAATCAAGAATGGCTGGATAATGTTACTTCTGGTAATTACCAAGATTATTATAAAAAAATGTACTCTTAAATGGTTTTAAGCAATAGGCTATAAGCAACAAGCATTTAATGCCATTGCTTAAAGCCTATCGCCTACAGCCTAAAGCTATAAGAAAGATATGAAAGGAATTATTCTGGCAGGCGGTTCAGGGACACGTTTGCACCCTCTTACCCTAGCCGTTAGTAAACAGTTAATGCCTGTTTACGACAAACCCATGATTTATTACCCGCTTTCTATTTTGATGTTGGCGGGCATCAAAGAAATATTAATTATTTCTACTCCCCATGATTTACCTCATTTCAAGAAATTGTTAGGAGATGGCTCACAGATAGGTTGTAGATTTGAATATGCTGAACAACCATTGCCTAATGGATTAGCCCAAGCTTTTGTAATTGGAGAAGAGTTTATTGGTGATGACAAAGTAGCCTTGGTGTTGGGTGATAATATTTTCTATGGTAGTGGTTTGAGTAAATTGTTACAAGCCAACAATGACCCAGATGGTGGAGTAGTATATGCTTATCAGGTGCATGACCCAGAGAGATATGGGGTAGTAGAGTTTGATGATGATTTCAATGTACTTTCTATTGAAGAGAAGCCTGTGGCACCAAAATCAAACTATGCGGTACCGGGTTTATATTTCTATGACAATTCGGTGGTAGAGATTGCCAAGAATATAGCTCCTTCGCCAAGAGGGGAATATGAGATTACGGATGTCAACAAAGAATACTTGAAGCAAGGGAAGTTGAAAGTGGGAGTATTGAACAGAGGGACGGCTTGGCTGGATACAGGAACATTTGTATCATTGATGCAAGCAGGACAGTTTGTTCAAGTGATTGAAGAGCGACAAGGATTAAAGGTAGGTTGTATAGAAGAGGTAGCCTACAGAATGGGATTCATTGATGAGGTGCAACTCAAGAAAATAGCTGAACCGCTGGTAAAAAGTGGGTATGGAAAATATCTGCTTGGGTTACTGAAAAAATAAAAACAAAAGGCTTTCTGCAAGAGTAGAAAGCCTTTTGTTTTTATAACAGTTCCATAGGGTCTTCTACTACCCGTAGGTTTTCATTAAAACCATCTATCTTTTTCATGTCGTCATTAGATATTTCAAAATCAAAAATCTGAAAGTTTTCTTGTAATCGGATAGGACTTGATGATTTTGGAATTGTTGAAATATTATGCTGAATAGCCCATCTTAAAATAATTTGTGCGGGAGTCTTATAATATTTTTCACTCAAAGCGATTAATCGCTCATCATTAAAACGCTGACCTCTTACTAAAGGAGTGTATGCTTGCAACTGAATCCCCTCTTTCTTACAACGCTCCAATAATGGTTGCTGAAATAAATAGGGACTAAACTCTACTTGATTGACTGCTGGTACTATTGTTTTATAAGTATCTAGTTCGTCTAAAAATGGTAATAAATAATTAGCAACACCTATTGCTCTTATTCGGTTAGTATTATACAGATGCTCAAGCGCTTTCCATGTGTCTTTTCTGGTTGCTTTAATTGGCCAGTGAATAAGGTATAAATCTATGTATTCACAATCCAATCGCTTCATACTTTCTTCAAAAGCTTGTAGGGTTTTGTCATATCCTTGGCTAGCATTATCAACTTTAGTTGTCAAAAAAATCTCATTTCTATTTATCCCACTTTCTTTAATTCCTTTGCCAATTTCTATTTCGTTTTCATACATTGCGGCAGTATCAATTAACCTATACCCTATTTTTAAGGCAGTGCTTACAGTTTGTATCGCTTCTTGGTTATACATATCATATACGCCAAGTCCCAACAATGGCATTTGCACACCATTGTTGAGTTCAGTATAAATTTGTTTATGCATAACTTACCATTTTGTTAATCCTAATATTTTTTTTCCTAAATCGTTTAATTCAGCTACAGGATATTTTGTTTGTTCCCAGTTTCTTGGGTCACCAGGAAAAGCATAGCCTTCTGGAGCTACCCTATTTTTCCATGAATTAATTCTCCATTGTCTTAAAGGTTCGTTATCTTCCTCAGCAGGCATCATTGAAATATACTGCGCAATGCGTACTTTATCTTTACTTTTGTTCGGACGAATGCCATGCGGTTGGCTACTATTAAAAATCAGCAAGTCGCCAGCTTCTAATTTTACTTTTACAAATTTATCCTCAAAAGCAGATGTATCAGGCTGAAAATGATTTCTATCTGCTGGCTGTGTCAACTTCCAAGTATCATACGTTCTAAATAATTCGGGAATACATTGAAATCCTCCCATGTTTTCATCGGTTTGGTCGGCTAATGCCAGCACACCTTGAACATTCTGAGGTTTCGTCTCAGGGTCATAGTCCCAGTGAATAAAACCTTTGTATTGGAAATCGGGACGTAATGGAAAATTCAAATTAGCGCGGTCTATCGTTATCCACAATTTTTCTGTTCCCCAAATATCAGCAAAGGCATCGTGTACTCTTTGGCTTTGTCTGTTGTTCCACAAATGTTGGTTATTATACACCTCTACCATGCCCGTACCCGTTAATTCTTTCATTTTCATTTCAGCTCTTGGAGGGGTGTACCAAGTACTGGCATCATTAGGATTCTTTTCTTCAAATTCCCAAATAAATTCGGCCGTTCTTAAAGCCTGTTCTCTTGATACTGCATTTTTAATGATGACATATCCATTAGTTATCCAAAAATTCCAATCATCTTCCGTTAATACCTTTAGCGCTTTCCCATCATTAATACTGGTTCTTAGTTTTATTTGGCTGCTTGTAGCAGTAGATGGATTTCCTGGAATATCCAGATGAGCCATGTTAGGCATCATAGTGGGCGTCATGGCCATAGTTTGATTTTCCATAATTTGTATAAATAATTATTGTTTTTTTTATACAAATTTGTATTCTTTTATATTGCATTTCTACATCAATTTTTTCATAAATTTGAACTATATTGATATTATATAATATACTTACAGATACTAATTATCAAAATAATGAAAATAGAATTTGAAAAAATTATTCCATCGCATGAAAACAGTTCTTTTCAGTGGAATATTAATCCAAAATTGAATAATTTTTTCTATTGGCATTTTCACCCAGAATATGAATTGGTTTTTATCGAAATTCATGAACAAGAAGGTACACGCCATGTAGGCGAACATATAGCCAGATATGAAGAAAGTGATTTGACGTTTATTGGGTCTAATATCCCTCATCTCAATTTCGACTATGGCTTGCAAACTGAATATGAGAAAGTAGTATTATACGTAAAAGAAGGTTTTCTGAAAGATACGCTTCAAGATACACCCGAGTTAAAGGGCGTATATGAACTTTTTGAGCTTTCAAAACATGGCATAACGTTTGGAAAAAATATTAAGGACGTCGTAGGGAAAAGACTTAAGCATTTACACGAACTATCTTCTTTTGAACAATTTGTAGAAGTGTTGACATTATTTAAAATGTTAGCAGATAGTAATGATTATACGTTGTTACATGAAAAGCCGTATGATAATCAACATAATAAAAGGGAACAAGAAAGGCTAAAAAAGATTTATAGTTTTATTGACGAACACTATCATCACAAAATTGAAATTGATGAAGTAGCAAGTTTGACTAATTTAAGCAAAGCTCCTTTTTGTAGGTATTTCAAAAAAATGACAAAACTTACTTTTACTGAGTTCTTGAATCATTACAGGGTTAATCAAGCCAAACATTTATTATTAATTGATAAAAACGTTACGGAGACCTGCTTTGAATGTGGTTTTGAAAGCCTTTCGTACTTTAATAGAATATTCAAAAAAATAACTGGTGAGAATCCATTATCCTTCAAGAAGAGGCATCTTTCTAATTAAAAAATGAAACCTAGTATTAATCCTCCTAAAAAAATAAGGAAGCTTGGTACTTTCGTAAATTGAAGAATCAGTAAGGTGCCGATGACTGTAACAAGACCTACCACATCTACTTGTTTCACCATAGGTACAATAAAGGTAATGGCTGCTGCCAATGTCAATCCGATTGATGCGGCATTTATACCATCTAATGAGGCCCTAATTCCACGATATTGCTTTAGTTGTCCCCAAATTCGATACACAAAAAATATTAAGAACGTACCCGGCAAAAAAATACCTGCTGCCCCAACGGCACTGCCCAATAGTTGTTCCCACCATGTTCCATCTTTCATTACTAATGTTCCTAAATAGGATGTCAACGCAAATACAGGACCAGGCAATGCTTGCGAAAGTGCCATACCTGTTAAAAAATCATCTGCCCTAACCAATTCTTTAAATTCAACAAATTCTGTATAGAGGATTGGCGCAAGCACTTGACCTCCGCCAAATACCAGACTTCCGTTACGATAAAAATTTTCAAATAAACGAATAGGCTCATAGTCGGTAAAATGACCAAGACCAGCTAAGAACAACAGAAAAAGCCAAAACAAATTAAAGTTAGCCCAAGGAATAACCATTTTATGTTTTGTTTGATGGGGATAATCTTTGTAATTAAAAGCGGTAAACGTTCCTCCAATAATCAAAGAAATCGGGCAAACCCACGGAGATTGAAAATAAAATGCAAAACCAGAAGCCAATACCATTAAAATGACTCCAGAGGCATTTTTAATGACTTTATTCCCCAATACAAAGCCTGCATGGATAATAAAGGCAACCCCTATTGGCTGAATAAATCTGATAATTTCCCTATTCCTTAGATAAGTCATTCCGAAAGCTGCGGCCGTCATGATGGTTACGGCTGGAGTAATCCAAACTAGTAAGGTAAGATAAGCTAAATTGGGCCCACCAATTTTATAACCTAAGGCTGTAATCGTTTGCGTTGAAGTGGGTCCGGGTAGGAAACCGCATAACGCTTGGAGTTCTAAGAGTTCAGCTTCGGTAAGATAATTTCTTTTCTTCACAAAGCGATCAATAAACATCGCCAAATGTACTTGGGGACCTCCAAATGAAGTACATGCAAGAATCAGAACATCTTGTAGAAAGAGGAGTCTTCTGATTTTTTTCATTTGGATAAATTATAAAGCTAAATGTGGAATTGAATAATAAAAAAATAATCCATGAGATACAAAAATCTCATGGACACAAAAATAAGTATAATATTTACTTCTTTAAACCTAACTCAATAAGTCTCTCATTCAAAAACTCTCCTGCCGTCATATTAACATACATTTTTGGATGAGCAGTATCCACACAAGATTCCAAGCAGGTTAAATCCATTTCAGAACGTGGGTGCATGAAAAAAGGAATTGAGAAACGAGAAGTACCTAGTTTTTCTTTCGGAGGATTTACCACACGGTGAATCGTAGATTTTAATTTATGGTTTGTTAATCTATCTAACATATCTCCGACGTTTACTACGACGTAATCTGGTAATGACGTAATAGGAATCCAAACGCCATCAGCCCTTAATACCTCAAGCCCCTCCGCTGAGGCACCCATCAATAAAGTAATTAAATTAATATCTCCGTGGGCAGCAGCTCTAACAGCTCCTTCTGGCAGTTCTTCTGGATTTAAGATAGGGAAATAATGGATAGCTCTTAAAATAGAATTTCCATGTTTTACTTTGCTTTCAAAATAATCCTCGGGCAATTCTAAATACAATGCAATGGCTTTTAACAACGTTTTGCCTGCATTTTCTAAAGTTTTATATGTATGAAGTGTGTATTGTTCGAAATCTGGTTGCTCTGTAGGAAAAACATTATCAGGATATTCCTCCCAAATAGGGTCTCCATCATCAACTTTGGGCTGACCTACGTGATAAAATTCTTTCAAATCCGGCACTTTAAAACCCTTTGCCGTTTCTTTTCCTTTGCTAATATAACCTCTTTGACCCGCAATACCCTCAATGGCATATTGCATTTTTAGTTCATCTGGCGAGAAAAAAAACTTTTGAACACTATCATAAAGTTTTTCAGTATCATCTTTTGTTAAACCATGATTTTTAATGGCTACAAAACCTATATTATTAAAAGCAGCCCCTAAATCTTGTACAAATTTTTCTTTTCGAGCAGTATCGCCAGAAAGAAAGTCCGCTAAATCAAGAGATGGGATTGTATCTAGAAGTGTTTCAGAAGTCATGTTAGTAAATGTTATTTATCAAATTCTATCCTATTTGTTAAATTGATAAACCTATATATTCAAGCTTTATGGATAATAGTTCTGCATAATTAATCAATAATATATGCAGAACCATTAAAATTATTTCTTCAAGTTTTCAAAATTCTTTGAAACAGCATCCCAATTTACTACATTCCAGAACGCAGTGATATAATCCGCACGTTTGTTTTGGTATTTAAGGTAATAAGCGTGTTCCCAAACATCTAAGGCTAAAATTGGCGAACCTTTCTTTTCAGCCACATCCATCAAAGGGTTATCTTGATTTGGCGTTGAAGTAATCACTAATTTCTTATCTTGAACAATTAACCAAGCCCAACCTGAACCAAAGCGAGTAGTTCCAGCTTTAGCAAACTCTTCTTTGAATTTATCAAACGAACCAAAGGTTTTAGTGATTTCATCCAATAATTCACCTTTGGGAGAACCTCCAGCTTTAGGCGACATTACATTCCAGAAAAAAGTATGATTCCAATGTCCACCTGCATTATTTCTAATAGCAGCTGGTGCTTTTCCTGCTTCTTTCAATAAATCCCACAAAGATAATTTTTCGTAAGGAGTACCAGCCACAGCTTTATTCAAATTATCAACATATGCTTTGTGATGGCGATCATGGTGAATCTCCATCGTCAACTTATCAATGCTCGGCTCTAAACTATCAGGTGCATAAGGCAACGCTGCTAAAGAGAAAGGCGCTGATTCAAGCATTACTTCTTCTAATGTCAATTTAGGTAATTTGTCATTATAGCTTCTTCTTAATGAAAAACTGAATGAATTTAAGCTAGACAATGCAAAAGCCGATGCTAATGTTGTCTTTAAAAAACTTTTACGGTTCATAGGAGATTTTGTTTGGAATAAAAATGAAATTTACTTTTCCTTATTAATAATTTTAATATTATTGATGAGGAGCTACTTGCTTCGATTGTTTATCACTAATAATGATTAAATGCTGATGTTCGTTATTTGATGGTTGTATTACCGTCATATTAGCCATTTGAGCTAAATCAGGCTTTACAATGATCAAGTTATCAATATTTTCAGCTGCTTTTTTCATGTCAGGTATTCCTACTATATGCTTGGGAAGGGGTTTTGAAAGGCTATTCTTTTTCTGGTAGTTCCCTAAATATTCTTTCATCATTGGTGATAACGCTGATGAGTCTTTTCCGATACCTAAAATGCTCAGGCGTTGGCTTTTTCCAACCAATGGAAGGGAAATTAAAAGAATAATAAATGCAAGCTTTTTCATAAGTAACAGGTTTTAAAAAGTATTATTATTAAGTTATCTACTCATATACAATTCTGCTTACTATACTTCTTCCTAATGTTATCTCATCAGCATATTCCAAATCTCCACCAATAGGTATGCCTCTAGCAATGGTTGTAATTTTAACATTCAAAGGTTTTAACCTCTTTGTAAGATAAAACGCTGTTGTATCCCCTTCCATTGTGGGACTCAAGCCTAAAATAATTTCTTTTATAGCCGAATCTCCTGATTGTTTCTCCGTAATACGGCTTAATAAAGATTCAATATTCAAATCTGCGGGGCCTACTCCTTCAAGTGGTGAAATAATACCTCCAAGTACATGATAAAGCCCACGAAATTGAGAAGTGTTTTCAATCGCCAATACATCTCGGGTATCCTCCACTATACACACTACAGACTCATCTCTTTTAGGATTTGTACAAATTCCACAAAGAATGTCATCAGAAATATTATGACATTGTCTACAGTACTGTGTCTTAGTTCTCATAGCTGTTAGGGCTTCCGACAAACTAAGTGTTTGCTTCTCATCTCGTTTTAATAGATGTAAAGCCATTCTCAAAGCTGTCTTTTTTCCTATGCCAGGTAATTTTGAGATTTCTTCAACAGCATTTTCTATGAGCTTAGATGGATAATTCAAGAGTATTAGAAATGTTGATTTTGGAGTAATTAATAATTATTGTAAAATATTAAAAGGTTATTGAACCTCCGCTGCGATTCCTCTTCGACAAATATCATTTCTCATCGGAGCTAGTTCTTCAAAAGTACCTTTCTTTACAGCACATTTTCCTTTGAAGTGAATCAACAATGTACATTGTTCAGCTTGTTCCGCCGAATGTCCACATACATCAATTAGCGTTTCAATAACAAAATCGAATGTATTTACTTCATCATTAAACACGATAAGATCGTATTGATCTACGCCAATAACTTCTTCTAATACATCAACTTCTTCTTCGAATTGTTCAAATGGTCGCATTTGTAAAAATATTTATCTTTTAAAATGATAGCAAATTTAACAAAAAATATCAAATTTGGTGTTCACAATACTGAATACCCAAAATTTATGACTACAGGAATTGCTTTCGGAATTTTAGCCGTTTACTTTCTAATGCTTATTGTAGTAGCACATTACACTTCCAAGGGTGCTGATACTAATACTTTCTTTACCGCAAATAAACAATCTCCATGGTGGTTAGTAGCTTTTGGTATGATTGGAACATCAATATCAGGTGTAACGTTCATTTCTGTTCCCGGTGATGTAGGAAAAGTATCTCTTTCTTATTATCAGATTATATTAGGCAATTTAGTGGGTTATTTTGTAATAGCAACGGTTTTACTCCCTTTATATTATCGCTTAAATTTAATTTCTATTTATACGTATTTGGATAAACGACTAGGGAAGGTCTCTTATAAAACAGGCTCTTCTTTCTTTTTACTAGCCCGTACTTTGGGTTCAGCCGCTCGTTTGTTTTTAGCAGTACAGGTGTTGCAGCTAGCTATCTTTGATGCTTGGAATATTCCCTTCTGGATTTCAGCTTTGGTGACTATCGCCCTTATTTGGGTTTATACCTACCGTGGGGGTGTAAAGACTATTATTGTAACAGATACTCTTCAAACTTTCTTTCTTCTTACGGCACTTGTCTTGACAATATTTTTAATTGCAAATAAATTAGACTTAGGCTTTGGTGATTTAGTCTCAACTATTCAGCAAAGTAAATATTCTAAAATGTTCTTTTTTGATGATTTTGCCTATAAACATCATTTTAGTAAAGATTTTATCGCAGGAATATTCATTGCTATTGTAATGACTGGTCTTGACCAAGACTTGATGCAGAAGAACCTTACCTGTAAAAACATAGGGGAAGCACAAAAAAATATGTTTTGGTTTTGCTGTACCTTCGCTATTACTACCTTGATGTTTGTTTGCTTGGGTGCTTTGCTTTATATCTATGCCGATAAAATTGGCTTTCAGATTCCAGAACGTACTGACTTACTATATCCAAAATTAGCATTAGGTGGAGAATTTGGCATTTTAGCTGCCATTACATTTTTGTTAGGAATTACTGCTGCCACTTATGCTAGTTCAGATTCTGCCCTTACAGCCCTTACTACGGCTTTCTGTATTGATTTCATGCACATTGAAAAATATGAAGAAAAACAGCGAAACAATATCAAGCATTATACTCACCTTGGGTTTTCTGCTCTTTTCTTTGTTATTATTCTAATTTTTAATGCTGTCAGTAGCCAGTCTATCATCTCTACAGTATTCAATATTGCTAGTTATACCTACGGCCCATTGTTAGGTCTCTTTTCTTTCGGACTTTTTACTAAAATCCCTGTTAAAGATAAACTTGTTCCTTTCGTATGTATAATAGCACCTATCCTAACGTATGTTATCGATGCTAATTCTAAGGAATGGTTGAATGGCTATCAATTTGGGTTTGAGAAGCTATTAGTCAATGGAGCGATTACTTTTATTGGGTTGTTGCTTATTAAAAATAAAGCATAATGATGCTGATGATTATACAGAAAAGGGGATGACAATTTAGCATTTGTCATCCCCTTTTTAATGATATTATCTGCTAATGCAATTACAAATTAAAATGCGAACGCACAACTCCCGTATAACCATGTTGAGAAAGCCAAACCGTTTTATCATTGGCAGATTCCTTAGAAGCATATTCACCAAATAATAAACGATAGAGTTTACCTGTTTCTTTTTGAGTTACTTGAATAAAAATTTCATCTTTATGAATACCCATTTTTAACAACTCATCATACAAATCGTGAAGAGACCCTACATTGACTACAGCCGTAACCTGTACAGCAAAACCTTTAGGAAATTTTTCTATACCATTTATATCATACGTTCTTTCAGGTGAAAAAGCCTCAGTAGTGGTAGTTACTGAACTAACATAGATGTTATTATCATAACTCTTACCACTATCTTTAGAGAAAACCTCTCTTCTATCTGGCACGATACTATCTGCTATTTTTTCGGAAACCCTCTTATGTGAATTTAACGATGATGAAATATTAGGAGAAATAACTTCTATCCTTACTCTAGCTTTTCCACTAGCCATCATGCCTAGCCTAGATGCTGCCTCTCTAGAAAGATTAATGATTCTTCCCTCCTCCTCACATTTACAATAATCATTAATTCTAACTTCAACAGTAAGATTGTTTTCTAGATTAATTACTTTAACAATTGTATTCAAGGGATACCTCGAGTGTGATGCAGTAAGCTGGGTGTCGTCATATTTTTCGCCAAAAGAAGTATATTTACCATGTAAATGGGCAGCATAGTAGCGAGCGATACCTTCTTCGGCAAAGCCTTTAGTTGGGATTTGTTCGATTCGGTAGGCGAAAGAGGATGTTCCTACCAACAAAAATAGGGTTGAGTAAGCGATGATCTTTTTCACAGCGTTTATAATTTATAAATTTAAGGCTTATAATTTACTACTTTTTACAATGTCACAAATAAATACAATATTTTCACTGTATAATAAAAATATTGTATCGGCATTTATTACAAACTGGCAATCATGTGAAATTAATTACTTTTTACTATAATTACATAAATTTAATCAATTAACCTGTTATTTTTTAGTCTATTTTTAGAATATTGTACTACTACTTATTTTTAAGTGCTTAGTAGTTAACTTTTTAACCATTTTGATATACAAATATGATTTCCAAAACAATTCAAGGACAACAAAGAGTAATTATTGAAAATATTAGTCCTCAACTTGATGCAGGACGCTACGCTATCAAAGCATTTGAGGGTGATACAATCAAGGTAGAGGCTGATATTTTCTTGGATGGACATGATCAACTGGCGGCAAAACTCCTTTATAAATTTTCGACTGATGAGGATTGGATAGAAACAACAATGAATTTTGTTAACAATGACCACTACGAAGCTTCTTTTCAAGTTTCTAAAAACGGTTTTTATACGTATACTATTCAAGCTTGGGTAGACAATGCGGCCACATGGCACCATGAAATAGATATGAAAATCAAGGATGGCCAGCATGTAAATATAGAATTATTAGTTGGGGCAAATATCATTGAAAAGATGATGAAGATTGCGTCAAAAGAAGATAAAGCTGAACTAAAGGCTATCGCAAATCTTTTTAAAGATTCAAATACCTATAATGAAGCCATTGCGTTTATATACAACCATAAATTGCACGAATGGATAGAAAAATATCCAGACAGACAACACGCTACTATTCATAGACACCTGAAAGTTTGGGTAGATAGAGAAAAAGCGGCATTTTCTGCATGGTATTCAATGTTCCCAAGGTCTGCATCTGTCAAAAAAGGACAGCACGGAACGTTTAAAGATGTTGAAGAGAACGTACTTCCTCGTTTAAAATCTTTGGGTTTTGATGTTTTATACATTCCCCCTATTCACCCTATCGGGAAACAATTCAGAAAAGGGAAAAACAACAGTACAACTTGTCAAGAAGGTGAACCAGGGGTTCCTTATGGAATTGGGTCTGAGTTAGGTGGACATACTGCTATTCTTCCTGAGTTAGGAACACTAGATGACCTTAAACATTTAATTGGTGCTTGTAAAGAAATGGGTATTGAATTAGCGATGGATTTAGCTATTCAATGTTCACCCGACCACCCTTGGGCTAAAGAGCACCCTGAATGGTTTAAAATCCGTCCTGATGGCACCATCCAATATGCAGAAAACCCTCCTAAGAAATACCAAGATATTTATCCAATCAATTTTGAAACTGAAAACTGGAAAGAACTTTGGGAAGAATTGAAATCAATCATCATGACTTGGGCAGATTGGGGCGTAAGGATTCTTCGTATCGACAACCCGCATACTAAGCCTTTTGCCTTTTGGGAATGGGTAATCGCCGAGGTACAAGCGGTACATCCAGATATGATTTTCTTGGCAGAAGCGTTTACTAAACCAAAGGTGATGGCTGAACTGGCGAAGTTAGGCTATACGCAATCTTATACTTATTATACATGGCGAAATTCAAAAGCTGAATTAATTGGTTATATGAACGAATTGACCCAGACGGAGCAAAAACAATATATGCGTCCTAACTTCTGGACAAATACGCATGATATTCTTCCTTGGGCTTTACAAACGGGTCTTGAGCCATTGTTTATTATTCGTTATTTCATGGCGGCTACGCTTTCTTCAAATTATGGTATTTTCGGTCCTGTATTTGAGTATATGATTAGCGAGGCAAATCCTAATAAAGAAGAATATAAGAATTCTGAAAAATACGAAATAAAGCATTGGAATTGGGAAATGGAGAATAAGCTCACATATATTATTCGACAAACTAATCATGCTCGAATTGAGAATTCTGCCTTACAAAGAACCAATAATATTACCTTCTGTGACATTCAAAATGACCAAATATTGGCATATTTGAAAACACATTCAAACGGCAACAGAATTTTATGTATTGTAAACCTAGATGGCCACAATCGGCAAGGTGGAACTGTTAGAATTCCCTTGAATTTGATTCAAAAATATCCCGATCAGGAATATATCGTCCATGATTTAATCACTGGTGCTAAGTATGTTTGGCGTGGCGAATACAATTATATTGATTTAGACCCACATGTTATGCCAATGCATTTGTTTAGAATTGAAGATATTTATTATTGAAGCTGTTTAAACTTTCCCTTTTAGGTTAAACTAAGTCTTTTAGAATAGCTTGTTCCAAAATTTACTCAACGTAGCGATGTTATGCTTCCCAAATTTTGAAAAAATCAATTCTAAAATACAATACTTTCACCTAAAAGGGAAAGTTTAATCCGCTTCATTAACAAACAGTAGTCCTTTTCTTAATTAAGTTAAGAAAAGGACTATTAAATTACACATCCATGACAGAAGACTTATTAAAATTATTTCAAAGAGATTTGAAAGTACTTTACAGAGAAATAGAGCAATATCAACACGAAAGCCTCTTGTGGGAAAAAGTTGATGGAATCAATAATGCCGGAGGAAACTTGGCTTTACATTTAATCGGGAATCTAAAAACTTATATTGGCAAAAATTTGGGCAATATAGACTATGTTAGGAATCGTGAAGCTGAATTTTCTGCTAAAAATGTTGCTCGTCCAGAGATATTGGTAGCCATTAATGAAACTTTTGATATTGTAACTGGTACTCTTTCAAAATTATCATCTCCACAATTAACAGCCATTTATCCTGAAAATGTTTTAGGATATGAAATGACTACCCAGTACTTTCTAGTTCATTTACACGGACATCTTACTTATCATCTAGGACAAATTAATTACCATAGAAGGTTTTTATCTTAGTACTTCAATGCTCACATTCAAGCAAATAGCAATTAAAAAGGTAAACAGCATAAAAAATTCTGCTCTCATCCTTCAGCTATTCATAAAGCATACTTATCTTTGTGCCATGATTACTTTTCATCGAGGTTAAGTAATCTCAAAAACTCAATGCAACACAAACTTATCCTATCCAGTCCTCTACTAGGCATTACTATTAGCCGTCTCTGTCAAGAATTGATAGAGAATCACCAGAATTTTTCAAATTCTGTGATTATAGGTTTACAACCAAGGGGTATTTTTTTTGCCAAGCGAATTCATCAAGAATTAGAATCAATTACAGGTGTTAAAATCCCAATAGGGTATCTGGATGCTACTTTTTATCGTGATGATTATCGTCGTCGTGAATTAGTAAAAGCCAACGCCACCAAAATTCCTTTTATTATTGAAAATCAGAATGTTATACTCATTGATGATGTATTAGCAACTGGAAGAATGGTAAGAGCAGCCTTGGATGCAATGACAGCTTTTGGACGCCCCCAAAAAGTGGAATTATGCGTCTTGATTGATAGAATTTATAACCGTGATTTACCAATAAATCCTGATTATGTTGGTAAAAAAGTAAATACTCTTGCCACAGAAAAGGTATTGGTAGAATGGAAAGAACAAGGGCACGAAGCCGATAACATTTGGTTAATTACAAAATAGTATGCAAAAACTAAGTACTCGACATCTTTTGGGGATTAAGGATTTAACACCCGACGACATAGAACTCATTATGGCAACTGCCAAAGAGTTCAAAGAAGTAATTAATCGCCCCATCAAAAAAGTACCCTCCCTCCGTGATGTAACAATTGCTAACGTTTTTTTTGAAAATTCTACCCGAACAAGGCTTTCCTTTGAATTGGCAGAAAAACGTTTATCCGCAGATACAATCAATTTCTCAGCTTCTGGAAGTTCTGTAAAAAAAGGAGAAACGCTTCTTGATACTGTCAACAATATTTTGGCCATGAAAGTGGATATGATTGTGATGCGTCATGCTAGCCCCGGAGCCCCTCATTTCCTTTCAAAACACATTGCTGCCAATATTGTCAATGCTGGTGACGGTACGCATGAACACCCAACACAAGCATTACTTGATTCTTTTTCAATGCGTGAAAAATTAGGTGGTGATTTGGTAGGAAAGAAAATAGCGATTATTGGAGATATTCTGCATTCAAGAGTAGCGCTCTCTAATATTTTTGCCCTTCGTAAACAAGGTGCTGAAGTAACCCTTTGTGGGCCTTCAACCTTAATTCCTCGTTATGTAAACGAATTAGGTGTAAAGGTTTCACATAATGTAAAAGAAACGCTGGCTTGGTGCGATGTAGCCAATGTCTTGAGAATCCAGTTAGAAAGACAACAAATCAAGTATTTTCCTACACTTAGGGAATACTCTTTATACTTTGGTATCAATAAAAAAATGTTGGATGAATTGAATAAAGAAATCGTAGTGATGCATCCTGGCCCAATCAATCGTGGCGTAGAGCTAACATCAGATGCTGCTGATTCTCATCATTCAATTATTCTAGACCAAGTCGAAAACGGCGTTGCCGTTAGAATGGCCGTACTTTATCTGTTAGCAGGCCAAAACTAATACCTTCTTTTACTCATAACATTATTATCAATAATGTTATGAGTAGCCTTCCCTATCTTCTTATTTATTGACAAACTGTACTTGTTTCTATTTTTGATAAAATTATCTTTTCTCACCAGAAAGAGGTTAAAATATTGTATATTTGATAAAAAAATAGATTATTCCACGAACAAATAAACAAATAAGTAAAAACAAATTTATCCTATTTTTTTTAATAGTATTTTACATTTCACTAGTCATGGGATAAATTATATCATATTAACAAAATCTATTTAAAAAGAAATTTTATATTTACCAAATGACATTTATTAGCTTCGCAAAACTCCATTAACCATAATTAAAGATGGCAAAAACGTCAAAAACAACTACTCAATCAACCGAAACAACTAAGAAAAAAGTAACTAAAAAAGCTGTTGTAGAAGTTATAGAGGAAAATCAAACTCCTGTTTCTACTCCGGTAGTACTTAAAAATGTAGAAGTATTCAGCCGTTTCTCTGATTTCGACATTCATCTTTTCAAAGCTGGCAAGCATTATCGTTTATTTGAAAAATTCGGCTCACACATTACTGAATATCAAGGGGTACAAGGGGTTTACTTTTCTGTTTGGGCACCCTCTGCTAAATCGGTATCAGTCATTGGAAATTTTAACTACTGGGACAAAGGTAGTCACCATCTTTTTGTACGATGGGATGCTTCTGGAATTTGGGAAGGTTTTATTCCTTATATCGGCAAGGGGGAAACCTACAAGTTTTGTATTCAAACCCAAGATAACCGTCTTATCGAAAAGATGGATCCTTATGCGCAACAATTTGAAATACCCCCTCGCACAGCCTCGATAGTTTGGGATAATTGGTATGAATGGACGGATTCTGATTGGATGGCCAAACGTCATACTAAAAATTCTTTAACATCGCCCATGTCTGTTTATGAAGTGCATGTTGGTTCTTGGAGAAGAAAAAATGGTAATGAAAAGCTAAGTTTTGTAGAATTGGCAGACCAGTTGATGAATTACGTGAAAGAAATGGGCTTTACTCACGTTGAATTCATGCCAATCATGGAACACCCTTATGAACCTTCATGGGGATATCAGGTACTTGGTTTTTTTGCACCATCTTCTCGTTTTGGCTCACCTCAAGATTTCATGTACTTGGTAGAAGAATGTCATAAAAATGATATTGGCGTAATACTTGACTGGGTTCCGTCACATTTCCCTGGCGATGCACACGGGTTGTATGAATATGATGGTACACATCTTTACGAACATCCTGATATGCGCAGAGGGTATCATCCCGATTGGAAGTCGTATATCTTTAATTATGGTAGAAACGAGATTCGCAGTTTCTTGATTTCAAATGCAGTTTATTGGCTAGAACGCTACCACGCAGATGGATTGAGGGTTGATGCTGTGGCGTCAATGTTGTACTTAGATTATTCAAGAAAACATGGAGAGTGGGAACCAAATATTTTTGGAGGAAATCATAATCTTGAAGCAATTTCTTTGTTCAAAGAATTAAATGAGACGCTTTATGCACAGTTTCCAGATATACAAATTATTGCAGAAGAATCAACCTCATTTTCTGGCGTTTCAAGACCTATTTATGCAGGTGGTTTAGGGTTTGGACAGAAATGGATGATGGGTTGGATGAACGATACCTTGAAATACTTCCAAAAAGATCCAATGTATCGTCGTCATCACCAAGATCAATTAACTTTCTCGACAAACTATGCTTTTTCAGAGAATTTCATGTTACCACTATCTCATGATGAAGTGGTATATGGTAAAAAATCGCTGGTAGGTAAAATGCCTGGTGATGAATGGCAAAGGTTTGCCAATTTAAGGCTCTTGTTTTCATATATGTTCACTCACCCTGGAACTAATCTAATTTTTATGGGAGGTGAATTTGGGCAAACATCTGAATGGAACTTTGAAAAAAGTTTGGATTGGTGGTTACTAGACCACGCTCCTCATAGAGGCATTCAGAATTTGATGAAAGCCTTAAACCACATGTATAAAACAGAACCTGCTTTATATGAAAAACAGTTTTCACATGAAGGGTTTGAATGGATTGATACATCTGATAGAAACAATTCAATCGTGATATATGCTAGAAAAGGAAATGTTAGTAAAGAGCAACTGATTATTATTCTGAATATGACACCAGTTCCTCACGAAAACTACAGAATTGGAGTACCTATGATGGGAATTTGGAACGAAATATTAAATTCCGACGAACATGACTTTGGAGGTAGTGGTAAAACAAACAAATCGCTCATTATGGCCGATGAGATTGCTTGGCAAGGAAAAGCCTACTCTATTTCCCTTACCATACCACCACTCGGTGCTAGTATATTAAAAGTTAAATAAAATAAAAGGGATGACACTTATGAAGTATCATCCTTTTTAAATTTAATGTCAAAAAAAAAAGACCTATGAATCCGCCAATTCAAGGGTCTTTTTAAAATAATCTTTAAACAAACATGGTATAAGCATGTTGTATATTATAATATTTTAAAAGTCTTTTTACCGCCATAAATAGAATTTAAAATATTATAATTGGAATATCAAATAAAATAATTACCGCCATAATTTTGTTATTTGATGAAGTAAAATTAATACAAAATCATAGATATTGTATTTTAAAAGCTATGATTTTTTCAAGAATTACACGAACCAAGAATTTAGACATTCCAAGCTAAAATTTTGATGTGAATTTCAAGAATTTGTTATTTGAGCGAAAAAATATGATGATTTAAGTGAAAAGATTTTAAAATAAATTGTTAAATCTTGATTAAGTCCTTCATTTATCAACCTTCCATAAATTGTACAAATAACTATTTAAACTTTTTCTGAGCGATATTATCACAAAAAATAAAGACTCGATGCATCGCTCCGAGTCTTTACACAATCCGCCTAAGTAGTAATCTTTTCGGGAAAAATCCCTTTGCTTTTTACAGCATATATTTTTATTTATTACATCTTAAAGTAATAAATTACAAATTCAGTTTAAATTAATATTTTTTTGATTGATATCTGCACAATGAAAGGGTCAGTAAATCTGGAGAAATACTTTAAGCTTTAGTCTATCACTAATATCACAAAAGCTTCTTCTCGTCCTAACATTGGCGGATGTTATTCAGTTAAATTATTAAAAGTTACTGAAAGGGGCTTTTAGTAGAAGCAAAACCTTCAATAGTAAACCTTTAACAAATATATATAGACATTTCTCAATCCACAAAAAAATTAGTAATTATTTATTAGATAAAACCAATAAATTTTATTCGAAATAATTTTTCCTGATAAGTGGCATTTCAAACCTCATATCAAAATTATTAATTTGAATAGTTAATAATGGTGATAAACGTGTAATATCTGGGAAATATCCTTTATCAACCTTAATTTTTTCTATTTTTAAAAATTTAATTTTTCCTTTAAAATTGAAAGAAGTAAGCATTAAGTCATTATTAAGTTTTTGCGCCAGCTTCAAAGGAAAAACATCGCTTTTGGCGGGAATACTCAAAAAACCTTTACTTAATTCAGCTTCAAAAATAACATATTTATTGATGCTAACTTGTACTTTTTTAACACCATTTTTATCTTCAACCCATTCAAAATCAGCTTTTTCTTTTGGAATTCCCCAGTTGTTATATCCATTTAAAACACTTTCTTCTGAGGACACATAGATTTTACTAATTGAAAAAACTTTTGTCCAATCAAATGTAAACATTCCGGGAATAAATAATAATTCATAATATTTCCCAACATTTGAAGACTGGTAGTCTACCAACATGACTGTACCAAAGTAGCCTAGAAAACGTTTTTTTTGAAAATCTTCCATAAAACCATTCTCTACTACAAATTCCTTTGGAAACTTATAAATCAATGCATAAGCATTGCCAGTCAAATTCCACGGAGCAGGTTCAAGCCTGATTTCATCATCATTTTGCATATCAAAGGGTTTTCTACTATAAATAAGTAGCCAAATATGTTTGCATCTCTACCTGAACTTTAAGCGCCTCTTGAGCAGCCTTTTCTGCAAAATCTTCCCCAGATGAAGCATAAATAATGGCTCTTGACGAATTAACTAACAAACCACATTGTTTGTTCATACCAAATTTAGAAACTTCTTCTAAACTTCCTCCTTGTGCGCCTACGCCCGGTACTAGCAAAAAATGGTCAGGGACAATACTTCTGATTTTTTGAAGCATATCGGCTTTAGTAGCCCCTACTACGTACATTAATTGCTCAGAACTGCCCCATTCTTGAGATTTAGTAAGAACCTCCTCAAAAAGCTGTTTATCGTTGTTTAAAGTAAGATTCTGAAAGTCTTTGCTTCCTACATTTGAAGTAAGTGCTAGAAGAATTACCCATTTCCCATCAAAATCCAAAAAAGGCTTAACCGAGTCTTCACCCATGTAAGGTGCTACAGTTACTGAATCAAAATTCAATCCCGAAGATTTTTCATCAAAAAAAGCTCTGGCATACAAGCCAGAAGTATTGCCAATATCTCCTCTTTTAGCATCAGCAATAGTAAAACACTCTTTGGGAATATATGCTAATGTTTTTTGAAGACTTTCCCATCCTTTTGCACCAAAAGCTTCATAAAACGCAATGTTAGGTTTATAAGCAACCGCATATTGATGGGTTGCATCAATAATTTGTTTGTTAAACTCAAAAATAGGATCTTTTGTTTTTAATAAATGTTTGGGGATTTTCTGAATATCAGTATCCAAACCAATACATAGATAGGATTGCTTTTGTAAAATTTGCTCAAAAAGCTGCGACTTTGTCATTTATAAATGCTTAGTTTCTTTATAAAAAGTGCTAAGTTTAATTGGAGAAAAACTGCCTAATCAGAGGATTAAGCATCATTATATGAGCAATATTAATCTGTTCGTATTCAAAAAACAACATTTTATTTATCTAATTTTTTATTATTATGAGATAAATAATACTTTTAAGCAATACTATTATATCATTTGAAATACACTTGATTATATTATAATAAAACAAAAAGACCAAAACTCTCAATTGAGCTTTGGTCTTTTTGTCAGCTACATTTTCAACTTTTCAATTTCTCGAATTACATTTACAATTCCCTTCAATGGTATTTTAACCCAGTCTGGTCTATAGTTAATTTCATAGCCTAATTCATAAACAGCCTTTTCTAAAAGATATATCAACATCAAAAAATTAATTTCATTATTGTTCTTAAACAAAGGATGTGGGTTACCAAACGTTTCTAAATATTTATCCATAAACGTTTGATGAATCAATCTATACCAGCGGTCTGCTACGGTCTGTATTCTTTGTGAATCTAGTTTTGCAGAAGCAGGGTCATTAAACATTTTTGCTGAAATAGCATAATGATAGCTCCTAATCATGCCTGCTACATCTTTCAAAGGCGAATGCTTGATTTTTCTATCAGTGATAGAACTCTCAGGCTCTCCTTCAAAATCGATGATGATATAATCATTCTGTGTAGCTAATACCTGCCCCAGATGATAATCGCCATGAATCCTAATCCTTTGTGAAAAAATTGGTTTTTCAAGAATTCCTGCGGCAAACTCTTCAATCAACTCACGAGCCTCCATAAAATCCCAAGCCAGCTTTCTTGTTACTACATCAGTAATCTTGGTGTAGTTATCAATGAGTAGGCTATATCTTTTATCTAACAAATTAGTTAATCTATCATGAACAAACTTTCTATAGGCATCATCAAAAGGAACTGGAACAAACATTTTTTCGGCTTCGGGTTTATATAAAGCCAAGTGCATTTCCGCAGTTCGTTGAGCCAACAATTCTACTTGCTGAAATACTTCTTCTTTAATCGAAAACGATTTCGCAACAAAAGCCTCCACAAAATCATTTAACTGCTCTCCCGTTTGAACCCAGCTATCAGCTTGGTTCTCTACCATCCGCTGCATCATCCCAAGCGTAATGTCTGGCATTTGTTCTTGTTTCCATACCAAACTCCCCGCAAACGCTGGAATAAAAGCAAAAGTGGAATGTTCTGTGATAAACTCCACCATATCTACTTCTGGATTAGTCTCGGTAAATAATTTTCTGTATAACTTTAGAAAATACTTATCGCCAAAAACAATCGCTGAATTAGAAGAATCAACGGGCAAGACTTTAGAGCTAATCGGTGCGTTGATATCTTCTCCTAAAAACCCTTTACCGCGCGTAAAGTCTACTCTTCCCTCCTGTTGAGCAATATTTTCAGCATGGGCTAAATGGTAAAAAATAGTTTGCTGAAAACGTTCATCATAAATGGCATCTACGATGATTCCCCTTTTATTGTTGATATAAGCCAAGGTAATTATCCCTTTGGGCGTTATTTCTTTTGTATGACCTGCATCTATAAACGAAACTGGCAGTAGATAACGTTCCACATCCCCGTCTTCATAAGAAACAGAGATAATCATTAATAAAGCTATGGAATCCTTCATCGGAATTTCTAAGGTTGTTGTGACCTTAAAGGATTTCTGTATTCTAGCCTTACCAGCAAACCACCTACAGCTATTTAGATAGGCAGGTAAAACATTTTTTTCAAAATTGTCAAAAAGCTCTGTATCTGCCCTAATTTGCTCCCACGCAATTTTTGAGCTTAGTGAGGTAATTTTTGATTGAATCATTATTGATAGCCTAAATTTTGTTTTATAAAAATGGTATTTTCAGAATTTAAATTTATAATTTATTTATATTTAAAAAAAGCAGAATAGTGCTTTCATGATTATTAAAAATATTTTTCAAAAAAACCACTTTGCAAGGTTTTGATTATCAACAACTTTAACAATTTGTTTTCTTTTTTTTCATTTTGTGGTTGTGTATTCTAAATATTCTCCCTACCTTTGCACCACGAAAAACGAACAGCGATACAAAATATCGAAAAGTTTTAACCCAATGGTCCGTTCGTCTAGGGGTTAGGACACGTCCCTTTCACGGATGAAACACGGGTTCGATTCCCGTACGGACTACAAGAAGTTAACAAGCCCTTCATAGCAGTATGGAGGGTTTTTAATTCTAATCACAAAAAATGTTTTGTGATAGTAAAGTAAAATTTAGCATAACCCAATGGTCCGTTCGTCTAGGGGTTAGGACACGTCCCTTTCACGGATGAAACACGGGTTCGATTCCCGTACGGACTACAATACTTTTATAGTATAGTGGCGTACTTTATAAGTTAAGTACATTCAAAGTAAAATTAGCATAACCCAATGGTCCGTTCGTCTAGGGGTTAGGACACGTCCCTTTCACGGATGAAACACGGGTTCGATTCCCGTACGGACTACAATTCTGTCAAAAGCAGACAACTCTAAAAGAGTTGTCTGCTTTTTTGTTTGAACTCATCTCACATCAAAACCTCCTCCTCCCTCCTTTTTTGGGGCAAAATCAAAAAAATAGGATTCAATTACACAGTGGTTGACACCATTCTAAAGATTGGATTCAATGCAAATGAAAATTGAGACTTCAGGAATAAAAACAAAAAGTAACAGATTATTGCATTAACAAGTAATTTTTTCGTTATAGTTGCAAATTGGTTAACTGTCCAGTATTGCAACTATTAATAATGTTTTATATAATGAAAAAAATACTCATCTTATTTACCCTAATATCTTTTATTTCTTGTGGACAGCATACTGAACATGCAGTAAATACTGTCAAAAAAATACAGCAACTTCCTACCAAAACAATTACAAATACGCCTCAATCAATTAGTAATGTGGCAAAAGAAATTGCCATCCAATCAAAAGTAAATGACCTTCCTTTACAATTGATTGGTAAATTCACGATACCTACTTATATAAATGCACAAGGATATATAAGACCCAAGTGGGGGGTTTGGTGGAATTTCTGGGGCAAGCCTTTTACTGATAATCATATTAATCCTTGGGAAGTAGGCTTAATGGGTAATGTTACCATCGTACCAGAGTTTTATAGTGGTTATGGCAAAAGAGGTCTTGACTATATCTGGCAAATTGATTTAGAACGTGGGAAGCCGTGGAATAATGATATTGATCCTTTTGTAGGAAAACGTTTTCAAGATTTTATCAGTACTATCCCCTATCAGCACAGATTTTTTGAAGGAAGCCTATCAGGTGGAGAAAAGCTATCAAGCAAAGGGATGGAAGGTGCTTATGACTTTGGACGTTCTACGTCCCTAGATGCTACGATGGGATGGGGTGATAATATCAATGGTAAATCGCATAGGGGATTAGTGGCCGTTGATATAGAAGACGGTACTGCCGACTATGGTGATAAACTTCATAGGGCTGTGCTAATTGGCATGGCTGAAAGTACTACTGGCGATGTTTCTTCAGACTATGGTGGGCCTATTAATACACTTGGTTATATTCACGACAGAGAAAATGGCGAAAAAATGACGCTTTATTATCCAGATGCTGAGGGTAATTACACGAATAGCAAAGCCAAATTTTCTGAGGATTGGCTATCTTCCACTACTCCTATTTCTATTCCTTCAAAGGGAGTCATTAACAAACGCCCTATCGACTATCCTAATATTATCCCAAGCAACGAAATATCGTTTTATTCACACGAGTTTACGCAACAAGGTAAAACTTATGATTTAGGCAATGGAAATACGGTTGTGATTAATAAATATGGTAACAATAGAAATACAGAGCATTTTTTAGCAAGAGCGGGTACTTTATTAGAGTGGCAATCGTGGTACTGTAGGTACAAGCTCAATAACAGACGCAACAAGATGCTTACGAAAGTGATTGCAGACAAAGGCCCAATCGGTTTAAATCCTTACGTTAAATTAGCCAATGGAAACGTAGTAGAAGATGCCATCCTAGCACACAGAGGAGCAATGGCAGGACGGCGGTATGCTTTTGACATTGTTAGTATCAACTACATGAACAATGTCGATTTGCATGAATGGGATAAAAACTCCTTTGTAGATAACAAAGCACATGACACCTACATCGGCTTTTTTGCAGCCTTAAAAATGTTAATGACCAATGGAGGGGCAGATGCATACCTTGAAATGGTTCCACAATATTGGGAAACAGAACAAAGTTATGACCACAAAAATTGGGTAAAACACAAAGCCGTAGAATGGGCAGATTCTCCCAAAGTCTTACCTTGCAGAACCAAAGTAGGTCCGAAAAAGTTAGAGGCTATGTGCTGGCGTTCTGAAGGGATAGAGCCTACAGAAGTATGGTTAAGAGCAAACGTTGATGGTGTTTATCAAGAAATTCATATTACCCCTGATGCATGGGAAACTACTAATCCCATCTATAAAAACAAGCCTCTAGCCTCTATTCCAACGGCTGATAAAGAATATTTTTATACGATGTTGAAATTTTAAAAATACTAATTCACAAAAAAAGCTTGCAGACAAATCTGCAAGCTTTTTTTGTGAATCTATATCCGAGACTATACTAACAATTTGATTGGATCTTCCAATAATTGTTTGAAAGTCTGCAAGAAAGCAGCACCTGTTGCACCATCCACTGTACGGTGGTCGCAAGTAAGGGTTACTTTCATAATGTTTGTCGCATAGAATTGTCCGTTTTTAACAGCAACAGTTTCTTTAATACCACCTACAGCCAAGATACATGATTCAGGTTGGTTAATAATTGATGTAAACTCATCAATACCAAACATACCCAAGTTACTAACTGTGAAAGTATTACCTTCCCAGTCTTTTGGTTGTAATTGCTTGTTTTTAGCTTTACCACCTAAATCTTTCGCCTCCGCAGAAATCTGAGAAAGTGATTTAGTATTGGCAAAACGAATAACTGGTACTAACAAACCATCTTCAACAGCTACAGCCATTCCGATGTGTACATGGTGATTGATTCTGATTTTATCGCCCAACCAATAAGAATTCACTTTTGGATGTTTTGTTAAAGCTACAGCAGCGGCTTTCATCACCATATCATTAAATGAAATTTTCACAGGAGAAATTTCATTCATTGATACTCTGGCAGTCATCGCTTTATCCATGTTGATTTCCATGGTTAAATAGAATTCTGGCGCCGAGAACTTAGATTCAGATAAACGACGAGCAATCGTTTTACGCATCTGATTCAATGGGAATTCTTCGTAGCTTTCTTCTGCAGTAATCACTGGTGCTGCTACGGCAGGTTTACCCGACGCTTTAGCAGGTGCCTCAGCAGGTTTAGGAGCAGCAGCGGCAGGAACAAAATTATCAACGTCAGCTTTTACTACTCTTCCGTTTTCACCAGTACCTTTTACTTGAGCAATGTTAATGCCTTTGTCTTTCGCTAAAGCTTTTGCTAATGGTGAAGCCTTCACTCGTCCATCCGCATCAGCTACAGGAACAGCTTCTTCTACTTTAGCTTCTGGCGCTGGTGTGTTAGTTGTAGCTGGAGCTGCAGTGCTAGCTGCAGGAGCAGCAGCCGCTTTTCCACCATTCAATAATGCTTGGTAATCAGCACCTGGTTCCCCAATTATAGCAATAACGTCATCAACATTTACAGTTTTTCCTTCTTCAAGACCGATATACAATAATGTACAAGGATTGTATTTTGTAACATCAATAAAATTATCTAAATCAAATTCCATGGTGGCTTTATCAGTTTCCACTTCTGCCAAAAGAGCATCGCCTGCTTTGATTGTATCTCCTACTTTCTTAAGCCAAGCCACCAATGTACCTTCCATCATTGTATCCGACATTTTCGGCATTCCAATTACTTCGGCTTTGATATTAGAAGTATCTACAGCTGGAGCACTTTGTTCAGGTTTCGCAGCGGCTGGTTCTTCTGGAGTAGCAGGGGCATCAGCTTTGGCAGGAGTACCACCAGATAAAAGATGTTCATAAGCTTCACCATTTTCACCAATAATAGCAATGATGCTATCTACAGGTACGGCCTTGCCTTTCTCTAAACCAATGTATAAAATTCGGCAATCTTTAAAATTGCTCAAATCCATTCTTTCGTCCAAATCAAGCTCCATCGTAGCTTTATCTGTTTCGATTTCTGCAATCAAGCCGTCACCTGGCTTTAAAGGGTCACCAACTTTTTTGAGCCATTCTGCAACAACACCTTCTGTCATGGTGTCGCTCATTTTGGGCATGGTTATGATTTCTGCCATTTTTATTATTATAGGAAAATTTACTGTTTTTGGTAAATGGTTAAATAGCCATTAGCTAAATAGTGATTTGCTGTGATAAAATTTGGGTAAATCAACAACTAAAAACTAATAAAAACAACTACACAACCAATTTAGAATTCAAAAATAAGGCTAAACACTTGGTTTCAAAAGCTATCTTGAAAAAATATAATTTTGTCTTCTTTTCATAACATGTATTTATTCTGTTAATTGAAAACACAATAACCATCAATTTATACTAAAAAAAAATAAAATTTTATATATCAATAAAACAACACTAACTTTAACCTCAACAAACCAACCCTCTTTTATTTTAAAGGCTTTCTTCCAAGGCTACCTAACCACTCTTCATTAAAAGTATTTAGATATAATATATACTATATTAAAGTCTTTGTTTTACATCTTCTCGTACTATGTTATACTAGGCTATACCATCATTAGCTATTAATTCTATTCAATCATCTGGGTTAGTTATGCAACTAGCTCTCTAAATTTCATAGATAATATGATAGACATGACTAAGTACGGAACGATTTATTTTAAAATTTTGATTTCATTAGGCCTGTGTTTTATAGCATTACTCGCTTTTAGGTATCAACAAGACTTAGAAAAAATCTTTGATAAATTAAAAAGAGTTAATTCTTTTTTAATACTATCTATCTTATTTAGGATTATCCCCTTTATAATTGTTTATGTCATCCTGCATTTCAAGGCACAGTCGGATGTTATCATTTTTTGGAAATCAGCCCAAGAAGCCCTTAAATTAAAATTAGTATACCGTGACTTCGAGTCATTATATTCACCATTATTCCCTTATATCACTGCCTTATTGCTTTTCCTTTGGAATAGCCCCGAAGCCGTCACACTCTTAATGATATTTATTGAGCTCCTTGTTCTTTGGATTACCATGATTACTTTCTCTTCCAAAAAACAATCTGCAGATTTATTCAAAACATTAATTTATTTATTACTCCCTGGTCCTTTTATTTTTTGTGTCATCGGTGGGCAAGAAGATATCTGGATGTGGGGCTTTGCTTGTTTAATCATCTATTGTTGGAAAAAACAAAAATCAGATTTTGTATTAGGCATAATCACTGGTCTTGGCTTATTATGTACTAAAGCATTTTTTGTCTTATTTATCCCTCTGATATTTTTTAAAGTAACAGACAAAGTTAAATTCTTTCTAGGCAATATAGTAGTAGGCTTACCCGTCCTTGTTTTCTTATTGTATTATGGTGGCAATTCATTCTTGATGCCTATCCGTTTGGCTCAAGAACCTATGGCTCCTAATGCTTGGTCTATTGCAAACCCTTTCATCTGGAGTTTTAACCTAGGTAATAACATTAAGGTAATCAATTGGATTGGTCTTTTTGTCATATTAGTATTTGCTTTGTGGCAGACCTACCTAAGCAGGAAATTAACCATTCAGGAATACATTCCCAAAATTTGGATAATTCTTTTTGGGTTAATGATGGTGATACAAATCGGTTCGTATGCCAATTATGTTTTCATTTATTCAATGCCTTTGATTTTTGGCTTTAACTTTTTTAATCGTAAAAGATTTATCGTCATTACCTTCCTGATACAATTCATAGCTTCTTTTCAGCCTTCGTTATGGTTTAGAATTGGCAAACCATTTTTACAATTCAAAGATTTCTCTGAGTTACGCTTTACAATGGAGTACTTTTTCGAAATTATTATATTTATCGGTGTATTATATTGGTTGAATCTGGCCATGAAAAAGCAGGAAATTTAAAGGCTATTCAGTATAAAAAATCTCTTTTATGCTTTGGATAAGTAAACACAATTTTAATGGTAAAACTCTCAAACAAAATACTAATGAAAAAAAACTTTTTATTGCTTTGTACTCTTTTATTTGGCTATAATTTCGCAATGGCTCAACAAAAAAAAGATCAAATCAAACTTGTTGTTAAAGAAAATGAAAACAAAGTAGATGTATTAGTAGATGATAAACCTTTTACAGCTTACTTCTACCCGAGCGATGCTATTCTAAAAAAACCTGTATTGTTCCCCATCCTTACATCAAAAGGTACTACTATTACACGTGGATATCCTTTTGCTACTCGTCCAGGAGAAAGAGTTGACCATCCGCACCACGTTGGGATGTGGCTTAATTATGAATCTGTCAATGGTTTTGATTTTTGGAACAATTCTACTGCTATCAAAGACCGTTCAAAATATGGAACTATTAAGCATACAGGGATTGTATCAAGTAAAGGCGGAGCAGGTAAGGCAAGTTTATCTGTAACAGCCGACTGGGTTGATACGGATGGAAAGGGTGCTACACTTTTGAAAGAAAAAACAACGTATATTTTTCATGCAAAAGGTAACCAACGTATTATTGACAGAATTACAACTTTGACGGCTCAAGACAAAGAAGTTGTTTTTAAAGATGTAAAAGATGGATTTTTTGCTATCAGAGTTGCGCGTGAATTAGAACACCCTTCTGACAAACCTGATGTTTTCGTAGATGCAAATGGTATCGAAACCAAGGTGGACAAATTGGATAACACAGGTATTACTGGTAATTATAGAAGCAGTGAAGGAATTGAAGGTGAAAATGTGTGGAGTACTAGAGGAAAATGGACAAACTTAGCTGGTAAAATCAAAGACGAAGATATTTCTATTGCCATCATCGACCACCCTAAAAATGTAAACTATCCTACATTTTGGCATGCACGTGGCTATGGACTTTTTGCTGCTAATCCATTAGGAGAGAAAGTTTTCAGTAAAGAAAAGAAAGAATTGAACTATACGTTGGCACCGAAACAATCTGTTACTTTCCGCTATCGTACAGTAATTACTTCAGGAAAAGTTAGTGATGAAACTTTAAATAAATTAGCCGCAGATTTTGCTAAATAAACTATAGTAGGTACTTCATACGTTTTATAAATAAAAAATGTATGAAGTATCTATTTTTAATATTTTTCTGTGTTGTAAGCACTTCTTTTCAAACAGAAACTTCTCTTTATGAAGTCAGTCCAAATGATTTCTTAAGCTCTGCAAAAGTCAATCAACCCATTGATGCTAGAAATCCAGATGAAGAATTACTTGATGCTACGCTATTTCATATAAGTAATTTACAACGAAAAAAATATCATCTCCCACTCTTTGCTTATTCTTCTGTACTACATCAAGTAGCATCTGAACATTCAGAAGCAATGATTAATAGGAATTTTTATAGCCACGATGACCCTTCTAGTAGAAGCAACAGAACTTTTGCCAAAAGAATCATGAACAAAACTAGTGAGTTTTCACAAATGGCTGAAAATATTGCTGAGTTTGATATTATTCAATCGAAAGAAGATATGTTTTGTCTTATTGAACCTAAAAGAAAGGGGGGTGATTTTCAATATATTGATTGTAAAACAGAAAAAACCTTGACGATGCAGACTTATAAAGAGTTGGCCACCAACATTGTAAACGAGTGGATGGATTCGCCTGGACACCGAGCAAATCTGCTCAATAAGAATTACAAGGTGATGGGCTGTGCTATCAGATTAAGTAAAAATCCTTATAAATCACAGAATAGTCCTTTTAGCAGAATCACGCAAAATTTTGGAGGATAAAGTCCAGACACACAAATACTTTCTGGAGATTTTCTATTTTTCAGGAAATTCACCTATTTGAATTGAAGCTCTTTTTGGTATCTTTGTATTTACACTAATTACCAATTAGGATTTAAAACATAAAATACATAGAATGAAATTAACTTTTTGGGGAGCTACGAGGCAGGTGACGGGTAGTATGTATTTACTTGAACTAGATGATGAATTTAAGATTCTGATTGATTGTGGAAGAAATATGGGTCGCGAAGTTGATTATACACAACCAGTAAGTAATAAAGCATTTTTTCCATTTGAGGCCTCGCAAATAAATTTAGTTCTTCTTACTCACGCACATATAGACCATTCTGGAAATATCCCCATGTTGTATCGTGAAGGTTATGAAGGGCAAGTACTATGTACTTCTTCAACCGCCGATTTGACAAGCCTTTTATTGTATGATGCAGCCAATCTGAACTTAAAAAAAGTAAAACAAGCAGAAGGAGATAGCAAAAAGAAGAAAAAGAAGATGGATAGGTTGCTCATTAAGGGCGATTTATATTTACAGAAAGACGTTGAAGATGCAATGAGTAACTTTGTTACACTTCAATTTCACAGACGATTCAGAATTGCCGATAATGCTTGGGTAACGTTTATTCCTGCTGGGCATTTATTGGGTGCGGCTCATATTATTATCGAAGTACAAGAAAATGGTGAGACGAAAAGTATCTGTTTTTCTGGTGATATCGGTAGAAAAGACTATCCTCTGCATATAGACCCTTCTACTGAAATTCCTGAGGTTGATTATTTATTGTGCGAAACTACTTATGGTGGCAGATTGCACGAAGACAAAAAAACACCAGAAGAAGCCTTAGCTGAAATCATCCAGCGTACTTGTATTGATATTCCAGGCAGGTTAATTATTCCTGCTTTTTCAATTGGCAGAACGCAAGCATTGCTTTATACTCTAAATAGGTTGTACTCTGAAAAGGGATTTACGCCGATTAAAGTATTCAGTGATAGTCCTTTAGCTTATGCTTCCACCAAAGTATATCAAAAAAACATCAAACAGCTGAATAAACAAGCTCGAGATTTTTACGAGGAAAATGATTCCTTATTTGATTTTGAAAATTTACAATACATTCAAAGTGAAAAATCAAGTAAGGCTATTTCTAATTATGCTGAACCTTGTATTATCATTTCAGCTTCGGGAATGATTTCTGGAGGGCGGGTAGAACAACACATTGCTGCCAATATCAATAATGTATATTGTACTATTTTGCTGGTAGGTTATTCATCTGAAGGAACACTAGGTTGGCGTTTAATGAATGGGCAGAAGTCATTGAAAATCAAAGATGTAGAATATCAAGTTTTAGCCAACGTTGAGAAAATTGATATTTTCTCGGGTCATGGGGACCAACAAGATTTAGTTAATTTTGTTAAGAAACAATCTCCTAAAAAGCTCAAAAAAGTGTTTTTAATTCATGGAGAAGAAGATAGTATGAATACTTTCAAGACTTTGCTTGAAGACGAAGGATATTCAAATATTGAGATTCCAGAAATGGGACAAGAATATATTTTATAATCGATTAAAAGGCTGGTCAAATCTCAAAAATTTGGTCAGTCTTTTCTTTTAGGTTGATATTTGTCTAATTTTGCGTGAATATTTTTAAAACTTCAGTTTTATTCGCTGAATTTTACCTTTCTAAAATAGTCAACGGATAATTTAATAACCGTAAAAAACTAAATATGCGTACTTTACTAGATTTTGAAAAACCTATTGCCGAGCTTGAAGCTAAATTAGCTGAAATGAAAAAATTGGCAATTGATAATAATGTAGATGTGTCTTTAGCAGCTTCACAGTTGGAAGCCAACATCGAAGAGCTAAAAAGAGAGACATTTACTAATCTAACTCGCTGGCAAAGAGTCCAACTTTCTCGTCATCCTGAACGCCCTTATACGTTAGACTATATCGAAAACATCTGTGATGAGTTTATCGAGATTTTCGGTGATAGAAATGTGGGTGATGATAAAGCAATGGTGGGAGGTTTTGGTAAAATTGGAGACCAAACAATTATGTTCATTGGTCAGCAAAAAGGAAGAAATACTAAGCAACGCCAATTGCGTAATTTCGGAATGCCAAACCCAGAGGGCTATCGCAAAGCGTTACGCTTAATGAAAATGGCAGAGAAATTTGGCAAGCCAATCGTTACTTTGATAGATACGCCTGGTGCATTTCCTGGCTTAGAAGCAGAAGAACGCGGACAAGGGGAAGCTATTGCTAGAAACATTCGTGATATGTTTATGCTAAAAGTACCTGTCATCTGTATTATCATTGGCGAAGGTGCTTCTGGTGGAGCTTTAGGGATTGCGATTGGTGATAGAGTGTTGATGCTCGAAAACTCTTGGTATTCTGTAATTTCTCCAGAAAACTGTTCAACTATTTTATGGAGAACATGGAATTTTAAAGAACAAGCAGCGGAGGCATTGAAACCAACAGCTACTGATATGTTGAAAAATGGTTTAGTAGATGGCATTATTCCTGAACCACTAGGCGGTGCCCATCTTGACTATCCGACAATCAGTCAAACTGTAAAAGATGTGATACTTAAAACGATTTCTGAACTTCAAAACATTAGCCCTGCCGAAAGAATCAATCAAAGAATTGAGAAGTTTGGTAACATGGGTGTATACAATTAGTGAAAAATATCATCTTCGACTTAGGAAACGTAATCATAGACATTGACTTTGAAAGAACATTTAAGGCTTTTACGGATATTTCAGAAAATGTAAACTGGAAAGAAAGTGAAAGAATTCTGAAAGAAAAGCAAATTTGGTCTAGATACGAAAAAGGACATTTAAGCGATGCTGAATTTAGGGCTGAAATTAGAGAAGAGTTGAAAATCACGGCTAGTGACCAAGAGATTGATACAGCCTTTTGTGCTTTATTGATGGATATTGACCCAGCAAGGATTGAGCTCATCAAAAAATTAGCCACAAAATATCAGATTTATATTCTTTCGAATACTAGCAATATTCACTTTTTAGAAGTAGAAAGAATTTTAGAGCGTGCTACAGGTATAAAGCATTTTAGTGATATTTTTCATCATGTCTTCCTTTCGTATGAAATGGGAAAGCTAAAACCTGAAGTAGACATCTACGAAACAGTGTTGAAACAAGCTAATCTGATAGCTTCTGAAACCTTATTCTTGGATGACCTGTTAGTAAACTTAGAAGGAGCTGCTGCGATAGGTATTCAAACAAAGCAAATTGTTCCTCAAGAATTTACGATTTTAGATTTATTTTCAAATGAAGTATAAAACAGAGATTATCCAAGCGGTTCTTTTCATCGTTACTTTAATAACAACAACCTTGGCAGGTGCAGAAGCAATGACTGCCAAGGCTTTTTTCTTTTTTCCCGAACCCTATCTTCTACATTTTCCTGAAGATTTTTGGCAAGGCTTTCAATTCTCTATTCCATTTTTAGCATTCCTCACTTGTCATGAATTTGGGCATTATTTTACGGCAAGGTATTATAATATCAAAACTTCCCTCCCCTATTATATTCCCATGTGGCTGAGTGTTCTAACAGATATAGGTATTGGTACATTGGGAGCTGTCATTCGAATCACGGGGAAAACGCGTTCAAGAAAACAATATTTCGATATTGGTATTGCTGGCCCTTTGGCGGGTTTTGTGGTGGCCTTGGCAGTATTGTATTATGGCTTCACCCATTTGCCTCCCTTTGAATATATTTTTACAGTACATCCCGATTATCAAAAATTTGGAAGAGAATATCCTACAGAGATAATGAAGATTCCTAAATTTATGAATGGTCAATTAGTGTTGGGGGATAATCTATTGTTTAAATTCTTTAAAACTTATGTAGCAGATCCTGCTCTTTTGCCTCCCAATTTTGAAATCATGCACTATCCATTGATTTGGGCTGGATATTTAGCATTGTTTTTTACCGCACTCAATTTATTCCCCATTGGTCAATTAGACGGCGGACATATTCTTTATGGGTTAATCGGTAAAAAGAAATTTAATATCATCTCTCCTATTATTTTTGTGGCTTTTGCTTTTTTTGCTGGATATGGAATGTTTACCATTGCCGACATTAAAAATATTGGTGTAACAGGATACTATAAATCCGAATCTGATTTCTTTACATGGCTGTTGGGGTATGTATTGTTCCTGAGAATTTGTTTTTCAAGAATTTCAGAAAATCAGCTTACCTCATGGGTATTAAGCCTGAGCGTAGTAGTAGGACAATTTATTTTGAGTTATATTCCTGCCTTAGCAAGCATTCAAGGTTTCTCAGGATTCTTCCCTTTTTTATTTTTATTAGGTAGATTTTTAGGAATATATCATCCCGAAGTAGAAATCGACGAACCTTTAGACTTCAAAAGACAGTTATTGGGTTGGGTGTCATTAGCTATTTTTATTCTTTGTTTTACTCCATATCCATTTATGCAAATTGATTTTTCTGCTAAATAATTGACTATCGGTATTGAAACAGTTAATTTCAGTAAGAAAAACGAAAGTCTGTTACACAAAACTTAATTTTCATTGCTCCTTAAAATGTTTAATTTTTTATTCAAATTCCTTTTCAAGTTAGCAGGTTGGAAACTTGTTGGCGAATTTCCAAAATATATTAAAAAAAGTATTTTGATAGTTGCTCCTCATGCAAAATCAGTAGATTTTCCTGTGGGAATTGGTGCTAGAGCTGCCATTGGTGTAAAAATGGGGTTCTTAGGTAAGAAAGAATTATTTGAAGGACCATTTGGCTGGATGTTTTATTGGCTAGGTGGTTACCCTGTAGATCGTTCAAGCAATAATCAGGTCGTTAAAGCTGTCACTACTTTATATAATTCAAAAGAAGAGTTACACCTCGTAATTGCGCCTGAAGGGACTAGAAAAGATGTTGATAAATTAAAAATGGGCTTTTATTTTATCGCAAAAAATGCCAATATTCCTATTGTGATGATTGGTTTTGATTATTCTATCAAAGCAATTGTTATCAGCGAGCCTTTTTATACAACGTCTGATTCTCATGCCGATTTAAAGCAAATTGCTTTGTTCTTCGATAAGATTGGTGGTTATAAAAAAAGCTGGGTAAGTAATTACTTAAAATATTAATAACAAAAAAGGCTTCACTAAGTGAAGCCTTTTTTGTTATAGTTTTTATGATTGTTTCAAATAATTTACCATCAAAGCACCCGCTTTTTCAGAAGCTCCTTTTGTGCCGAGTAAATTCCTAATTTCTTCGTAGCCTTTTAATTGTTCTTCTCGACTTTCTTTGTTCAATGTTATTTTGGTCAATTCAGCCTGTAGATTATCTTTGGTCAAATCATATTGAAGTAATTCCGTCACCACTTTTCGTCCTGCAATCAAATTCACTAGCGATACAAATGGTACTCTAATCACTCGTTTATATACCTGATATGCTGCCCAGCCGCCACGATAACAAACTACTTGGGGAATATTAAACAAAGCGGTTTCAAGCGTCGCGGTACCCGAAGTAACCAAAGCGGCATCAGCTACTGACAATAGATTATAAGCATCATCAACCACAATTTTTACAGGAAAAATAGATTGCCAACGAGCATACAACTCCTTAGGTAAATTAGATACCGCACCAATAACAAATTGATAGTCAGGAAATAAATACACTTGTGTAAGCATAACGGATAACATTCCTTCAATTTCTTGTTTTCTACTACCCGGCAACAAAGCGATGATAGGTTTCTGACCTAGTCGTGCTTCTTTCCTAAAATCTTGGGCAGGCTGAAAGTCTGCAATGGCATCAAACAATGGATTCCCTACATAATCAACGTCATAATCATACTTTTTGAAAAAGTCTTTTTCAAAAGGGAAAATGACGAATAATCTATCCACATACTTTTTCAGATTCAAGGCACGTGATTGATTCCAAGCCCATACCTTTGGCGAAATATAATAGAATGTCTTGATGCCTTTTAATTTAGCAAATTTGGCGACACGCATATTAAAACCTGCGTAATCAATCAGTATAACTACATCGGGCTGAAAAGCTAAAATATCTTTTTTACAAAAATTAAAAAAGCCAATAATCGTAGGAAGATTTTTTACAACCTCGAAAAATCCCATAAAGGCAAGGTCTTTGTAATGTTTTACAATTTCGGCACCAGCACCCTGCATCATATCACCTCCCCAAGCTCGGATTTCAGCAGCATTGTCATGTTTACGAATACCTTTAATCAAATTCGAGCCGTGTAAATCTCCCGAACGTTCACCAGCGATGATATAATATTTCATTTGATTTTGGATTGCAGATTTCGGATTCCTAACTATTTTGGGTGATGATTAGTACTTCATCTTTAAATCCGACATTCAAAATAAGCGTTATTCTTCCCCAAAATATTCTACAAAATTCTTTTGAGTCTCGTACAATTTTAAGCTATACAATTTAGCAGTAGACGAAGCTTCTGAAATTTTAGGGGCTAATATTTTCCAAATCTCCATGACAAAAATTTCGCAACTTGCCATTTTGCCTTGCATAAAATCTACATCAAGATTAAGATTTTTATGATCAACTTTCTCAATAACTTCTTGTTTGATGATATCACCTAACACCTTTAAATCAATTACAAAACCAGTATCAGGGTCGGGTTTGCCTTTTACGGTAACAATCAATTCAAAATTATGACCGTGCCAGTTTACATTAGCACAAGGCCCAAAAACTTCACGATTCTTTTCCTCTGACCAGCTCAGATTGTACAACCTGTGTGCGGCATTAAAATACTCTTTACGACTTACATAAACCATTGTTTTCAGTGTTTACAAGTGAAGGCATCATTGGGAAAACAATAGCAATGGATACCTATAAATATGAATAGTCCGTAAAATTACAATGAATTTATTTTCAAAAAAATTAAATCTGCGAATATCAGGCTTTCATGAATAAATTCAATTTTAAAGATTAAGCATTTTTACTTATCGTTTTTGAACAAAATCAGTAAAGAACTTAATTATAAAAGTAAAAAACTCACACAAATCTTTGAAAAATTATATTTTTTCCAAAATCTGTGTATAGTTTAAATGGAAACTTAATTTTAATTTTGATAGTTTTTTAAATTTACCTAACACGTATAAATACAATTATTATAATTGCTACTCTATGATTATTGTTACGGGTGCCGCAGGATTTATTGGAAGTTGCCTGATTCAGCGTTTGAATCAAGATAATTTCAATTATATCATCGCCGTTGATGATTTTTCTGACGAACAGAAAAATAAAAATCTTGATGGTAAAAAAATTCAAGAAAGGGTGGACAGAGAACACTTTTTTGAATGGCTAGACGCAAATTATCAGGAAGTTGAGTTTTGTTTTCACATCGGTGCGAGAACAGATACTACAGAATTCAATGTTGATATTTTCAATAAATTGAATTTGAACTACTCAAAGAAAATCTGGAAGAAATGTCATGACTATCAAATCCCTTTAGTATATGCCTCATCAGCAGCTACTTATGGATTAGGTGAATTAGGTTATGACGACAACGAGTCTTTAATTCCTCAATTAAAGCCTTTGAATCCTTACGGAGAATCTAAGAATGATTTTGATATTTGGGCTTTAAAACAGGAAGAACAACCATTTTTTTGGGCTGGCTTAAAGTTTTTCAATGTCTATGGACCAAATGAATTTCATAAAGGCAGAATGGCTTCTGTCATTTGGCATACCTTCAACCAGATTAAAAATACTGGTATGATGAAGCTATTCAAATCGCACAATGAAAACTATAAAGATGGAGAGCAAATGCGCGATTTTGTATATGTAAAGGACGTAGTAGAGGTATGCATTTATTTGATGCATCATCGTCGTAATTCTGGCGTTTACAACCTTGGTTCTGGCAATGCACGGACTTTCTTAGATTTGGTTAAAAATACATTCAAAGCCTTGAATGTTCCTGAAAATATTTCATTTATAGATACTCCTGAAGATATTAGAGATAAATATCAATATTTTACAGAAGCAAATATGTCGAAACTTCAATCAATAGGATATGATAAAAACTTTACAACTTTAGAAGATGGTGTGAATGATTATGTTAAAAATTATTTAGCTGTCGAGCAATATTATTAGTGTAATTAGCTGTGAGTTTTGAGCTATCAGCAATGAGCAAACAATAAATAGAAATTCCAAGTTGAGGTTTCAACTTGGAATTTCTATTTGGTAGTCTATGTAAAGTATACTACATCATTCACAAATCTTTCTTATGAAGGATATTCTATTTGTTCTCCTGTTTGTTTAAAGCCTTTATCTTCAAAGAGTTTCTTCCATCCTTCGCTCATAAAACCTACTCCATAGCCTATTAGCTGTACAAATACGGCAATAATGCTAAGTAAACCCACTTCAATACTTTTATTCTTAAACGTTGAATCAAGAAAATTAAGCAATACATAAATGCCTAAAATAATGATTCCTAGATAAAAGAAGGGCGTAAAAATAAAATACCACAATAGTATCGAGAAGCATCCCAGTGTAAAAACCATTGGAAAAGTATGGACTAATTTTAATTCTTTGGGAAAATATCGACTAATGTTGATACGCGCTTTACCGAAAAATCTTAACTGACGATAGAATTGAATAAAACTAGTCCTTCGTTTATGGTAAATAAAAGCCTCTGGAATTAGCCCAGACTTAAAGCCTAGTGAAATAGCCCTGATACTAAATTCGATATCCTCGCCCATTCGGGTAATGATAAAGCCTTTTGTTTTTTCATATACCTCTCTTGAAAGCCCCATGTTAAAACTTCTTGGGTGAAAAGTACCCCCTAAATTCTTTTTACTTCCACGGATTCCTCCTGTCGTAAAAATCGAAGTCATAGAATAACTAATGGCTTTTTGGATAGGTGTAAAATTCGGGTGGTCTCGGTCAGGTCCCCCGTAGAGGTCTAAATATTCGGTATTTAATTGATTCTCAACGATAGATAAGTAATCATTTTCAATCAATGCATCTGAATCTAGAATGATAAAATACTCGCCTGTAGCTTTACTGAAACCCGTATTACGGGCAAAGCCTTGCCCAGTATTTTGTTGGTAATAATAATGAATATCCAGCTTTTCTTTAAATGTTTTTACAACCTCCTCGCATTTAGTAACCGAACCATCTTCAATAATCACTACTTCAAAATGTGTATATGTTTGCTTAACCAAACATTGAAGTAACTCCTCCACTTCATCTGGACGATTATAAACAGGAATAATAATAGAATATTTGCGCATCAGGGATTTTTAAATTTGAAGGCAAATTTCGCTGTTTTTTGTATACAATGTAACAAAATGTGCAATAATACATTTTGTTACATTGTGTTTATTAACTAAGATAATAATAATTAAGCCTTGGGTTGTCTCACCTCTTTCTCCTTGACAGTCATTTCCCAATCACCAAAGCTACCATACAAAACAAACGACCCAAATCTAAATTTATCGATTAGTTCTGTTCCTTCAGAAACAGAATCAAAAAACTCTTTATCTACGGGTAATTCAAACTCGACAGCATTTACAGCATCCTTAATGTGTTTTTTGATACTTAACGAAAAATGAGATTGTTTCAAGCGTATCTTTAGTATATACTTGGGAGCATTGGCAAAACCGTTTGCTTTCATTGCTTTTAACTGTTCAGACAGTGCAGCATTTTCTTGTTTGAGGGCTTGCACTTCAGCATTATTCCCACATGATGTAAATAGTATTGTACCAATTAAAAATAGATAAATTGAGTTTTTCATGTTTGCTTAAAATAATTGAGTGAGTGAGCGAATGAGTGATTTAGTGATTAATCACTTCAACTCATTCCTTGATATAATTTATTGATTACTATTAAACACTAAAATTGAATGCCAGTGTTTCTTACATATTACTTAATATCAGGAAACTATATAAACTTTTTTAGATAATGTAAGCTCATAAGTACTTGCGTTGTAATTTGCAGAAAAATCCTTACAAATGAAATATAAAATGTTGGTGTTGGACATGGACGACACCCTACTTTCTGATGAACATCTGATTTCTGATAAGAATAAAGAGATGATTCTAAAAGCCCAAGAAAAGGGTGTTTATGTGGTTTTGGCTTCTGGCAGACCTACTCCGGCTATGACAACTTATGCCAAAGATTTATCTTTAGATAGCTACGGCTCATACATTTTGTCTTATAATGGCGGTGTGATTACTGATATGTCAAACAACGAAGTACTATTCGAGCAAAGTATTAGTACCGAGCATATTCATGAGTTGTATGATTTTAGTGTGGAAAATAATGTACACATTTTAGCATATCACGATGGGGCAATTATTACGGAATCTGAATCGGAATATATTGATTTAGAAGCTCGCCTTACTGGAATGCCACTCCGTAAAGTAGCCAATTTTAAGGAGGCTATCACAGCCCCTTCGGTAAAATGCCTGATGCTTGAAGAACCTGAGTACTTGGCGAGTGTCGGTGCAAAATTAAAAGCCCAGATTAATCATAAAAGTATCACGACTTCTAAGCCTTTTTTCTTAGAAATCATGCAGAAAGGTATCGATAAAGCCGCTAGTTTAGCAAGATTGGCAGAAAGACTGAATATTCAGGCTGATGAAATCATAGCGGTGGGTAATGCCAACAACGATTTATCAATGATTGAATATGCTGGACTAGGTGTATGGGTTGATAACGTGACGCCTGAAATTCGCCATAAAGCAGATGTGATTGTAGCTTCTAACAATGATAATGGCGTAGCTGAAGTAATTGAACGCTTTATATTGAATTAAGGAAAAGCTATGAGTGATGAGTTTTAAGCTTTTTGACACTACGGCTTAAAATATGAGATATACGTTAACATTATTTATTGTACATAAATTACTTAGAAATTACTACTTAACGGTTTGATGAATTGGTATCTGATATACCAATTCATCAAACCGTTTTTTCCTCCTCCCTCCCATTGTCCTAATTATTTCTGCTCAATATCTCTATACAGCCTTACCAAATTTAACACAACCTATACTAAACTACCGTTTAATAAAAATTAGACGCAAAAACCTATGTTTTATTTGACCTGAGTAGGATAAATATATAGTTTTACTTGTATCAAATCATTGATTATCAATAAGAAGCATATCTGATTTCCTTTCTGAATTAAGAATCTTTTAAACTCCTTTTCTCAAAACTGTTACGACTATGAAAATCCTAAATCATTTACTTTACACTGATGATAGTAAGCAAGTAAGCTATCGCCCTACTCCTAATAAAGCAGGAAAATACACTCCATCTTATTTAGTAATGCATTATACCGCAGCTACTAAAGCTTCAGGCTCTATTGCTTGGTTTCTGAATCCTACTGCCAAAGCTTCTGCCCATTTGGTGATTGATAGAGACGGTACGATTACACAGTTTGCCCCTTTTAATATCATTACGTGGCATGCTGGTGTAAGTCAATGGAATGGCTTGAATGGGCTAAATAGTTATTCAATAGGCATAGAGTTGGTAAACGGCGGGAAATTAGCTAAACAAGGCGGAAAATGGGTTTGTCCAGTAGATAAAACTACTGTACCTGACGATGATGTAATTGTTGCCAAACATAAAAATGAAACAGCTGAAAATGGATGGCAAGAATATTCAGAAAAACAATTGTCAGTAGCGATAGATGTTGCCAGTTTATTAGTAAAAACTTATCAATTAAAAGATGTAATAGGTCATGAAGACATCGCTCCTTTTAGAAAAACCGACCCAGGTTCCGCTTTTCCGATGACAAGCTTTAAAGCTAAAGCAATGGGCCGTAAAGATGCTACTTTGGATTTGTATAAGACAAGCACACAAGTAAATATTCGTAAAGGAGCAGGAACACAGTTTGAAACCATTACAGATATGCTACCAGCCAATACAAAAGTAACTGTATTGAAACGTGAAGGAACGTGGAGTTTTGTAGAGGTATTAGACACCGTTCATGGGCTAAATGATATAGAAGGCTGGGTAAGTTCGAAATATTTGGTTAAGTAATTATCAACTATTAATGCGTCAAAATATTAAATGATTATGTTGACGCATTAATAATTTTTATTTTTGCTATATTGCTATTACTATCCTAATAACTATCATATAACAACCCACTTATTTCAGTAAATGCACCAATTCCTAACCTTCCGTGAGTTCAATAATGAACTTGAATTCAATGAATTACTTCAAATCTTAGACGATAATAATATTCAATATGAAACAGAAAATTATCGTCCTAATTCGAATTCCTATACATCGACGATAGCTCTTCCTAAATTTATTGTTAAAATTCCAGCTGACAAGTTCCTTGAAGTAAACAATATACAACGTGACTTAGCTTCAAAAAATATTCAAGAAGTTGACCGCTCATATTACCTTATTGATTTTAATGATACTGAACTTTATGAAATACTCCTGAAAGCCGATGAATGGTCTGCTTTTGATTATGAGCTAGCTAAAAAAATATTAACAGAAAGGGGAAAGCAAATAGATAAAGACTTTATTGATTCTTTGAATACGAGTAGAATCAAAGACATGATGCAACCTGAACCCGAACAAAGTTCAAAAATTTTTTGGGGATATTTTTTTGCAATTGTAGGAGGGCTTCTTGGTATTACTATCGGTTGGGATCTTATGTCAACCAAAAAAACGCTTCCCAATGGTGATAGAGTTTATATCTACCAACAAAAAGATAGAGCGCATGGAAAAAGGATTATAATTTTAGGCTCAATACTTCTAGTAATTTACACAATCTATTGGCTAATTAAAGAAGATTAAATGCAATTTTAGTATTTCAAACATCAATAACCACACTATTAACCTTAAATCTTTTTTTATGCTTACCAGAGAACAACTCATTGAAAATTACAGCTCATTTGATGACGGTAGAATAAAAATCATTGCCAGAGATGTGTATGATTTGACACCAGAAATAAGAGAAATTCTTAGAACAGAGATTAACAAAAGAGGCTTAGCAATCAATATACCAAATGAGGAGGAAATATTAACTCAACCTAAAAAGATAGATAAAGAAGAATTAGCGGTGTTGCTTCCTGATAATAATTCCTTTATTTATGCTAAAATTCCAGCAAGAGGGTTAAATCGTATTTTTGATTTTTTATTGACATACGGATTGATATTTTTTCTAATTCTTTTCTTTGAATTAGAAGACTCTACTTTTATAATGTTCTTAAGCCTAGCTATTTTTATTGGAAATTATTTTTTCCTAGAGAAAATTTACGGAAAAACAATAGCAAAATATTTAACCAAAACAAAAACTGTTACGATAGCTGGAGGAAATTTAACATGGAATCACATTACCACAAGGTCTATTTGTAGGCTCATTCCTTTGGATGGACTATCCATATTAATTAATCACAAACGAGCTTGGCATGATTACCTTTCCCAAACTGTAGTTGTTGAAGATTTTGACCAAAAATAAACACTAAAATCATTAAAATCCTTCAAGATATTTGAAGGATTTTTTTGTGCCACCACATTAATCTATCTCATTAACCACTCATCCTATTTTATTGATATTTAATACAATGACAGTCATTTGTGAATACAAATTATACTACTATTGTAATATCATTTTAATATCAAAATAATCACTTCTATGAACACTGAAAAAAACATTAATCCATTTAATGGATACGTTGCTCTTTTTGTTTTATTATTAAGTTTTGGGTTATTGATTTTCGGGATTGTTTACAAACATCCATTTGATGCAGTTGTTGCTTGTATTTTGCTTTTATTGATAGCAAAAGGGTTTATTATCATTAGTCCGAATACTGCTAAGGTACTTTTGTTGTTTGGTAATTATAAAGGGACAATTAAACAAAATGGTTTATTCTGGATTAACCCTTTCTATACTCGTACAAGTTTATCAATGAAAGCTAGAAACTTTGAAAGCGATAAGGTAAAAGTGAATGATAAAATGGGGAATCCTATTTTAATAAGTGTTATTTTAGTGTGGAAAGTAGAGGACACCTTTAAAGCTATTTTTGAAGTTGATAATTATACCAGTTTTATTAAAATTCAAACAGATTCGGCTGTTAGAAAATTAGCAGGCTCTTTTCCTTACGATCATTTTGAGGATGAAATGGCAACAATAACGTTGAGTACCAACTTTGATGACATCAATAATGCTCTTGAAAACGAAGTAACGGAAAGATTAGAAATTGCAGGTATCAAAGTAATAGAGGCTAGAATCGCCTATCTAGCTTATGCGCCTGAAATTGCACATTCCATGTTAAGACGTCAACAAGCCTCTGCTGTCGTGGCGGCGCGTCATAAAATTGTAGAAGGTGCCGTTAGTATGGTAGAAAGTGCGTTAAGTTTATTAAGTGCTAAAAATATTATTACTTTTGATGAAGACAAGAAAGCAACAATGGTAAGTAATTTAATGGTTGTTTTATGTGGCGACAGCGAAACCAAGCCTGTAATCAATACAGGCACTTTAAATCAATAAGTTATGGCTGAAAAAAAATCTTTTGCCTTGCGAATAGATGCTGAAATGATGAAAGCCATTGAAAAATGGGCAGCAGATGAATTCAGAAGTGTGAATGGGCAAATTGAATGGATGTTGAATAAAAGCCTGAAAGATGCCAAAAGGATAAAAAATAAGGATAATTCAAGAAATTAAAGGTGAAATGATAAGGGCTAAAATCAATGGTGATTTTAGCCCTTATCATTTTTATAAATAGCGAAGCCATTTCTTTTCTGAATTGTCTTCCTTATAACGGCCATACCATTCACAAAGAGGATACATCAACACTACAATGCTTATCCATACTACATAAATTCCTGATAATTCAATCCCTGACTTACCTGTTGGTCTACCAAAAGTAAAGTTTGCAAAATTCATTTCTTCCCATGTAAAACCTTGTATAAACAACATGCCTATCATTAATACATGAATAAGATACCAGTGTATTAGGTAGTAAAATAAAGGGACTTTACCGTAAACTGAAATTATTTTCACAAACTTGCCCTTTAGTCCCCCAACATAAGAAAGCACCACAATCATCACTCCCAACGTAAGGAATGTATATAAAAATGAAGGAGGATATTTGCTTACATTGATAAAAGATAGAAAAGTATAGGTAGCATTTTTCTGTACCGCCCATTTGCTCAAATCTCCATATAAATTAGTATACCTTACCACAGCAAAAATTACCAGCATTGAAGCACCTATTGCCAACAAAGTCCTCTTTCTTTTTTGGAGAGGATAATCAAAAATAAGCCCTGCAGCATATCCTACTAGCATAATTCCAAACCAAGGAATAATAGGATATGAAACAACAAAGGTAAAATCTGGCATCAATGGGAATGCATTTAAAGCAAAAAGATAAGTCGCAACAAACTTTAAATCAGGGTTTTGAATACCAGAAGGCAGTGGTGTTATTAAATCATGCGTAAGTATAATCAATAAACCCAATATACCAAGTACCTTGGCAGGTAACCTCAATAAAATTGCTAACAACACAAACCCAAAACCGATGGCTGCAATTACCTGTGATAATATAATTCCAAAATTGATATCAAACCAAATTCCAAAGTTTACGATAGTGTATTCTAATAATATTAACCATAACCCTCGACTTAATAAAAACCATTGGGCTTGTCCTATATTTTCTTTGTTCTTGAGAGATATATACACTGAAGTACCAGATAAAAAAACAAAGGTAGGTGCACAAAAATGAGTAATAAAACGAGTGAAAAACAGAAATGGAGTAGTTGTAACCAAATCTGTTGGGTTTTGTGTGATAGCATCTACGTGCATTAAATCTCTAACGTGATCTAAAGCCATAATTACCATAACCAAACCTCTCATAAAGTCAATTGAATGTATACGCTTATTCATAAATTAAAATGTTTATTTTTAAATTTATGATAATTATTCTTTTAATCAAAAATGGAATAAATAAAAAATTTATCTAGTGCATTAAGTTTACAGTGAAATAACAATACTTTTATAATGAAGCTGTTTAAACTTTCCATTTCGGGTTAAACGAAGTCTTTTAGAATAACTTGTTCCAAAATTTACTCAACGTAGCTATGATATGCTTCGTAAATTTTGAAAAAATCAATTCAACAATACAATACATTCATCTCAGAAACCGAAAGTTTAAACCGCTTCAATAACAAGTTTTCAACCTCCTCCCTATTCTTCTACTATTTCTTCAATTTCACCTTCCTTGATGTCAAACAAATTTTCATTTCGTCTTGGCTTATTTATGAAAGTTACTTTATCAAACAGGCTATTATTGGTTTTTAAAACCTCCAACATAGTGTGTATTTTTTTCCACACTTATCTAATAAAACTACTGGAACGCTTTTTTAACGGTTTTAATATATTAAAATCAAACAATTTATATTTATGAAAAACGTACTAATTATTCTATCTGCTTTATTTATGATGGTTTCATGTAATTCAACCTCTAAAACAGAAATAGAGCAAGCAAAACAAATGGCTATCGATTCGATACAAAACGTTGAGGCACTTAAACTAGCAAAGCAAATGGCTATTGACTCTATGAAAATTGAGGCCGCTAAACAAGCAAGTAATGATTCTATTAAGTATGTGCAGGAATTAAAAAGCACAAAAAGCGTATCAAGCAAGGTTTCGGCAGGAGGTCAAAAAACTACTACCGAGAATGTAAGTACTACTAGTTCTTCAACAGTTGTCAAAAAGAAAAAAATGAGTGGTGCTGTTAAAGGAGCATTAATTGGTGCAGGTGTGGGTGCTGTGTCAGGTGCTGTTATTTCAAGAAATAACAAGCCTTTAAAGGGAGCATTAATTGGTGGAGTTATTGGTGCAGGTTTGGGTGCAGGAACAGGTGCAATTATAGATGCTAAAAACAAACCTAAAAATTAGCATATAATTTTGTTATCCATAAAAACGTCAAAGGTTTTTTATCTAATAAAAATCTTTGACGTTTTTTATTGTATTCGCTTTAACTTTGCAAAAAAACCATAAGCATGAATCAATCACTTATCAAAACAGCCATTAATAAAATACTTAAAGAAGGTGGCGACAGCAATTACTTTGTAATAGACATTACTAAAGATTATTATATTCAAGCTGCTAGCTCCAAAGGTGCAGAAGATGTATTTTGTGAAGCTGTTTCTAATCAATATTTATCACAAGCAAGTAAACTTTCGACCGACCAATTAAATAAATTAAAAGAAATTGGCTGGCATCAGCCTACAGAAAGTAATGTTAATTTTTTTCTTGAACTTCCTGCTGATAATAATGCTTCAATCGATTATTTAACAAACTTTTTAGCTTCTACTATTAAAGAAGTTTATTTATCTGAAAATATTACTAAAGAATCTTTTCAGTTCCATTTAGAATAATGAAAATAATTTCTTAGAAAAATTAAATTATTACCTTAATGCTAAATACATTTTTATGCTCTCTTTCTAAGATTTTTCACGCACCTTCACCTAAGTATTTATTCTTATTAATTTCTTAACCTCCTATAAAATTTATTGGTTTATTTTTGTCTCATAATCTTTCTACTAAAAACTTCAAAGTAAAATCGTGTATAGTCTACACTAATATATTAATATATATTCAAGCTATATTAATATAATATAAATCTAATCATTGAAAAAAAGTACCAGCTAATAAATTTTTGACCATTTTAAGGCTTAAAAACCAAAATTTAGGCTTTTTGATATTGTAATTTTAAAAAAAATATTGAAATTAGCAGAAATACAATTATGGAAAGTTTATCATTAACTTGTGATAAGATGAGTATAAACCTCTGATTTATAGACAAATTTGTCTCTTATTTTTTAATTATTACGAGAATTAAAAACGAATATAAAGATATCATAAGTTAATTTTTTTCATTCTTTTGTTGAATAACTAACCATTTATATTTAAACTTTTACCTAGGATTTGAATGTTAAATTCAACTTCCACCCATTAACACACACACAATAAATTATGACAAGCTTATTAAACAATCCGCTTGTATTGTCAGTATTGGCAATATTAGCTCTACAGGCATTCTTTCTTTTGTTCTATTTTTTAAGAAAGACATCTGTTAACAAATGCCCTAGTTGTGGGAACTTGCACTGCGATAGGATAAAGAGACCTTTTTATATTAAGTTATTTCTTTCTTACTTCTCAAACATAAAATATTATAGTTGCCCAAGCTGTGGCGCCAAATTTTTTATTGTTCAGTCAAATGATAAAACCATTGATGAAAATCAAAAATTTTTAAAGGTTTAGTCCTGTAGGCTTAAATAAAAGTTACTCCATAAAATCTCTTTGTGTATCAAGCGTTTATTACAAACATTGATAGATGAAGAGATTTTCTTTTGTCCACAAAAAAAAGTTTTAATCATAATTTTTTATAAATCAATTTCTTAACTTTAAGAAATTATTTTCTTTTTAAAAGAATTTGTTGTATTAAATAAATTGTGTTACATTTACACAATCTATTTAATACAACAGAAATGCTTCTAAAATACACACATGATACAAGGATTCTCTTAGCCATCGACTGCATAATTTTCGGCTTTGATGGTGAAGAATTAAAATTACTCTTGATTAAACGAAACTTTGAACCTGAAAAAGGAAAATGGTCGTTGATGGGAGGATTTTTAAATGAAACTGAAGATTTAGAAGAAGGAGCAAAAAGAGTATTGAATGAATTAACAGGGCTTGAAAATGTATACATGGAACAACTCCATGCTTTTGGGGAAATTACCCGTGACCCAGTAGAGCGTACTGTTTCTGTTAGTTTTTTTGCTTTGATTAATATCCACGCTCACGATTCTGAGCTATCACGTTCGATGAATGGATATTGGTTCAATTTTAAAGACAAACCTGATTTAATTTTTGATCATAACAAAATGGTGAATATGGCGCTTTCACAGTTACGCTACAAAGCCGCTTTACATCCTTTAGGTTTTGAACTATTACCTGAAAAATTCACGATTCCTCAATTACAAAAACTGTATGAAGCCATCTATGATATGAATCTTGATCGTAGGAATTTTAGCAGAAAAATCATTTCAACAGGTTTGTTAATTGATACAGGTGAGAAAAATGAAAATTCTGCCACCAAAAAAGCTATGCTTTATCAGCTCGACGCCGAAAAATATAAAAACAATTTCAACGATTTTCACAACTTTATTTCTGATTTTAAATGGTAAAATGATTTGAAAAATTCACGATTTGCTTCAATCATGTTATCTATTTACCTCATAAATATGTTTTTTAATAACTTTTATTACAATTGTGTCATGATGACACGAAAAATTATTTAACCAATGAAAAACCAATACGTCATCGGTGTTGATTATGGAACAGACTCTGTTCGTTCGGTATTAATTGATACTTCAAACGGTAAAGAAATTAGCCAATCTGTTTTTTATTATCCAAGATGGAAAGCTGGAAAATATTGTATTCCAGCTAAAAACCAGTTCCGCCAACACCCTTTAGACTACCTTGAAGGGTTGGAAAGTACCATCAAAGATTGTTTAGCAAAAGCCCCATCTGTAAATCCATCATCAGTAAAAGGTATTTCAGTGGATACCACAGGCTCTACTCCTGTTGCGGTTGACAAATCTGGTACCCCATTGGCATTAACAGCTGGGTTTGAAGAAAATCCAAATGCGATGTTTGTGCTTTGGAAAGACCATACTTCTGTCAACGAAGCGGCTGAAATCAATCAGGTTTCTCGTACTTGGGGTGGTATTGACTACACTCAGTTTGAAGGTGGAATTTATTCTTCGGAGTGGTTTTGGGCAAAAATTTTACACATTACGCGTGAAGACGATAGCATTGCAACATCTGCTTATTCATGGATGGAGCATTGTGACTGGATTCCTGCGGTATTAATTGGTAGTGATGATGTTGATGCTGTAAAGAGAAGTCGTTGTGCGGCAGGGCATAAGGCCATGTGGCATGAATCATGGGGAGGTTTGCCTTCTGAAGAATATTTAGGAAAATTTGATAGTCGTTTGGCAGCATTGCGTTCACGACTATTTGAAGACACTTATACAGCCGATGTTTCAATGGGCAATTTATGCCAAGCTTGGGCTGATAAATTAGGATTAACTACTGATACTATCATTTCTGTAGGAACTTTTGATGCACACGCTGGTGCAGTGGGTGTTGAAATTGAATCTGCTACGTTGGTAAAAGTAATGGGTACTTCTACTTGCGACATGATGGTTGCTCCTTTTGATGAAATTGGCGACAAATTGGTTCGTGGTATTTGTGGACAGGTGGATGGTTCTATCATCCCAGGAATGTTGGGCTTAGAGGCAGGGCAATCTGCTTTTGGCGACTTATTAGCTTGGTTTAAAAACTTGACAATGTGGTCAGTTCAAAACGCTGACATTGCACCAGAAATTAAACAACAAATTGAAGATTCTATCATTGTAAGTCTTTCAAAAGCAGCTTCGTCTATACCAATTTCTGAAAAGAATGTAGTTGCCTTAGACTGGGTAAATGGTAGAAGAACACCTGATGCTAACCAAGCATTGAAAGGGGCTATCATAGGCTTGGGCATGGGTTCAGATGCCCCTGCTATTTTCCGAGCTATGGTCGAGGCTATTTGTTTTGGCTCAAAAGCTATTGTTGATCGTTTTAAAAACGAAGGTGTTGATATCAAACAGATTGTTGGTATGGGTGGTGTAGCTAAAAAATCTGATTTTGTGATGCAAACGCTTGCTGACGTATTAGATATGCCTGTTAAAATCGCTACTTCTGAACAAGCGCCTGCTTTGGGAGCTGCCATGTATGCAGCCGTAGCCGCGGGCATTCATCCAGATGTTAACACAGCCGTTTCGGCGATGGGTAATGGTTTTGATAAAACATATTTCCCTATTGCAGAAAACGTGGCTTTATATGCAAAGCTTTATCAAAAATATGAGGCTTTAGGAGCTTTTGTTGAATCGCAGACAGTTTGATTTTGGGACTTTAGGACTTAGGATTGGAGGACTTTAAGACGTTAGACTGGTAGACTTTAGACGCTAGACACAAGATTTGAAGACTGGAGGACTTTAAGACGTTAGAGTGATAGACTTCACATGCTAGACACAAGATTTGAAGACTGGAGGACTGGCGGATACAATATTTGAAGACTTGAAGATAAAATAAATAAGAAGTAAGATTTTGAGATAGAAGGAATTGTGAGTCTTGTGTATTCAAGACTCACAATTCACAACTTATAATTAATCATGTATCAAGACATTAAACAAGCCTGTTTTGAGGCAAATATGCAACTTCCTAAATTGGGTTTGGTTGTATTTACTTTCGGAAATGTAAGTGTTGTAGATAGAGAAAAAGGTGTTTTTGCTATTAAACCTAGTGGCGTACCTTATGAATCTCTACAGGCTGACCAAATCGTAATTTGCGATTTTGATGCTAAAGTGGTGGAAGGCACTTTCCGTCCTTCTTCTGACACTAAAACGCATGCAGTGTTGTATAAGCATTGGACAGAAATCGGTTCTATTGTTCATACGCACTCTACTTATGCTACTTCATTCGCACAGGCTCAGATGGATATTCCTATTTTAGGGACTACTCATGCCGACCATTTGACGGTGGATGTACCGTGCGCTCCCCCTATGAGTGATGAAATGATTAAAGGAGATTACGAATACGAAACGGGTTTCCAAATTATGAATCATTTCGAGAAAAAGGGTTTTTCTTATAAAGAAGTAGAAATGGTGCTTTTGGGAAATCACGCTCCTTTTACATGGGGTAAAAACGCCGAAAAAGCTGTTTATAATGCAGGTGTTTTAGAAGCAGTTGCTCAAATGGCTTACCTTACTTGTACGTTGAACCCACGAGTAAACCGTTTGAAAGATACGCTTATTGAAAAGCATTACGAGCGTAAACACGGTGTAAGTGCTTATTATGGACAAGGATGTTGATGATTGAAGAGTTTTTAGTGCGGAATGTGGAGTAAAATTTAACACTTATACCACACTTACATTCACAACTCACCATTCACTAATTCACAACTAATACAACAATATTATTCCAATTAAATCCTCAAAAAAATCGATGAAAAAACAACTATTGGCAATGGCTTGTTTGGGGCTTTCTTTCATAGGAAATGCTCAAAATACTGCAACATTGCAAGCTGATTCAGGCAAAGTAACGATTAACAAACACATTTATGGGCATTTTGCCGAACATTTAGGTACGTGTATCTACGGCGGTTTTTATGTCGGTGAAAACAATACAAAAATCCCAAATAAAGATGGTGTAAGATTAGACATTATTGAAGCGCTTAAAAAATTAAAAATTCCTAACCTACGTTGGCCAGGTGGTTGTTTTGCTGATACTTATCACTGGAAAGATGGTATTGGACCTAAAGCTCAACGCCCAGCGATGGTCAATACTTGGTGGGGTGGTGTTACTGAAGATAATTCTTTTGGTACACACGATTTCTTGAATATGTGCGAGCTATTGGGTACTGAACCATATATTTCAGGTAATGTAGGTAGTGGAACTGTACAAGAATTGAAAGACTGGACTCAGTATATAAACTTGGGTGCAGGAACAAGTCCAATGTCAAAATTGCGTGAGCAAAATGGTCGTGAAAAACCTTGGAATGTTTCAATCTGGGGAGTAGGTAACGAAGCTTGGGGTTGTGGTGGAAATATGACAGCTGAATATTATGCTAACATCTATCGTCAGTATGCTACTTTCATGGCAGGAGCAGATAAAAAAGGACTTTTCAGAGTAGCTTCTGGTGCAAGCGATGCAGATTATAAATGGACAGAAACGTTGATGAAAAACATTCCTCATCAAATGCTTGAAGGTGTAGCTATTCACCATTATTCAGTTTTAAGCTGGGGCGAAGGTAAAAAAACTTCTGCTACAGAATATACTGATAAAGAGTATTTCAAAACAATGCAACAAGCTTTGTTGATGGATGAATTGGTAACAAAACATTCAGCAGTAATGGACAAGTACGACCCTAAAAAGAAAGTTGCTTTAGTAGTTGACGAATGGGGCGGTTGGTATAATGTAGAAAATGGTACAAATCCGGGTTTCTTGTTTCAACAAAATACCATGAGAGATGCCATGATTGCAGGGGCTACGTTGAACATTTTCAATAACCATGCAGACCGTATCAGAATGGCGAATTTAGCACAGGTTGTAAATGTTTTGCAGGCAGTTATCCTTACCAAAGAGGAGAAAATGATCCTCACTCCTACTTACCATGTAATGGAAATGTATAATGTTCACCAAGATGCTACTTTGCTACCAATCAAAGTAAAATCTAACGATTTTGTATTTGAAGGAGAAAAATTACCAGCGGTTTCCGTTTCGGCTTCAAAAGATGCTAAAGGTTTAACACACATCTCTTTAACAAATGTTGACCCTAAGAATCCTCAAGAAATCACAATTGATTTAAAAGGTACTAAATACGTTTCGGTTTCAGGAAGAATTTTGGCTTCTGAAAAATTAAGAGACTTCAATTCATTTGAAAATCCTAATAAAATTCAACCAAAGGCATTTTCAGGAGCAACGATTTCGGGTAATCAATTAAAAGTAAAATTACCAGCATTTTCAGTAGCTGTATTGGAATTAAAATAATTATATCACACATAACATTCTGGTGCTTACCAAATTATATTTATTAAAATGATTGACTTAAAACAAAACGAAGTTTGGTTCATTACAGGTAGCCAACATCTTTACGGAGAAGAAACACTTAAACAAGTGGATGAACACTCTAAAATTATTGCTGAAGCCCTCAACAAGTCTTCAAAAATTCCAGTAACTGTTGTATTTAAGCCTGTTTTAAAAACGCCAGAGGAAATATACAATATGGCAATTCAAGCAAACTCTGATGCAAAATGTATCGGTTTGATTTGCTGGATGCACACTTTCTCGCCATCAAAAATGTGGATTAATGGCTTGAAAATTTTACGTAAACCACTTTGTCATTTACATACTCAGTTCAATGCTGAAATTCCGTATGCTGATATCGATATGGACTTTATGAACTTGAACCAATCTGCACATGGTGACCGTGAATTCGGCTTCATCGGGGCTAGAATGGGTATCGCTCGTAAAGTAGTTGTTGGTCACTGGCAAGACGAAGAGGTTCATGAAAGAATCAACGTTTGGAGTAGAGTAGCCTCAGGTTGGAACGATTTACAAGGTGCTAAATTCGCTCGTTTTGGTGATAATATGCGTTTTGTAGCCGTAACAGAAGGCGATAAAGTAGAAGCTGAAATCAAATTTGGATACTCTGTCAATACACACCCTGTAGGTGATTTAGTAGGCATCATCAATTCAGTGAGCGACGCTGCTATTAATGCCCTCATTGAAGAATATGAAGCACAATATACTTTGATGGATTCATTGAAAGTAAATGGTGGTCAAAGAAGTAGTTTAATTGAAATTGCTAGAATTGAAGCTGGTTTACGTTCATTCCTTACACAAGGAAACTTCAAAGGTTATACCAATACTTTTGAAGATTTGCACGGAATGGTTCAATTACCAGGTATTGCTTCTCAACGTTTGATGGCCGATGGATACGGTTACGGTGGCGAAGGCGACTGGAAAACGTCTGTATTGGTACGTACTTCTAAAGTAATGGCAGCGGGCTTAGTAGGTGGTACTTCGTTTATGGAAGACTATACCTACCACTTCTCGCCAAACAACAACCAAGTATTGGGTTCACACATGTTGGAAATCTGTCCTACCATTGCTTCAGGTAAACCAACTTGCGAAATCCACCCATTAGGTATTGGTGGCAAAGCAGACCCAGTTCGTTTAGTGTTCAACTCTCCTGCTGGTCCTGCGTTAAATGCATCAATGGTTGATATGGGCGGACGTTTCCGTTTAATTGTTAACGAAGTGGAGGCTATCGAGCCAGCCGCAGAATTACCAAAATTACCAGTAGCACGTGTATTATGGAAAACTAAGCCTGATTTGAAAACCGCGGCACAAATGTGGATTTTGGCAGGTGGGGCACACCATACTGTTTATTCACAGGCACTTACACAAGAATTCTATGCAGATTTCGCTGAAATCGCAGGTATAGAATACGTATTGATTAATGATAAAACAGATTTGTACCAATTCAAAAATGAATTGCGTTGGAATTCAATGTTTTATAGAAGATAAATAAAATTGGGTTTTTGTATTGGTACCTCTCGTCTGAGAGGTATCAATCTTCTTGAGTTAATAAAAACTTAATGAAGCGTCTGACGGAAAAACCCTTTATTTACTAGTAATTTCAATAATCAATTGATAATCTTGCGAAAGCACTAAAACACAAGCAAATGAAATTTTTTATCGATACAGCCAATCTGGCTGAAATTAAAGAAGCATACGATTTAGGTATTTTAGATGGCGTAACTACTAATCCATCTTTAATGGCTAAAGAAAATATCAGTGGACATGAAAACGTAATCAATCATTACAAAGCAATTTGTGATATTGTTGATGGAGATATTTCTGCGGAGGTAATTGCAACTGATTATGATGGAATGATTGCTGAAGGTCTTGCCTTGGCAGCTCTTCACCCAAATATTGTGGTAAAAATTCCGATGATCAAAGATGGTATCAAAGCTATCAAATATTTTTCAAGCATCGGTATCAAAACCAACTGTACATTAATCTTCTCGGCTGGACAAGCATTATTAGCAGCCAAAGCAGGCGCTACTTATGTTTCTCCGTTTGTGGGTCGTTTAGATGATATTTCAATGGACGGTATCAAATTAATCGAGCAAATCAGATTGATTTTTGATAACTATGGTTTTGAAACTGAAATCTTAGCGGCTTCTGTTCGTAATCCAATCCATATTTTGAAATGTGCCGAATTGGGTTCAGATGTAGTTACTTGTCCGTTAAGTGCCATTCTTGCCTTATTGAATCATCCATTAACAGATAGTGGTTTGGCTAAATTCTTAGCAGACCATAAGAAATCTGCTGGACTATAAGAATGAGGAGTGCTGAATTGTGAGTGCTGGGTTAGTACTATACGAAGGTTTGTCATTACCTATTTTATTGGTATGATAAAGTATAAAAAAGCACAATATTAATTATAATGTAGCGGCAACTATTGCAGTTGCTACACTTGAAACGGCAACTGCGAGAGTTGCCACTACAATATTCATATCATAATTAAATGCTTCGTAATACTAATACCGAGTTGTAAATATTATCCTCACACTTAATTCAAAACGTCATTAATCTTTAGCAATTAATGACGTTTTTGAATACATTATGAAACAATGAGCATGATGTTTTTACATGATACTTCATAAGTTTGTCAACAGTGTGATTAGCCATCATAATCTTAGTTTGATTTCATAAAAATTAAAAATAAACTCAAAAACAATATTTAACAATGAAAAAACAAGTAAAAACAGCTGCTGTTTTGTTCTTATTAGCTTGTGTTAGTATGACATCTTGCGATACCTCAAAAAAAGAAAACAACAATAATATGATTGAAAAAGTAAGCTTTGGGAAACTCCCAGACGGACAAGAAACAGAACTTTATACCTTGAAAAATGCTGCTGGTATGGAAGTGAAAATTTCAAATTTTGGAGGAACTGTTGTTTCATGGACAGCCCCTAACAAAAAAGGTGAATTTGAAGATGTGATTCTTGGCTGTGATTCAGTTGCTGGCTATGTAAAAGGTGTTCCATATTTCGGGGCTTTAATCGGGAGATATGGCAACAGAATTGCCAATGGTAAATTCACCCTTGAAGGCAAAGCTTATTCTTTAGCACAAAATAATGGCGTAAATGCTTTACACGGTGGATTGAAAGGTTTTGATAAAGTACTTTGGACAGCAACACCAATTGAAGGTGAAGAACCAAGCTTAAAATTGACTTATACTGCCAAAGATGGCGAAGAAGGATATCCAGGCAATTTATCAGTAGAAGTAGTATATACGTTACAAAAAGATAATTCTTTAAAGATTGATTATAAGGCAACTACTGATAAAACAACCGTTATTAACCTAACAAACCATACCTATTTTAACTTGAATGGTAATTTAGATAGCGATATTTTAAGCCATGAAGTAACATTGAATGCTGACAAATTCCTTCCAGTAGATAAAACATTGATTCCTACAGGTGAATTAAAACCAGTAGCAGGTAATGTATTCGATTTCTTGAAGTCTAAGAAAATCAGTGCAGGTATCAACGATACGACAGATACACAAATTAAATTTGGTGGTGGTTATGACCACTGTTGGGTGTTAACAGATTCTACTAAAACGTTGAAATCTGCGGCAACAGTTTATGAACCAACAAGTGGTAGAGTATTAGAAGTTTTGACGACTGAACCTGCGATTCAATTCTATACAGGTAATTTCTTGGACGGAACTATCAAAGGGAAAAACGGTATTATTTACAAACACCGTTCAGGTCTGTGCCTTGAAACACAGCATTACCCAGATTCGCCAAACCAAGCTGCTTTCCCAAGCACAGTATTAAAACCAAACGAAACGTACCAAACTACTACAGTTTATAAGTTTTCGGTGAAATAGGTTTTTAGCTATCAGCTGTGAGCGATGAGCTTTGAAATAAAAAACTGCTACAAGGTTCCATTTATTGGGATTTTGTAGCAGTTTTTGTTTTGTGTGAATGGTATACTATTTAAGCGATCAAGCAACAATTTATGCAAGTATTATCTGAACCTTCAATTATACCATTAAACTCAGCACTTAATTGCCACAATTCCCAAGTAAAACAAAAATCCGTTCACTTAGATATTTTAACAATACCTAAATGAACGGATGCTTTATTCATTAATCTTAAACCAAATCAAAACGGTCAAGATTCATTACTTTGTTCCATGCAGTTACAAAATCGTGAACGAATTTTTCTTGAGAGTCTGCGAATCCGTACACCTCTGCAATAGCTCTCAATTCTGAGTTTGAGCCAAAGATAAGGTCAACACGCGTACCCGACCATTTAAGTTCGCCTGTAAAACGATTACGCCCTTCAAATACATCTTGATATTCTGAAGTAGCTTTCCAAGTTGTGCCTAAATCTAGTAAATTAACGAAATAGTCGTTAGTAAGCGTTTCCTTACGCTTTGTAAATACTCCGTAATGTGAACCATCAAAATTGGCATTTAGCACTCTTAAACCGCCCACTAGCACCGTCATTTCAGGGATAGTTAGCGTCATCAACTGCGCTTTATCAATCAACATTTCTTCTGACGAAGTAGTATAGTGTCCTTTTTTGTAATTACGGAAACCGTCGGCAATTGGCTCAAGAACAGCAAATGATTCTACGTCAGTTTGCTCTTGCGAAGCATCTGTACGTCCAGCTTTGAAAGGAACTGTGATGTCGTAACCAGCATTTTTAGCAGCTTGCTCAACCCCTACTGCTCCCCCCAACACAATTAGGTCGGCTATAGAAACCTTCTTACCGTCTGAAGCAGTATTATTGAACTCAACTTGAATGCTTTCAAGCATTGTTAGTACTTTTTGCAACTGAGCAGGATTGTTAACTTCCCAATCTTTTTGTGGCGCTAAACGAATCCTTGCACCATTAGCACCACCACGTTTATCAGAACCACGGAAGGTAGATGCCGATGCCCAAGCAGTAGAAACTAATTCTGAAACAGATAACCCAGATGCTAAGATTTTACCTTTCAGCGCCACAACATCTTGTTCTTCTATTAGTTTATGAGTTACCGCAGGAACTGGATCTTGCCATATAAGGTCTTCATTTGGTACCTCTGAACCAAGATAAAGCACTTTTGGTCCCATATCACGGTGCGTTAGTTTAAACCAAGCACGTGCAAAGGCATCTGCAAACGCTTCTGGGTTTTCATGGAATCGTCTTGAAATGGGTTCATAGATAGGGTCTACTCTCAAGGAAAGATCTGTAGTAAACATTATTGGGACATGACGTGTATTTGGGTCATGTGCATCTGGCACCGAACCTAAACCACCATTATCTTTCGGCTTCCATTGATGTGCCCCCGCAGGACTTTTGGTAAGTTCCCATTCAAAACCAAATAGATTATCAAAATAATTGTTGCTCCATTGAGTTGGAGTTTGGCTCCAAGCACCTTCCAATCCACTTGTAATGGTGGAACCAGCGTTACCACTACCGTAGGTGTTTTTCCAGCCAAGTCCTTGTTCTTCTATGCCAGCCGCAGCCGGTTCTGGGCCAACATATATACTTGGGTCGGCCGCACCATGTGCTTTACCAAAAGTATGTCCACCAGCTATTAATGCAACAGTTTCTTCATCGTTCATTGCCATTCTACCAAATGTATCACGAATATCACGAGCTGCCGCTAATGGGTCTGGATTTCCGTTAGGGCCTTCTGGGTTTACATAAATAAGCCCCATTTGAACAGCTGCTAACGGGTTCTCTAGTTCACGGTCGCCAGAATAACGTTTGTCATCCAACCATTTGCCTTCTGCACCCCAATATATATCTTCTTCTGGTTCCCAAATATCCACACGACCACCTCCGAATCCAAAGGTTTTTAAACCCATCGATTCCAAAGCGCAGTTTCCTGTTAGTACCATTAAATCTGCCCAAGATATTTTTCTACCATACTTTTGTTTGATTGGCCATAGTAATAATCGCGCCTTATCTAAGTTACCATTGTCTGGCCAACTGTTAAGTGGTGCAAAGCGTTGACTTCCCGAACCAGCACCACCACGACCATCGGCAATACGATATGTACCCGCACTATGCCATGCCATACGAATAAAAAATGGACCATAATGACCATAATCTGCTGGCCACCAATCTTGCGAAGTAGTCATTAAATCAAAGATTTCTTGTTTCAAAACATTCAAATCGAGTGATTTAAACTCCTCTGCATAATTGAAATCATTCCCCATCGGATTAGACAGTGATGAGTGTTGACGCAAGATATTTAATCTTAACTGATTTGGCCACCAGTCTTGGTTTCTGGTGCCACCGCCAGCACTGTGTTTAACTGGTGCAGTAGCTCCGTGATGGAATGGGCATTTAGCTTCTCCGTTAGACGCGTGATGTGATGAGTGTTGTTCCATTTTTATTCGTTTTGATAATATTGTTTATTAATTGAACTAAAGTTGGTAATTTTTCGCTTTAAAGGCTTTAAATTAAAAATAAAATATCAAAGATTATATATTAATTTTTCAATATTTACATGTCAAAATTAGTTAATTGATTTTTATAAATCAAATTGATAATTTTTATATTAATATAGTTTTTTACTATATTGTAATGCGTAGGCAAAAATTTAATAATATATTCTCCATTATATTATTACCAATCAGCAGCTTATCAGACCGACAACTTTTTTTAAATTTATATTACCAAGCGAAATTATTCAGACAAAGAGAGTGGTAGCAAATTTTATTATTGATATTAAAGAATTATTTCATGAATTATATCTGAGATACTTTAATTAGTTAGCAGAGAAAAACAATCTTAAACATCCTCAATAAAAAAATAAGACTTAAAAAAATATACAACTATGTGGGATATAAACACAATTTGGTTTGATGTAACATTAGTAACTTTCATTTTTCTATTTGGAAACATTTTCCTAGGACATTTTGAGGAAAGAAGCCCTAAATGGAGAAAACTGTTAAAGTATTTTGTAACAGTTACTATAATTGTTTCAATATCAATATTCTTTGGTAGGGTATTGGCTCTAACTATTTTAGGTTTAACATTTATTCCTGTATTCTATGTACATGGTGTGTTGTTACCTAGAAAAGGAATAAATGGCTGGACAGGAGAACCTAAATCCAAGTATTACGATTTCAGGGGATGGGACAAAAATATTTTTGATATTGATAAAAAAGATGAATGAACATAAAGAATGCCAAATAGAAACTATTGCTCCAATGTAGTAATTATCAACGATAAGACTATTTTTTATCAAGTATGTCTTAACTTTGTGGTTTATTGCAATTAAAATTAAATCATTGTACGTTATCGTCGTATGAAAAAGAAAATAGAAATTCTTGCACCCGCCAAAAATTTGGTTCAAGGTATGGCCGCTATTAATGCTGGTGCAGATGCTGTATATATAGGAGCTCCACAGTTTGGGGCTCGTACTAATGCTACCAATTCGTTAGAGGATATCGCCGAAATGGTTAAATATGCCCATCTTTTTAAAGCTCAAGTGTTTGTCGTTATCAATACCATTTTATATGATAATGAATTGGACTTGTGCAAAAAGCTAATTTATCAATTATACGATATTGGTGTTGATGCCCTGATTGTGCAAGATATGGCTATTATGGAAATGGACTTACCTCCTATCGTAATCCATGCGAGTACACAAGCCAATAACAGAGATGCTAAACATGTTAAATTCTTGAAAGATGCAGGGATGAAACGGGCTGTGTTGGCAAGAGAGTTGAATTTAGATCAGGTTCGTGAAATCAGCGAAGCTACTGATATTGAACTGGAATTCTTTGTTTCTGGTGCTCTTTGTGTGTCATTCAGTGGTAATTGTTATATGAGTATCGCGGGTGGCGAACGTAGTGCTAACAGAGGTTCGTGTGCTCAAAACTGTCGTCTTCCTTATCAATTGATTGATGGGACTGGCAAAACATTAATTGCTAATAGCCATTTATTGTCAATTAAAGACTTAGACCTAAGCGACCAATTACCTAATTTAATTGATGCAGGTGTTACGTCATTTAAAATAGAAGGACGTTTGAAAGATATTGTTTATGTTAAAAACAATACCTCTTTTTTACGCAAGAAATTAGATGCATTTCTAGAACAAAATACTGATAAATATCAAAAAGCTTCATCGGGTAGAACATTCTATAATTTCGAGCCAGAAATGGATAGAAGTTTTAACAGGGGTTATACCGACTATTTTGTAAACAAACGCAAAGAGAAAATCGGTAACTGGGAAAGTCCAAAATCACAAGGTCAATTGATTGGCAAATTGCTTGAAATAAAGGCAAATGGCTATGTAATTGAAAATTATGAGAAGCTAAACAATGGTGATGGACTATATTTTATCAACGAGCAAGGTGAAGCCGACGGCGCACAAATCAACATTATTGTTGGAAATGTAGTAGTACCTAATACTTTTAAACCACTGCCAGTAGGAACAGTCATTTATAGAAATTCAGATGCTGAATTCAACAAAATGGTTGAAAAAGAAAACAGCGCTGTTCGCAAAATTGGTGTTTCATTACGTTTTACTGAAACGGCTGATGGATTCCAATTGTTGGCAATTGATGAAGATGGACACCAGTGTAGCTTAACATTGGAAACTACCAAAGAATTAGCAAAGAGTCAGGAGTCAGTAATTCCTAATATTAAAAAGAACCTTGCTAAAACTGGGAATACACCTTTTATAGTAGACGAAATCGAAGTTGAGTTTTCAAACAATTGGTTTTTACCGATTTCTAAAGTGAATGAAATTAGAAGAGAGGTATTAGAACAATTGGTTGATATTCGTGTAAAAGAATACCATAGAGAAGAATTCCAGATTACTAAAACAAATCACCCTTACCCAGTTCAGAAACTTGACTTTATGTATAATGTTTCAAACCGTTTGGCAAGAGCATTTTATAAAAGACACGGCGTTACGGAAATTGAAAAAGCCTTTGAATTGCAATGGGACCCTGGCAAAGCGCGTGTGATGACGACAAAATATTGTGTAAAATACGAGTTAGGAAAATGTGCCAGATTTCAACGTGAAACCATGGGCGAAAAGTTGGTAGAACCGCTTACGCTAAAGCATGGTGAAAATGAATACAAATTGAAATTTAACTGCAAGCCTTGCGAAATGGAGATTTGGGAAAAAGATGCCGAGCTAGAATTTGAAGACGAAGACGAACAATTAGGATATGTTAATTATAGACACTAAGATTTTGTGCCTAATAAACATGAGCTATTCCAAACTTTTCTTAGAATAAAAAGTTATTTGGATTTATTCTCGTCCTTACTTTTTGCCTTGATGCAAAAAGTAACAAAAAAATCAAGAATTCCTAAACTCGCTCCGCTCAAACAGTAGGAATTCGGTGTCCATCAATCAAAAAAGCGGTTGAAAAACTAATTTCGTCCGCTTTTTTTATGATTTTATAATTAGAGTATGTTTAAATTTCGAAAAGATTTATTACTTAAAGTTTTATCCTATCTAGGCGTCAGCATTTAGTGAAATTCCACTGTTTGAGCGATAGCGAGTTTGGAATTTCTTGACTTTCTTTTGTTACTTTTCTTGTGTCAAGACAAGAAAAGTAAGGACTTACGAAAGGAAATATTGCTTTTTGGATATAAAATAAATATAATTTTTAAAAATATTCTTAACCCACCAAAGGATATTCCCAAGGATACGAATATTTTTCTCCAACATTAAAAATCTCCTGTAGGGAATCCAAAGCTCTATAAATTAACGCTCTTGCTGATTTTACTTTAGTCATTTCCATGATTTTTGCTATTTCTTCATAACTCACATCTTCATAGAAATACAACAAAATAGCTTCTCTTTGTTTTACGGGCAATTTATTAAAAGCCTCTTGTAAAAGTTGTCCCGATTGGTCAAGACATAGTTCTTTTAATATATCAGCATCAGCGGCAAAATCAATCTGAAAATCTCCTCCAAAATTATTCAAGCTCGAGAATCTATCTTCATGTTTTACTTTACGTACTAGTTTGTTACGTAAACTCGCCAATAAATAAAATTTAATAGAATTAGTATCCCCTAATCGCTCACGGCTTTGAATCAAATCACAAAATAATTCTTGTACCGCATCTCTCACCAAATCGCTATCACTCGTAAACTGACGACCATAATTATACAATACATTAACGTATTGGCTATAAATTGTCTCTAACGCAGAATCACTTCCATTTAGAAACTCATTCCAAAGCTGGCTGTCAGATACTTCTTTCATCTATTAATGTTCGTTGAGCTTTTGAAAATCTTGTGTCATAATGACACAATTGCACACAAAGATAATAAAATATTTAGAAAACCAACAAATTGTATAAAAAAAATAAAAACTTTTACTTTTCTATGTACAAATGCCTTTAATTACAGAATATCATCAAATAATTAAAAATATTAATAAAGTTAACCCCTTAATTTTCAATGAATTATTCAATTTATTCACTATAAATTTATTTTTTATTGATTTTACTATGGTCATCCTAACACAATTTGTCTTTATTAATTGAAAACCTACATATATGTACTCCAACACTGAACGCATAAAAGATTTACTTCAAGACCCCGCATTTGTGAATTGGGTTAGGCAGCCCAATGACCAACTTAATGAATATTGGCAAAAATGGGCGGAAGCAAATCCTGATAGAAAAAGTGATTTATTGCTTGCCAAGCAATTTGTAAACTCTTTACAATACAAAAATGAGTTTCACCTTGAAGAGGCAGATAAAAATAAAATGTTTGAGCGAATCAAGGCCTTCAAACAAGATAAAGAAGAAGCAGAAAGAAGGACAATCAAAAAAGTCAAATTCCGTAAAATCTTGTTCGGTTTTTCAGCAGCAGCTTCTGTGATTATGGCTTTTATTGGCAGTATTTATTGGTCAGACAACGACCAGCCCGCTCCTTTCACGATTACTCGTTCAGGCAATAAAGTAGAAGTAGCCACTACTTATAAAGGACAAAGGACTAAAGTAATTCTACCAGATGGCAGTATTGTTCATTTAAATGCAGGAAGTAGCATCAATTATCCTGTGGCTTTCAGCAAGACTAATAGGATAGTTGAATTGGTTGGAGAAGGTTTTTTCGAGGTGGTAAAAAATAAAAAGAAGCCATTTATAGTAGAAACTGGAAAGGTAAAAACCCAAGTATTAGGAACATCTTTCAATGTACGAGCATACGCTAATGAAAAAATAGTACAAGTGGCGGTAGTAACAGGAAAGGTGAAAATGGAAGAAAAAATATCTGGAAATGCCCAATATCTTACTCCTAATGAAATGGGAACACTGGATAATTCTTCAGTCATACACAAAGATAAAGTAGACCTCAAAAAAGCTACAAGCTGGAAAAATGGCGTGTTAATGTTTGACGGGGATAACTTTACCGATGTATTTGCAAAATTAGAGATATGGTACGGTGTAAACATTATCGTTCTGCCCAATGTTGAGCTAAAAGGACACTACAGTGGCGAATTTCAACAAGAAAGTTTAGAAAACGTTATGCAAGGTATCTCGTTCACTTCGGGTTTCAAATATGAAATCGCAGGAAAAACAATCCTCATTCACAATTGAATTACTTAACCACGTTATCATACATTACCATTCAATTATTAACTAAACAAAACCCATCTAATTATGATGAATGTAAAAAATTCTGACAACACTAGCTAAGGGTTTGAATTGTATAAGGTTGTGAAGACTGTTTTCTGCAAAAAAATAGACCCACAACCACTATACAAAATAAAAACCTTTCAAAAAATATCCTAAAAATTGGCGTTTGGAGGATAAGGATTAAAAGTATTTAGTATTCAAAATACAATAACAAATTTATGAAAATTCATTTACTACCAAGTATACGACGTTCAAAATATCTTTTTGTCGCAATTTTTTTGCTGCTTTTGAACGTTATCGGGTCTATTCACGCTCAAGCAAATAGCTTTGATGAAACCAGATTGACTCTAAGAGTCGATAAAATGAACATTTTACAAGTTTTTAAAGAGATAGAAAAGAAGACAGCTTATAAATTTACGTATAACGATGCTTTTTTGAACGACAAAATGCGTATAACGATGAGTATGGAAAATCGTTCGTTAACGGAAATCCTTGCTTTTCTATCAAAAGAAGTGAATTTAGAATTTAAACAAGTAAAAAAACATATACATGTAATTGCTTCTAACGATAAGAAAACCAGTTTTTTAGGAGGAGAATCCGTTCAATCAATTAAGGTTGCAGGCTTCCCAATAAAAGGCAAAGTAACTAGTAGTGACAATTCAGAAGGTATTCCGGGGGCAAGCGTTTTAATTAAAGGTACAAACAGAGGAACTGTGACAAATGCTTTAGGTGAATTTTCAATTGAAGTTGACAACGAATCTACTGTATTAGTTTTTAGTTCTATTGGTTATGTTTCAAAAGAAATTTCAGTGGCTGGTCGTAAACTAATCAATATCAGTTTATCATCTGACGTAAAAGCGCTTGATGAAGTTGTTGTGGTGGGTTATGGTACTCAGAAAGCAAAAGATTTAACTGGTTCAGTAGGGATTGTAAAAATTGAAGATGCTAAGAAAACAGCTTCTTATGATGTAGCAAAACTTTTACAAGGACAAGTTCCAGGGGTAACAGTACAAAGCTCGGGCGAGCCAGGCGGTTTTGTAAACATCAAAATTCGTGGTATTGGTTCATTGACCAATAATAACCCATTATTTGTAATTGATGGTGTGCTTGTGGATAGTCCTTTTGACTTTTCGACTAATGATATTGAATCAATCTCTGTGTTGAAAGATGCTTCTGCCGGTGCTATCTATGGTTCAAGAGGGATGAATGGTGTAGTAATCATTACGACTAAGAAAGGAAAAGCAGGTCCATTAAGAGTAGATTATAACGCCTATGCTGGCGTACAGAATATTGCTAAAACCATCTCTGTAATGGATAGAGTGGGTTATCAAAATGTTGTGAGTGCTGCTGAGTTAAATGCAGGTTTAACTATTGCTCCTGCAAACGACCCTACTAATCCAGCTTATATCAGCAATGTAAATACAAACTGGCAAAAAGAAGGTTTGAAAACTGGTTATATTCAAGACCATAATTTGAGCCTGTCGGGTGGTTCTGAAACAATCAAAGCAAGTGCTTCACTAGGTTTCTTTAATAATAGTTCTACCGTAACTGGACCGCAGAACTACAAACGATATACTTTCAACGGTAACATTTCTGGTAAAAAAGGTATTTTCTCTTTCGGTGCTAAAATTGCCTATACAAATTCAGAAAAGATTGGTGCTGAAAATACCCGTGAGCACGCTGTTTTTGGTGGTGCAGTAACGAGTTTGTTAACTGCCATTCCTACCATGTCTGTATACGACCCAAATCGTTTAGGAGGTTTCGGTGGTGCAGATAAAAACACACAAAGAGCCATTACGCTAAACGTAATCGGAATGAACTCTTTGCTAAGAGGTACTGATACGCGTAACAGATTCTTAGGATCTGTTTTCGGAGAGTTAGAATTGTTGAAAAACTTAAAATACAAGCTTCAATTAAGTGCCGACCGTATTGATACAAGATATTTATATTTTGAACCAAAATATGATTTAGGCTTTTATTACCTAACGCCTAATGCTTATTTATACGAAAAAAGAGAAAGTAACCTTACAACTTTAGCTGAGAATACACTTAATTATAGTATTGAAGTTGGCAAGCATAGAATTGAAGCATTAGCAGGTTATACTTTTCAGCAAAGTACTTATTCAAGAACAGAGGCTAGTGCAAAAGGATTAACAGAACCTTATGTGTTAAACATGAATACTGCTGTTAATACCGCGAATGGGAAAAGCGTAACAGGATGGGATGCAAACTCATCATTAAGCTCGATTTTAGGTAGAATAAACTATAATTATGCTGATAAATACTTATTAACAGTAAATTATCGTCGTGATGGTTCTTCTAAATTCAGACCAGAAAATCGTTATGGAAACTTTGCCTCTGTAGGTGTAGCTTGGAATGTTCATAATGATATTGAGTTACCTGATTTTATGAATTCGTTTAAAATAAGAGGTGGTTACGGTGCATTAGGAAATCAAAACGTAGGAGATTACTTAACAGATACTTATATCAATACTAATACTGGGTATGTTTTTGGTGGAGTATTAGCTGCGGGTGCTACCAGAACACAGGTAGTTGACCCTTCAATCAGATGGGAAAGCAAACGTACTAGCAATGTTGCAATGGAATTTGGTTTCTTAAAAGACCGTGTTTCTTTCTCTGTTGAATATTTTGATAACCGCTCTTATGATGTATTAGCCAACATTCCAATTCCAACATCTGTAGGTGCTACTAATGGTTCTATTTTGACAAATGCAGCTTCATTGAGTAACGCGGGTATTGAATTCACGGCTGGATATCGTAAACAAACTGGTGATTTTAAATATACTGTTTCAGCCAACTTCCATACGCTTTCAAATAAAGTGTTAGCACTTGGTGGTACTAATAACCCTATTTACGGAGCAGCTAGTAAAACTGAGGTTGGGCAACCAATTGGGCAAATTTTTGGATATGTTTCAGAAGGAATTTTCCAAAATGCTGACGATGTAAAAAACCACGCTACACAAACTAATGCGGCTCCTGGTGATATAAAATTCAAAGATTTGAATGGTGATGGCGTAATTACTTCAGACGACCGTACTTACTTAGGAAATACCATTCCGACTTTCTATTTCGGGGCAAACTTCAATGCTGCCTATAAAAACTTTGACTTTTCTTGCTTCTTCCAAGGAAGCGGAGGCAATAAAATTTATAATGGAATGTACCGTGATTTAATGGGTTTGCAATATAGCAATGGTTCGACGGATGCATTAAATTATTGGACGCCTAAAAACACAAATACGAATGTGCCAAGACCAATCATTGGTGACCCTAATTCAAATGGTAGAGATTCAGACAGATTCGTTGAAAATGGTACTTATGTGAGATTACAGAACGCTCAGATAGGATATACTTTGCCTTCATCTATTGTAAATAAATTGAAAGTAAGCAAAGTAAGATTCTATGTTTCAGGACAAAACGTTTTCTTAATTTCTGGATTCAAGAGTTTTGACCCTGATTTTATGGGTGAAAGTGATGGCCTATTTAGCAGGGGTTATTACAATGGTTCATACCCTAACCCACGAGCTATTTTATTGGGTTTACAAGTTGGTTTTTAGTTTCACTCAAACGAATTTATTACAATGAAAATATTTAACAAAAAAGTTATCATTGCGCTTTCAGCGACCTTATTGATAGCTACTTCATGCGAAGATAAATTAAATCAGGTTAATCCAAACGCACAAACTTCTTCTACTTTTTGGAAGACCCAAGAGGATGCCTTAAAAGGTATTAATTCAGTGTACCTGAGTTTAGCCATTGATGGAAGTTATATGCGTTCGACACCATTATTACTTGATAATCGTGGTGATGATGTGATGAGTAACAGTCCTTGGGACCAAATGTATAACTCTGGAAAATTTGCTTTGAATGCTGGTAATACTGCCATCTATGGCTGGGCTTTTGGTGCCTATTACGAAGGTATTTCAAAGGCTAATCAAGTGCTAGATTATGTACCAGCCATTACAATGGATGCCAACCTTAAAAAACGCATCTTGGGTGAAGCATACTTCTTGCGTGGCTTATACTTTTATCATTTAGTGAATATGTTTGGGAGTGTAATGTTACCTACTAATTCTGTACAATCGACAAAAGACTTTTTTGTAAAACAATCAACAGAGGCAGAAGGATGGATACAAGTAATGGAGGATTTTAAGAAAGCTGCTGATATGTTGCCAACTACTTATGCAGGTACAGACCTTGGTCGTGCGACTAAGGGAGCGGCTATGGCTTATTTAGGAAAAGCTTATTTGACAAATCATAAATACACTGAAGCTGCGGCTCAATTCAAAGCAGTGATTGATTTAGGCATTTATGATTTAGTACCAAACTATCGCGATAACTTTACAGAGGCTAACGAGAATAATAAAGAATCTCTTTTTGAAGTTCAATTTGAACGTACGGCTGGTGGTACAGACCTTAACTGGGGTGGTGAACCTATTGCTTCATGGGGTAGAGTATCGGCTAGAGCGATTACATACGGTGCGAATGGCTTGGGCTGGACAGACGTGCAACCAACTCGTTCAGTATTTAATGAGTTCTTAGAAGAGAAAACGTCTGATGGTAAAGATGACCCTCGTTTAGTAGCTACCATGTTTTACAATAAGCCAGGATTTATGGTTTATGGAGTTGAGTTTGCAGTAAGATATGCAGGAAATGCAGGTGCTTTAAATTCACTATACTGCCGTAAATACGAAAATGATGATACCAAAGCCGATGAATTTGACTGGCGTTCGGGTATTAACGAAAGATTGATGCGTTATGCTGATGTATTAATGATGTATGCTGAATGTTTAAACGAAACTGGACAAACAGCAGCAGCGTATCCATTCATCCAAAAAGTAAGAAGTCGTGTTGGTTTGCCAAATTTAGCTACTGTAAAACCGAATATGACGCAAGCACAAATGCGTGAGCAAATTGGTCATGAACGCTTATTAGAATTTTGTTTAGAAGGTCACCGCTTTGATGATATTCGTCGTTGGGGTTGGTTAAATGATGCTACCAAATTAGCTTGGTTAAAATCAAGAGACCCAGAATTCAATACATTCAAAACTGGTCGTGAAGTATTCCCAATTCCACAGAATGAAATTGATAATAACCCTGGTGTTAAACAAAATTTAAGCTACTAATATCTTCTTTATTCCCGCAAGTATTCAAAAACTTGCGGGAATAATTTCAAATAACTTCCATTAACCCAACCTATACCACACATGTTACTCTTTAGGAAATCAATATATTTTAGTGTTAGTATGCTATTGTTGTCAGCTTGTGGTGGTGATAAGGCTGAAACAGTTGTTCAACCATTGCCTACTACGCCCACCGCAAAATTTGACATCAATTCTATCAAAGATAATTATGCCGACATTGCTCCTGCTTCCAATTATCTAAACTGGGGCTGTTATAATGTTCACGACCCTTCTATTATCAAAGACGGCGATACTTATTATTGTTATAATACCGATGTAGCTTATGGCACAGATATTCGTCCCGGTATTCAAATACGTTCTTCCAAAGATTTAATCGAATGGAAATTTTACGGATGGGTTTTTGATGCTCTTCCAACCAAAGGTTCAGACTATATCAAACAAGCTGGTGGAACACCTTTTAATTCACTTTGGGCTCCGTATGTGATTAAAGTTGGTAGCGAATACCGACTATATTATTCACTTTCATCGGCTAAGCCTCGGCTAAGTGCTATTGGTTTAGCCACTTCCTCCTCTCCTACTGGTCCTTGGAAAGAACAAGGCTTAACAGTAGTTTCAAAAGATGATAATACGATACAAACCAATGCTATTGACCCTACAGTACTGATTGACCAACAAGGAAAACATTGGATGTACTATGGTTCTGCTTGGGATGGCATTTATATATTGCAACTTGACCCTACTACAGGCTTGGCACTAAGTCCTGGTGATAAGGGGAAACGAATTGCCAATCGTGGTTTTACCAATGGTGTTTATAATGGCAACATTGAAGGGCCAGAAATTATTTATAATAAAGAGCAAAAGAAATATTATTTATTCATTGCCTACGACTGGCTGGCAACTAAATACAATGTAAGAGTAGCCAAAGCAGATTCTCCACAAGGCCCTTTCTATGACTATGACGGAAAAGATATAAACACTAATCAAGACCACGGACCAATGATTATTGCTCCCTACCAATTTATGGGGCATGCTGGTTGGCAAGGTGTTTCACACTGTGCTGTATTTGAAAACAATGGCCAGTTTTATATTAGTCACCAAGGCCGCCCAGGGAACGACTCCAATTTTATGATTCTTCACAATAGAAAGCTATATTGGACGAAAGATGGCTGGCCAGTAGCATCACCAGAACGTTTTGCAGGAGAATTTACAACGACTATCACAAGTAATGATTTGGTGGGAGATTGGGAACAGATTGTACTTGGGTATAGAATAGTACCGGGCTATGATAAAGAACAAAACCAACCCGACTTTCAATATGCTGTCACTTTAACACTAAATGCCAATGGTACTCTCAATAACGATGTTGCGAGTAAATGGACTTATACTGCTCCGTGGTTAGAATTAAAGTGGAGTAATGGTTTTACAGACCAAGTGTATGTAGACCGAGGTCGCGACTGGGAAAATAAAAAAGAAACTATTCTTTTTACAGGTTTGAATAACAAAGGAACCAGTGTTTGGGGTAAGAAAAAATAGTGTTTTTTGTACACAAATAAATATAATCCATGAATCGTAAAAACCTTTTAAAACTATTATTTGCAGGCCAATTAATGTTTGCATTTGCAGGAAACGCACAAGTAAAGACTTCGGGGAATCCTATTATTAAAGACAAGTTCACTGCTGACCCTGCCGCTTTAGTTGATAATGGAACAGTGTACGTATATACTGGCCATGATGAAGCTCCCACACGCGAACAACGCTATGTGATGAACGAATGGCTTTGTTACTCATCTACAGATATGGTTAATTGGAAAGAACATCCAAGCCCGCTTAATGTAAAAAATTTCACTTGGTCAAAAGGTGATGCTTGGGCTTCGCAGGTAATAAAAAAAGGGAATAAATACTACTGGTATGTAGCTGTAGAACATGGAAGCATTCATGGGAAAGCCATTGGTGTGGCCGTTTCTGATAGCCCAACAGGGCCTTTCAAAGATGCAAAAGGGTCGGCCATTATTACAAATGATATGACGACAGATACAAAAATCAGTTGGGACGACATAGACCCTTCTGTATTTATTGATGACGACGGACAGGCTTATCTTTTCTGGGGAAATACCATTTGTTATTATGCCAAATTAAAAGACAATATGATTGACCTAGATGGTCCAATAATGAAAGTAAACTTGCCTACTAAATTTACAGAAGCGCCTTGGGTACACAAACGTAAAGGATGGTATTATTTATCATACTCTATTGAATTCCCTGAAAAAACTGTTTATGCGATGAGTAAGAACATCAATGGCCCTTGGGATTTTAAAGGAACTATCAATGAAATCGCAGGAAATTGTAATACTAATCACCATGCTATTATTGACTTCAAGGGTAAATCTTATTTTGTTTATCACAATGGTGCTTTAGTACCTGATGCTGGCAGTTTTCACCGTTCTGTGTGTATAGATGAACTAAACTATCATAAAAACGGAACAATTAAACGCATCGTTATGACTAGTGAAGGTGTACCACAAGTTAAATAGTAATTTATCATCCGTAAAATCATCCATCATTGAAAAACGTATTGTTAAATTTTATACTGCTTTTACTTTGGGCTGGCAACACGCTAGCCCAAAGCAAAAATGAGTTAAAGGCTACAGGCAAGAAATCTTCTGTTAGCACATCATTCCCTCCTATCATTGCCACGATTAATCTTCAACAACAAAAACCTGAAATTACAAAATATCATTTTGGTCAATTCATTGAAAACTTGGGCAATGTAGATGTAGGCGATTTGGTAGATGATGGGCTATGGGCAGAAATGTTAGACGACCGCAAATTTTTCTATCCTGTTGATACCCTTAAAAATCTTTCCCCTGTCAATAAGCGAGACCGCATGAATCAGTGGATGCCATTAGGGAAAATTGATGCCGTAAAAATGGACTCTATTAATCCTTTTGTAGGCAAGCATTCGCCAAAAGTAATTACCAGTGATATTCAAATAAATGGAATTGTTCAATCGGGACTATGGCTACAGCACAATAAAAAATATGTAGGAAGGATTTATTTAGCTGGTACAGCAAATGTAAAAATAAAGATTAGCTTAGTGTGGGGAGATAAGCCCGAACAAAGAAGTACAGTATCAATAGATAACCTAACGGGAGATTACCAAAAATTTGATTTAGCATTTATAAGCAAAACAAGTACGACAAATGCAAGAATAGAAATAACGGGAGAAGGCGAAGGAAGTTTTAATATCGGAGCCGTTTCATTAATGCCCCAAGACAATATTCAAGGATTTAGAAAAGACGTTATTCAATTATTAAAAGGGTTACATTCAGGAATTTATCGATGGGGAGGCAACTTTATTTCTGGTTACGACTGGAAAGATGGCATAGGCGACCCAGATAAAAGACCTCCTAGATACGAATACGCATGGGAAGGATTAGAAAGCAACGATGTAGGTTCTGAAGAAATCATTCGTTTTGCTCAATTAATTGATGTTGAAATAGCATTTACCGTCAACACAGGTTTTGGAGATGCCTCCTCTGCCGCTCAGTGGGTAGAGTATATGAATGGCGATTCACATACTGAAATGGGTAAACTCAGGGTCAAAAATGGTTTTATAAAGCCTTTTAATGTAAAATTTTGGTGTGTAGGTAACGAAAGTTACGGCTGGTGGCAGTTGGGACATATAGATTTAAAAAGTCACCTTATCAAGCATAGAATGTTTGTCGAAAAGATGAAAGCCGTTGACTCATCCATTAAAATTGTGGCTTCGGGTGCGTCTATTGATGAAATGACTGTCACAGAAAGTGCCAAAAAAGAAACAGGTAAAATCATTGCTGAATATGATTCACCTGCAGATTGGACTGGTGGAATGTTGAGACAAAACAACGATTATCTTGATTTTGTCAGTGAACATTTTTATTGTTCTGTCACCGAAAGGTTTGATTTAGCTACTGGAAAATATATCACTATTGACGAACCTCTGGAAGATTGGACAAGACGACCAGCGAATCGTATCAAAGTCAAAGCCGAACATTATGAAGAGTATGCCAAAAGAATCCCTGCATTGCAACATAAAAAAGCACAGGTATATTTAGATGAATGGGCATATTATACCAACTGGGTACATCCCAAACCTACGTTAGGTGTTACTATAGGTTATGCACGTGGATTGAACGAAATCTTCCGAAATACAGATTTAATTAAAATGGTTGGTTTTACCTTCGGTACTTCTTGTATTTCATTCAATGATACTTCGGCGGTTTATAATGCTACAGGTTTATTGTATCAGTTATACGGCTCGCATATAGCCAATATTCCTGTAGAAATAGATGGAAATTCACCTCAACCTGCACCAAAATGGGCAATTGGTGGCGAACAACCTAAAATAAATGCTGGAAGTAATACTTATCCTTTAGATATGTTTGCCTCACTGACTAAAGACGTTAAATTTATTTCGATAGCCGTAATAAACCCAACCCTCACGGAACAAGAACTTACGATTAAAGTACCGAATGTAAATACTACCAACGAAGTCATTCATTATTCATTAACAGGAAATTCAGTAGATGCTAAAAATGTAGTTGGGGAAAAAGAGGAGGTATTTGTGAAAAAAGCCTTTATCCAGAAAAAAGACCTTATAAAAATTGCACCTGCAAGTATAAACCTTTATACCTTTGAAGTAGTAAAATAAAACAAAACCGATAACCATTGAAAAATCAAAACTAGTAACAAAAACATAATGAATAAATCCATGAAAAAAATCCTTTCTTTAGCAGTAAGTCTTTTTTTACTGACAGAGTCTTTTGCACAAAATCCCGTTATTAATATTAAAGCCACCCAACCTGTAGCACCAATTCAGCCAACGATGTGGGGAGTATTTTTTGAAGACATTAACATGGGTGCCGATGGTGGTATCTATGCTGAATTAGTTAAAAACCGTTCTTTTGAATTCGCTAAACCTTGGATGGGTTGGAAAATTGAACGAAAAAAAGCGGAAGAAGGTGATATCATCATTCAAAATCGCCAAGGTAATACTGTTAACCCAAGATATATCAGTGTAAAAGCCAATAACATTTCTAAAGGAGAACTAGGAATTACTAACGAGGGCTTCAAAGGAATGGGAATTAAAAAGGGGCTGAGATATGACTTTTCTGTACTGTATCGTCATCAAACAGGATCGGTAAAATTACACTTAGAGTTAATTGATTCAAAAGGTAGTATTATCGGTGAAACAACGCTCAATCCTACCGGAAACGGACATTCGTGGAAAAAAGAAGCCATCAGTTTCAATGCCACTGAAACAGAAGCGAAAGGAAAGTTCAGAATTTGGTTTGAAGGAAATGGTGAAATCGACCTTGACATGATTTCATTGTTCCCTGAAGATACTTGGAAAAAAAGACCAGGCGGAATGCGTGCTGATATGATTCAGCTTTTAGCAGATATGAAACCTGGATTTATTCGTTTCCCAGGTGGTTGTATTGTAGAAGGGATAGATTTAGCCAACCGTTATCAATGGAAAAAAACACTTGGTCCTGTTGAAGAACGTCAGTTAATTATTAACCGTTGGAACCTAGAATTTGCACATCGCCCAGCACCAGATTATTTCCAAACTTTTGGTTTAGGCTTCTTTGAATATTTCCAATTGGCCGAAGACATCGGCGCAGAGCCACTTCCTATCTTGAACTGCGGTATGGCTTGTCAATTCAATACCGCTGAAGTTGTACCTGTAAATGAACTAGATTCCTATGTGCAAGATGCCCTAGATTTGATAGAATTTGCCAATGCAGAGCCTAATACTAGATGGGGTAAAGTACGTGCAGACATGGGTCATCCAGCACCTTTTGATTTAAAATTCTTAGGAATTGGTAATGAAAACTGGGGGCCACAATATGTAGAACGTCTGAAAGTTTTTACAAAGGCCATCAAAGCAAAATATCCGAAGATTAAATTAGTGAACAGTTCTGGAACTGACCCTAATGGCGATAGATTTGATTATTTGAACAAAGAGTTACGTGAGATGAATGCTGATATTATTGATGAGCATTATTATCGTACCCCAGATTGGTTTTTGAAAAATGCTGGTCGCTATGATTCTTACGACCGCAATGGTTCAAAAGTATTTGCGGGTGAATATGCTGCTCAAAGTGATAAAACAGTAAGTGTAAAAAATGTAAATAACTGGAAATGTGCTTTATCAGAAGCAGCCTTTATGACAGGCTTAGAACGTAATGCACAAGTAGTAAACATGGCATCTTATGCACCACTTTTTGCACATGCTGAGGGCTGGCAATGGACTCCAGACATGATTTGGGTAGATAATCTTCGTTCATATGGTACACCAAATTATTATGTACAAAAATTGTATTCTACTAATAAAGGTACACACGTATTAAATACTTCTGAAAATGGTAAGCCACTAACAGGACAAGGAGACTTGTATGCTTCTGGTATTTTAGATAAAGCTACCAACGAAGTGATTTTGAAAGTAGCAAACACCTCAGATAAAGAGCAAATTCGTGAAGTGAATCTTGAAGGTATCAAGAAATTTGATGCAAAAGCTAAATTGATTGTACTGAAAAATAATAACCCAGAGGCTTTAAATACATTTGAAAATGCGACGAACGTAAGTCCCGTAGAAGAGACTATCACACTTAATCCAAAGAAGAAAATCTCTTTGACGTTAGCTCCGAATTCATTTACAGTATTAAGAGTAAAGTTACTATAATATTTACTTTTTGTTAAGGTCGTCTTGTCTAATGAATTACCAAAATTAATTCTATACGACAAGACGATTTTTTTTAAATTCCATTTCTCAATTTTCTTTATCCTAATAAAACATCTTTCCTTACAATGAACCTAAAATCATTTCAAACAATTATTTTTTTACTATTGGCAAGTAGTGCTTTTTCACAGAAAATGTTTAGTCCGAATCATCAAATTACTGTTGATTTTTCAGTGAAAAATCAACAAGCAACCTATTCTGTAAGCTTTCAAGGAAAGCAAGTACTAGAATCGTCTCGCTTAGGACTTATCCGTGAAGATGGCGATTTCACTAAAGGGCTTACACTTTTAGAAACCACCAAGCCTATTTTGGTAAAAGATAAGTATAGTATCCTTACTACTAAAAAGCGCGACATTACCTATACAGCTAACCGTCAGGTTTTTAAACTAAAAAATGCACAAGGCAAAAAACTTGACATTATTTTTCAGGTATCAAACGATGGGGTAGCGTTTAGGTATTTCTTTCCTGAAAACGCTAGTGATATCAAGAAAATCAGTGAAGAAATTACTTCATTTAATTTTCCAGAAGCTACTAAAGCTTGGCTTCAACCCATGAGTGACGCCCAAACTGGTTGGGAACATTGCCATCCTTCTTATGAAGAATTTTATCAAAAAAATATCTTAGCGGGCATTATTTCACCTATTAAAGCGGGTTGGGTCTATCCTGCCCTTTTTCAAACGAATGGTACTTGGGTTTTATTAACCGAAGCTGGTTTAGATGGCACTTATTGTGCTACACGCCTAAGGGCTGAATCGCCTAATAATGAATACAAAATCGGTTTTCCTCAAGCACCCGAAGTATTTACAGGGGGCGAGTTGAATCCCCAATCTACTTTGCCTTGGCTTTCACCTTGGAGAATCATTGCATTAGGTTCATTGAAGACTATCACAGAATCAACTTTGGGAACAGACTTAGCCAAACCTGCCATTAAAATGGATACCTCATTTATCCAAACAGGCAAAGCTTCTTGGAGTTGGATTATCAAGAAAGATGAATCTGTCAATTTTGATACTACCAAAGATTACATCGACTTTGCTGCTAAAATGCACTGGGAATATTGTTTGATAGATGCCGATTGGGACACTAGAATTGGTTATGACAAGACTAAATGGTTAGCTGATTATGCCAAAACAAAAAATGTAAAATTATTACTTTGGTATAATTCCGCAGGCGATTGGAATACAGTGAAATATCATCCTAAAGGATTATTACTGACACATGAAGGTAGAATGAAAGAATTTACCAAAATCAAGGAAATGGGCATTGCAGGAGTAAAAATTGATTTCTTTGGTGGTGATGGACAATCGATGATTAAATATTATTTAGATATTTTAGAAGATGCAGCAAAAGTAAAATTATTAGTCAACTTTCATGGTGCTACTTTACCAAGAGGCTGGCACAGAACTTATCCTAATTTAATGACTGCCGAGGCAGTGAAAGGGTTTGAAATGGTTACGTTCGACCAAGCGGCGGCTGACGAACAGCCTGCACACTGCACTACTTTGCCTTTTACTCGCAATGCTTTTGACCCGATGGATTTCACGCCGATGAATTTGTACAAAGTGCCTAATATCAAAAGAAGAACTACTTCTGCTTTTGAATTAGCCCTGTCTGTCGTGTTTATTTCAGGTATTCAACATTTTGCTGAATCACCAGAAGGAATGACTCACGTGCCTGAGTTTGCTCAAAAATTCTTACAAACTTTGCCAAGCACTTGGGAAGAGACACGTTTTATTGATGGATTTCCAGGCAAATTGTTTGTTGTAGCTAGAAAATCAGGTAACAAATGGTACATCGCTGGTATTAATGGTGAAGGAATCAACAAAGAATTAACGCTTGATTTATCTTTCTTAAAAAATAAAAAAGGACAATTAATCTCTGATGATGAAACCGTTTTGTTAAAAGAATCATCATTTGATGTTCCTGCAAATGGACAATACAAAATCTCTTTAAAACCTAACGGAGGTTTTGTGGGGGTTTTTGAATAACAATTAATCTAACCCGACGAGCTATTTTATTCAATAGCTTGTCGGGTTAAACCTCAATCTAACAATTGCTATGATTCAAAATACTAAGTATCTTTTAGTAGCTTTATTCACACTATTAATAAACTTAGCGATTAATGCACAACAGGGAGAAATAGAAACTCATGACCCTTCAACTATCTTGAAGGAAGGCAATAGTTATTGGTTTTTTTCTACTGGTATTGGCATCAAAGCCACTTATTCAACCGATTTAGTTAATTGGAAAGTATCACTACAAACAGTGTATAAAAAGGATTCTTTTCCAACTTGGATTAAGGAATATGTACCCAAATTCCAAGGGCATTTTTGGGCACCAGATTGTATTTTTATGAATGGTAAATACTATTTGTATTACTCTTGTTCATCTTTCGGTGTTACTCAGTCAGCCATTGGGGTAGCTACCAACGAAACACTTGACCCAACTTCTCCGAAATATAAGTGGACAGACCTAGGTATGGTTGTGGCGTCTAAAGAACGGAAAGATTTCAATGCCATAGACCCAAGTATTTTAAAAGACAAGCAAGGTAAAATTTGGATGACCTATGGTTCATTCTTCGGTGGCATTGGTGCGGTAGAGTTAGATTCTATTTCGGGGAAAATCAAAACAGGAGAAAGCATTAAAAAAGTGGCTGGTGGTAGAGAATCCGATTGGGAAGCCTCTTGTCTGATTCAAGAAGGAGAATATTATTACTTGTTTGTTAATAATGGTTTATGCTGCAAAGGATTAAACAGCACATATTATATTGTTTGTGGGCGTTCTAAAAACCCTTTAGGTCCATTTTTAGACCAAACTGGTAAAGATTTAAATACTGGCGGAGGCACAGTAATCATGCTAACTGAAGGTAAATTCCAAGGGCCTGGCCATGTGGGTTTATTAAGAGATAAAGGCAAAAATATTGTTTCTATCCATTATTACGATGCAGAAGACCAAGGAAAGTCGAAGATAAATATTGTGGAAATGGGCTTTAAAAAAGGCTGGCCTTATTTTAAGAGGAAGTAAACAGATTAAACAGTTAAAGATTTGTCAACTTTTGTAAAGTTGTCTAATAAACCAAGAGCTAAAAACAAAAGGGAATCATTTTTTGATTCCCTCTACTGTTTTCACATCAATTATTTTTGTCGATTTATTACCCCATGAATTCAAAATATAATTCATTACATCGGCAATTTCTTCATTCTCTAATCCGGGTTCAGGCATCATGCCTTGATACTTTACTCCATTTACTTGGATAGAATCTTTTAGTCCAAATTTTATTGCTCTAATGCCTTTTTCAGGAGTTTTCAATAAATAATCTGAATTTGCCAAAGGTGGATTAAGCTTAGGAACGCCTTCTCCCTTACCCATGTGGCAAACAATGCAATTATTCATATATATATCTTTACCACGAGCAATACTATCAGCGAGTTCGTCTTCTTGACGCCAAAAAGGAGACAGAAACAACATAGAAGCAATTAGTATAATTATTTTCATTTTTCTTTAGGGGGTTTCGGCTGTCGGTTGTCGGGTATCAGTCGTCTGCTATCGGTCGTTGGAATACGGCAGTCAAAATATAAAAATTGGTTTTCAGGTATGTATCTATATTCAGCTTTTGATTATCAGAATTGATAATAATAGCCAACAGCAATCAGCTTTTAATTATAAAAACCGATTGCTGATGACCGAAGACCGATAGCGATTATTTAGCAGGACTAATTTTTACAATTGAACCTGTACTTTCAATCGCTACATAAATATTTCCGTCTGGACCTTCTTTGATGTCTCTTACTCTACCAATATTTTCAAACACAGTTTCCTGACTAACCACTTTATTATTTTTAATAACACAACGCTTGATATAATTAAATTTTAATGACCCAATCAGTAAATTCCCCTTCCAATCAGGGAATTTCTTACTTGTAACAAAAGTCATTCCGCAAGGTGCAATTGATGGTCTATAATAAATAATAGGCTGTTCCATTCCTACACGAGCAGTATCTGGACTGATAATTGAATTATCATAGCCAATACCGAAGGTAATTGCTGGCCAGCCATAGTTAGCACCTTTCTTTAAGATGTTCACTTCATCACCTCCCTGTGGGCCATGTTCGTGTTCCCACAAATCACCCGTCGTTGGGTTAATCACAAAACCTTGAGGATTTCTGTGTCCATAAGAATAGATTTCTGGTCTAGCACCCTCTTGCCCAACAAATGGATTATCTTTAGGCACAGAACCATCATCATTTAAACGAACTACTTTTCCTTGAAAAGTCGTAAGTTTCTGAGCTTCGTCTTGTTGCCCTCTTTCACCTACTGTCAAATATAAGTAACCTGCTCTATCAAAAGCAATTCTTCCACCGTAGTGATGAGTCGTAGTTACATTTGGTGTTGCTTTGAAAACTACTTTTTGTTCTGTCAGTGTATTACCTACTAATTTAGCACGCATCAACGCAGTATTCGAACCTTTTCCAGTCTCTCCATCTGCTAATGGTGATGAATAGCTAAAATAAATCCAGCCATTTTTGGCATAATTAGGATGCAATTTTATATCAAGGAGCCCACCTTGTCCTTTAGAAATAATCGCAGGAAGTCCTTTAATAGGCTCATCTACTAATTTCCCATCATGAATCAATCTTAACTGTCCAGACCTTTCAGTAACCAACATATCACCATTGGGTAAAAAAGCCATTCCCCAAGGTACATTCAAGCCTGTAACAAAAGTTTCAATCTTTAACCCTTCAGTACCAGCTTTTACTGATTTATTTAAAACAGGGTTATCATTTGCATGATTTAGATTGCAGGAAGCATCAACAGATATTAATAAGCCAGCCAGTAGAGGTATTACGCCAATAGAGAAAATTTGTTTTTTCATTTTTGAGTTTTTATTCTTTGTTCGTGATAAAGTTAATGAAAAACACCTCTTTTACTGCACTGATTTCCCTGTATTTTAATTACTTATTTCAGAATGCTGAACAGTAGAATTCAATTTATCTGTGATGGCTTTTATACGAAGTTCAGAGCGTTTGACATCAGCTCTTAAATTTTGTTTTTCAGTAACAAGTTTATTGATAAGAGCGTCGTTCTTCTCTATCTTTTTCATCGCTGATTTTATCTCATTCTGAATTTTCTGGATTTCCGACAGTTCCCTATTGATTAAACGTTGCTTAATAGAATTCGTACGTTTCTTTAATTGCTTATTTCGTTGTTTCTCAAGGAAATCATCAGAAGCAAAATAAGCTTTCTTTTCGGCATTAATACGACCAATACCCTCTTTCCTTACTTTCAAAGCTATTTCAGGGTTTACATTCAGACCAAGCGAGCGCATTTTTTTATACACAACGCCATATCTTAAACCCAAATGTTCACAAATCTCGGGTAGAGGTTTACTGTAATGATGCTCCTTTAAATAATCAATGGCTTCCTCAGTCCATTTGGTAACGCCTTCTCTGCCCGAAGGAACACCTTTTCTACTTGCTTGGCGCACTTTCCTAAGCTCTTCTCCTACTGTGAGTTTAAATCTTTTAAGTTGCCCTCTTACAGACTCCCAACTTCTTCCAAGTTGATCAGAAATTTCTCTGGATGTCAAATTCTGAAAATTTTCTTTGAGGAAATCAATTTCCTCTTGAGTCCATTTCGTTGTAATTCTTTTTGGAGGTTTGGGCGCAACTTCACTTCTCAGTACCACTCCATCCTTGACGTAGTTGATGATTCTTAATTTATTTTTCTTTGCCATTTGCTTTTTTTACTAAATTTCAAAACAATGTTTGCGTGATGGGGAACAGCGAAAAATGTATTGAGGACTCTCAAAACATTCAATATTATGGTTAGCAAAGGGTTTCTGTTTAACAAACTTCGTACATTATTCTTAAAAAAACAAATAACAAGTTTAGGATAAAACTAATTTCTTAAAAATAAAAATAGCTCCAAAAATGGAGCTATTTAGAACGAAAATTCTTATTAAAAAATTGCAGATGACTACTACAATTTTTGTTCAGCCATTTGAATATCTGGAATTGAAGTATCATCCAACCCTACACGACCTCTTTCTTTTCTTACAATTCTTGAATATAAGCCTACTTCTTGACTAAATAAAAAGGTGAAAAATAATTTCACAAATGAAGTATGGTATTTCAAATCATCATAAAACTCAGGAGCAGCAGCCTTTAATTTTGGTAAATTATTCCAAGGTACTGATGGCATATCGTGGTGTTCGTTGTGGTAGCCCACATTCATATTGATTAAATTCAAACCGCCATAATAGCTATATGTTTCTTGGTCTTTATCCAATACAAGATAATGTTCTTGAATCCATCTTGCACCCAGTGGATGTAAACCTACTGAGAACATAAAACTTGCACCCATATATCCTAGTGCTGACCATCCCCAGAAATACCAAATGACAACATCAAAGGCAATTTGAGCAAAAATATTCATCAATACCCAACGGTCTATTACGGCTAATTCTAAACAACGAAGTGTACGAATTACTTGAAAAATTGGGAATAATAACAACCAGATTGTTTTACCTAAGAAGTAATTATTAATCATTTTTGCCTCCCATTTATCTGGTAAGTCAGCATCCAATTCATGTACCCCTTGAAAAGCGTGGTGCTTTAAGTGATAGTTTTTAAATGAAATGGCTGTAGGGACTAATGATGGAAAATTAGCAATGATACCAGCATACACATTCCACGATGGTTTTTTGAAAACAAGGTTGTGCGAAGCCTCATGGATACAAATAAATAATGTATGTGATGGAAAAGCACCAATGCACCAAGCAGCTGCTAAAATAATATACCACGCTTGGTCTTTTACCAAATAAGTCATCAGGATTTGAATTGACACGCAAGCCAAAATCCATACCATTGTCATTGGATTTTTAGTGATTAACTTCTTGACCTCGGGGTGAGCCTTCAAAATCTGCCTTGTACGCAAACGGTGTGGTTCAGAACCTGTCACATGAGTAAAATCTTGTTGATACGCCATTTAATTTTAATTTAATTCGTTATTGAAATTACTGTTTGAATCTTATTTGAAAAAATCTTTCAAATATACTGCTAACCTAACGTTTTATCAATTTGTTTAACAATATTTACGCTTATTCGCCTGGATGATACGTCTTTTCTGCATTTTTTATCACATCACTCTTATAAAAATAGACATCCTTAAACTGTCCCTTTGTGTACATTAATAACTGGTCTTTAAAATGTTTTGAGGTTGGGTCGCCACTTTCGCCACCTGCCAACAAAGATTTAGCCTTTATTTTGTCACCAAATTCTACTGCACATATAAAACTATTACCTCCCACGCCATATCTTTTATTGGTTCCTTGGTAATACCTGCTATTATAAGATGGCAACGACCCCCACAATGCTGAAGCAAAACCTACAGGTACACTTGGCTCATTATCATTATATTTTGTTTGTAAATCACCTGTCAATCTTTGAAAACGATTTAGTTCGCCCCAAGGTATTTGCCAAGTACCAAATTTTTTATTCAAATCGTTAATTACTGTCACCAAAGGAGGCATAAACTTTGCTACATCAGCATTGGCAGCAAATCTTTTAGTATTCTCTACCTGATCCGTTTCGCCTTGGTCTATGTATAATCTTTGTATCACTGGGCTAAGTTTCTGTGCCCATTCTACTGCCAAAGTAGTAGCTACAGAATTTTCTGATGAATGATAATCCCATGCTTTCAAGACTTCAATTGGTGCTTTTAGTTGCGTATAGAGCGAATCGTTTTGCTTTACGTCACGTTCAAATGTTTTCACCAAAGCTGGTATCAATATTTCAAAAGCCGATAAATAAGTATCATACCCTGCGGCGATTACTTTGTCGATGGTATATTTTTTCTCACGGTCTAATACCCTTACTGCATTGACTCCTCTAAAGTTTTCACCATCAGGAGCCATGTATGATGGATAATTTTCTCGTTTAGGACTATTAGCCCCTGCCACTGAAAAGGGCGTTGAATTGCAATTTTGCAACCAACCATTGGCAGGATTGTACAAATGGACAGTTTCATCTACCTCATGCAAGCCTTTCCATTCTGTAGCAGCTATTGAGCCATCTACAGGTTTAGCCCAATTGTACTGGTTATCTCTTTTAGGAATATAGTTGCCATGCCAATAAGCGATATTACCTTTATAATCAGCAAAAACAGTATTGTTGGACGTATTTGCCTTTAAAGCCATCACTTGCTTATACTCTTCAAAACCTTTGGCTTTGGTTCTTTTCCAACTCTGAATCATACTGACAATAGAACGATTATAAGATTTTAGGCTCACCCATTTATCATCTCTTTTACCCATAACTGGCCCGTGATGTGTAAAATATGTACTAAAGGTTTTCTGTTTTAATACATTGTCAGCGAGGTAACTAATCGTAATTTTCTTTTCTGTTACAGGCTTCAAAGCGCCTTCATATTCATAAAAATACTTGTCGCCTTTTTTGCTAATCTTTTCCGCATACATATCGGCAACATCTACGTTACTAGAGGTGTGCATCCAACCGCAGTATTGATTAAATCCCTGATAAACAAACATTTGCCCCCAAGTAACGGCTCCATAAGCATTCAGTCCTTCTTCACTAACCACTTGTACTTCTGGTCGGAAGTAAAAAGTAACGTGTGGATTAATGTATAATATAGCTTTGCCTGATTGCGTAATCTTAGGAGAAAACGCAAACCCGTTTGAACCTGTTTGTTGCTCAGGATTTTTAGGAACAGCTACCGCAGACACTAAACTACCTGAGTAAAAATTCTTTAAATCAGCTATGCTTAAATCGGCTGTACTGATTGCACCAATACTTCCATCTGTCCATAACAAAGCATACCACGGTTTAAAGCGTGTCAACATAGCAGGTTTCACTGCTGGATGTTTGTATAAATAAAAGTTGATACCATCGGCATAAGCATTCAACAATTTCTTCAACCAAGGTGCTGCCTTTTGATAATCTGCTTTGGCTTCGGTAGTATCAATTAGTAAGCGTATTTGTAAATCGTTATAGAGTTCTGATTCACCTTTTAGTTCTGCAATTCTTCCCAGCTTTTCAATATAATTCATCTCTACCCGCTTGAAATCATCTTCACATTGGGCATAAAGTAAGCCAAAAACGGCATCAGCATCTGATTTACCATATATATGCGGAATACCCCAATTGTCACGAATAATACTTACTCGCTTCGCCTGTGCCTCAAAGCGACTAATTTCAGCATTTGAAAATTTTTGTGCAAGAATTGAAAAAGGAAGGAAAAACAGTAAAATAATTTTTCTCATATTGATATAGTATTGAATGATGAAGTATTCTGTATTAACAAACATACAAAATACAACGAAATTTCTCTCAATACTAATTTAAAACTTTCTCTCAATGCTTGAAATGCACTAAACTTTAGGCAAATTAGACAAATAGGAATGATTTAAGAATGATATTTCTAGTAGGACTTAAGTGATATATGTTATTATTAACACTTTGTTATTAAGTAAGCTCGTTTGTAATAGTATATCCTATCATCATAAAGAACTCCCTATTTAAGAATGAGTTAAGTTCTTAAATAAGGAGTTCCTTGTCAATAATTATTTATTTTTAATGCTTTGTATGATCCTTCATGCTCATCTTTTTATCAAAACAATGTATCGCACATGCAACAGACTTATAGCTATCATGCACATTCCCTAATTTGTTCCCTTTGGCATCATAGATATTACAGGTTTCATCTTTATTATCCACTACCTTCAACATAATATCATTGTTAGGATCAAAATATGTTTTCCCATCTTTTCCCCAATGTCCCATTTTTTTACCATTTCCATCAGTCAGATTACCTTGGTTATCAATGAAGCCTACTTTTTGTCCTTTTGCATCTTTTATAAACTGGTCTTTTGACACACTTCCTATCTTTGTACCATTAAAATAGATATCTCCTTTAGCATCAATCAAATGTCCTTTATAATCTTTTACTTGCTGAGCGAAACTTATCGAAATCACACTCATTACAAAAGCGAAAACCATAATTGCCTTTTTCATTTTGGTATTTATTTTATTAGTTTAACACTGAAAAATCATTTTAGCTAAAACACTTAACTCCCTGATTTACAGTTCAAATTTATTATACTAATACTACCTAAAACATGAAGATTGTCAGCAATTATAATGAGAATTATTAGAGAACATTTATTATCTCAAAATGCGTTTAAAACTATGGTCATTTGGATTCAATGAATTTTAAGAATAAAAGAAAATACAATTATTTACGCTTCATCCTCCGCAAAAGTCAGGTAATACCCATCAATATCTTTAATCGTAAATTCTGTTGCGCCATAAAAAGTCTTTTCTAGTCCTTTTACGATTTCTACTTTATCTTTAATGCTTTCAAAAAAATCTCGAATTTGTTTTAGTTTGATATAAAATAGCAAGCTCCCCCCTAGTCTGTTTCTATCAATATCAGGCAATTCTTCGCCTAAACTATCCATCGTCTGCAACATTATCGTTACCCCTCCATTTGAGAGCATCACCCAAACGAAATCTCCTTCTTCAGGAACAGTCATGATAGTTTCAAAACCAATTTGTTTATAAAATTCAATCGATTTATTGATGTCTTTGACAAAGTTATTTACCGTTAAGCTTTCCATGTTATTGTTGTTTATATGTTGGTGCCAAGTTAATGTTTTTACACTTAAAAATTTCTAAGCATTTGTTACTTTTTATTGAAAGATACTAAACAAACAAAGCCCCTCAAAAGAAAATCCTTCAAGGGGCTTTGTTTAAAATAATATCGGTAGACTAAGCTACAGCTTCTACATTTTTTTGTTCAATATTTACTGTCGAATTTGCTTTCAAAACTACAGCTTCGTTGTACACAAAAATGGTAATATCATCTCCAGCCAAATTTTCGATGACTACTTCATGAGCAAAAGTTTTGATATTCAACAAATTGTCTCTGAAACGAATTTTAAAGGAGAATGAATTCCAGTTTTCAGGTACGAATGGTGCTAAATATACCTGACCATTACGAACACGCATACCGCCAAATCCTTTTACGATTGACATCCAAGTACCTGCCATCGAAGTAATATGGCAACCATCTTCGGTATCATTATTATAATCATCTAAATCCAGACGTGCCGAACGTTGATAGAATTCATAAGAACGAGCCTTATCTCCTAACTTAGCCGCAATAATCGAATGCACACATGGACTTAATGATGACTCATGAACCGTCATTGGTTCATAGAAATCATAATTACGCTTGATGGTTTCAGCGTCAAAATCATCTTCAAAGAAATATATTCCTTGCAACACGTCAGCTTGTTTGATAAAACAAGAGCGTAATATTCTATCCCACGACCATTTTTGATTGATTGGTCTGTCATGAGCTGGAAGATTAGTTACTTTTATTAATTCTTTATCCAAGAAACCATCTTGTTGTAAGAAAATGCCTAACGCTTTATCTTCGCCCAAGTACATATTGCTAGTAATACTCTTGAATTTTTCAAACTCAATAGTTTCATCAAGGTTTGTAAAACTAGCTAGCTCATTATATCGTTCAGGATTTGATGCTTTGATTTTATCCGCTACCTCCATCAAATACTTCATACACCAAACAGCAAAATAACTTGTATACCAGTTATTATTTACATTGTTTTCATATTCATTTGGTCCCGTCACTCCCAGCATTACATATTGCTTTTTCGCTTCCGACCAGTTTACACGCTGTGCCCAGAAACGAGCAATGCCTAATAAGACTTCAAAACCATATTCAGCTAGATAAGCTTCATCGCCTGTATAGTTTACATAGTCATAAATGGCATAAGCAATGGCTCCATTACGGTGAATTTCTTCAAAGGTAATTTCCCATTCGTTATGGCATTCTTCGCCATTCATCGTAACCATTGGATACAATGCGGCACCATCTTTAAAACCTAGTTTTTGGGCATTCTCAATGGCTTTACCTAACTGTTTCCAACGATAAACCAATAAGTTACGAGCTACTTGTTGGTCGGCAGTTGCTAAGTAAAAAGGAATACAATAAGCTTCGGTATCCCAATACGTTGAGCCACCATATTTTTCGCCAGTAAAACCTTTTGGTCCAATATTCAAACGAGCATCTTCCCCGGTATAAGTTTGGTTCATCTGGAAAATATTGAAACGGATACCTTGCTGAGCAGCCACATCACCTTCAATCACAATATCATTCATTTCCCATTTTGATGCCCACTTTTCAGCTTGTTCTACTAGCATTTTATCAAAGCCTTTGGCTTCAATGTTGGCTAAATAAGCTTTGGCTTTAGGGAGTAAATCTTCTATTTTATGGTTTTCAGAAGAAAGGTTACAAGCATATTTTACTAAAACAGTTTCTTCATTGGCTTTTACACTCAAAGTAACTTGACTAGCTACATATTTTTCTGCTTTTTGAGGGAAGCTTTTAAAATCAATTGCTTTGCCTTCTTGAAAAATTTGGAATTTCTGACCTGTTACTACATGAAAACCTGTTTTCTTAGTAACCATCTCTATATATCCTTCAGCAAAGGCAGTTTCTTTATGTACTTCGTCCCAGAATTTTTCATCATAGTTGGCATCTTTATTTTTAATATCGCCATCAATAAATGGAGTCAGCACAAGCTTTCCGTCAAAATTAAGGGGTGTAATTGCGTAAGAAATTGCACCCGATTCGTCATCAACAATAGAATTGAAGCGTGTGGTATTAACTTTCACCTGTCTGCCAGACGGCAAAGTAGCCACAAAAGAACGTTGTAAATAACCTTCTTTCATGTTCAAAACTCGCCTAAAATCATTTACTTCAGCAGTATGTAAATCAAGAATTTCATCTTCTATTTCAACTTTAATACCAATCCAGTTGGCAGCATTCAACACCTTTGCGAAATATTCAGGGTAGCCGTTTTTCCACCAACCTACACGTGTTTTGTCGGGGTAATATACACCAGCTACATAATTTCCTTGGAGTGTTTTTCCAGTGAAGGTTTCTTCAAAATTTCCTCTTTGTCCCATTCGGCCATTGCCTAAAGAGCAAACAGATTCCGTAATTTCGTTGAATTCACGATTAAATCCCTCTTCGATGATACACCATTCATCGTGTTTAAGATAGTCTTTCATATATGGTTATACTCGGTTAGTTTGTTTATTAAGATAAAGATGAAATCTCTATCTTCACGAAAAAACTAATCAAATCAACTGATTATCAATAGCTTAATCATGTATTTATAAAAATGGTTAATAGTAAATTAAACAACAATTCTCGACTTTTACATAAAAACAGCATTATTATTTAGAAAAAACATCAGAATTAATACTATTACACCGTAAAAGTCATAATTTCTGTGCGAATTTATACTAGAATTTTAACACTCAATTTGCTGTGCTAAACTGTATTTTGGATAAATATTAAAAGTTCAATCTATCCAAAGTCATTTCCTCAAAGCCAGCAATCACAAAATCTGCTTCTGTTAAAATATCAGCAACACCTACTCCTATTGCTTTCATACCTCCTGCTTTAGCTGCTTGTATTCCTGCTACTGCATCTTCAAATACTACACATTCACTTGGCAATGTACCTGTTGCCTCTGCTCCCATCAAAAATACTTGTGGGTCTGGCTTGCCTTTGGTGATGTTATTACCATCAATAATGGCATCAAAATAATCTAACATATTGATTCTTTCTAAAATCAATTTAGAATTTTTACTAGCCGAACCCAAAGCGATTTTAATACCTGCTTCACGAAGGTCAGTAAGAAACTTTTCAACACCTGGGAGTACTTCCTTGGGGGTCATTAGTTTCACTAAATCTAGGTACCAGTCATTTTTACGAGTTGCCCATGCTAATTTCTCTGCTTCCGTTAAAGTAACATTTCCCCATTTAAGAATCAATTCCAATGATTCCATGCGCGAAATACCTTTTAATTGTTCGTTCTGATGTTCAGTAAAATCAAAGCCTAATTCGTTCGCAAGGCGTCTCCAAGCTTGAAAATGATATACTGCTGTATCAACAATTACGCCATCTAAATCGAATAGGCAAGCTTTAATCTTTGTCATGTGGATTTTTTAGTTAGTGATTGTGAGTTAGTGATTGAGTGAATTATCGGACTTCGAATATGTTATTTCTTCTGTGAAAATATCTTTTAAGAAATAAACCAAATGAAAATTTTAACATACCTTAATCACAACTCACTCAATCACTAATTCACAATTATGTTTGTAAGGATTTACTTATTTTTTTAATTCAAGAATCGTGATTGACATTGCTGGGATTTTTAACGTTTTTAAATCTCCCACCAATGCATCTGTCATAATATTTTTGGCAGTACTGAAACCCGACATTCTTTCTGAAAATCTTTGAGTATCCAGATTTTTATCTTCTTTATTTTGGCTCATGATTACCATAACGCTTTCGTTTTCGGTATATCTAAAGTACACATAAATTCCATCCTGTGGTAAAAATTGTGTTAATTTCCCTGTAGTAATAGCATTGCTATTTTTACGATAGTTGGCCAATTTTTTCACAAAATCAAAAGCTTCATTCTCTTTCTCTGTTCTACCTGAAGCCAAAAATTTATTTACTTTATCATCAGCCCAACCACCTTCAAAATCCTTGCGTACTTCTGCATCCGATGGATTTTTAAAGTTTTTAGTCAGGTTTTCTGTACCATAATATAAATGTGGTACTCCACGAGTAGTTAATAAAAAGCCTACTCCTAGTTTAAATTTATTAAAATCTTCGCCAATAACAGAATAAAATCTATCCATATCATGGTTATCCAAGAAAGTCATGTTCAAGTTGGCGTCTTCATAGAGGGCATCCATTGCCAAAGTAGCATACAACCGATTAAACCCTTTTCCCCAATCGAACCCTTGGTTTAATGCATCATTAATGGCATTAAACAGTACAAAGTCGTTGGCAGAAGGCAATGAGCTTTTGAAAGGTACATTCAGGTTATTTTTCGCAAAATAGGCTTGAGAATAAGCACTTTGTACAGAGTTTTCACCCGTGATAAACATTTTAGGATATTCTTCTGCCAAGGCAGCATTACAACGATTCATAAAATTCAAATCATTGTATTGGTAGGTATCGATTCTCCAGCCATCAATCCCAAAGTTTTCAACCGTCCAAAGGGCATGTTGAATCAAAAAGTTAGCGACATATTCATTTTTATGGTTTAAGTCTGGCAAGAAAGGAACAAACCAACCATTTTGTTGTACTTTGAAATCAGCAGCCGAACCATGCAAAATATCAACCACAGGTTCGTCACGGTAGGAAGTATTTGTATAAGTATCCCATTGATTCAACCAACTTTTCATTGGTAAATCTTTCAAAATCCAGTGGTTGATTCCTACGTGATTATATACTGCATCTTGAATAATTTTTAATCCTTTGGCATGAGATGCCTCTATTAGTTTTTTATACGCTTCATTACCGCCAAGACGTTTATCTACATTATAATGGTCTGTAAAACCATAACCATGATAGGCCGAACGCATGGCACCACCTTCGTTAGTTTGGGGTTGATTGTTTTCTACAACTGGATTCAGCCAAATAGTAGTAGCGCCTAATTCTTTTACATAATCTAAATGATTTTGTACCCCTAGCAAATCTCCTCCATGACGTAAAAATGGATTTGTACGGTCGGAAACAGGGTCAGCCATATCGGCAAATTTATCGTTAGAGGGGTCACCATTTGAAAAACGATCAGGAAGGATTAAATAAATAAAATCTTTTGAATTGATTTCCTGTGGCTTTTGGTCACGTACTTTTAATTGAAAAGGTTGCGTTATTTTTACGATTTGGTCTACTACTTGCTTTTTCCCTTTTTGCACTTTCACCGTTTTTGAAAGCTCAATCATCATTTGCCCAGCTTGGGTGGCTGGTGCAATTGTTAAATCAAGAAATAGGTAATTAGGGTTCTCCACTTTGTTTACTTTTTCCAAAGAAACTCCCGGATAATTGATTTTCACATCGCAATCGCCAATGTTTTTGCCATAAACTAAGAGTTGTAGCTTGGGGTTTTTCATACCGACCCACCAGTTAGTCGGGTTAATACGTTGAATACTTGTGGTTTGAGCCAGCAAAGCATTCATCAAGAAACATAAAAGAATAGATAAAATTGTTTTTTTCATTTGTTTAAGATGGTTAATGGAAATACAGTAAAATAGCGCAAACTCGGGTAAAAAAGGATTTTATAAACGTTGGATTCTACTTTTTTTACTATCATTCATGCAATTTTTCAAATAATTTCAAGAATTTCCTAATAATAAAATCTTAAATTGTGAGCAATTTAATGCAAAGATAAAAGAAAGCTAAAAGAAACGAATCTGTGCTAATCTGTCCTAATACCCAAATTTTATTCTAAAAATGTCTCAAAATTCAATCAAAGTCACAACATTATTAGGCTTAGTTTTTGTCGTTTTTTGGGCAAATGCTCAACAAACTATCAAAGCACTCCCAGCCACTGAGCAAAATGCTATTGCCAAAACCAAGAATTATAGTAAATTCAAAGATAGAGACCCTAAAAAAAGTAAAATCATAGTCCAAAAAAATATGACAAAGATCAAAAACGACAAATTAGTAATTTTACAAATGATGTTTCACCTTTGGGGAAACAAGAATACTACGAATAAATTTAATGGCTCTGCAGCTGAAAATGGTGTTACTAAATTTTCTGATATTAATGATTTAGCCCTAAAAAAGCTCAAAGATTATGGTTATTCACATCTTTATATGACAGGTTTAATCGAGCATGCCACTATGGAAGATTTGACAGCTTATGGTATTCCTAAAGATCATCCAGATGTAGTAAAGGGGAGATCTGGTTCGCCCTTTGCTATTAAAGATTATTATGATGTCAACCCTTTTTTTGCCGATAAGCCTAAAAATAGAATGAAAGAGTTTGCTGAAATGGTTGAAAGGGTTCATCAAAATGATTTAAAACTCATTATGGATTTTGTGCCTAACCACGTAGCAAGGGTATATCATTCTGATATGAAACCAAAAGGCGTTGAAGATTTCGGTGAAAAAGATGATACCACGAAATTATTCGACCCACACAATAATTTCTATTATTTACCTGATACGCAATTTCAGATTCCTGATGGCGTAAATCCTCCTGTAGAAGTAGACGGACCCTATGTTGAAACGCCTGCGAAAGTATCGGGTAATGATGTTTTCTCTCCACATCCTAGTATCGACGATTGGTTCGAGACAGTAAAACTTAATTATGGTGTTGATATCCAAAATGGCCGACAAACTCATTTTGACCCTATCCCAAGTACTTGGCTAAAAATGGTAAATATTCTAAAATATTGGGCTTCTAAAGGTGCTGATGGTTTCCGTTGCGACATGGCAGAGATGGTTCCTTATGAGTTTTGGAAATATGCTATTAAAGAGGTAAAGAAGAGCTATCCAGATATTATTTTCATTGCTGAAATATATAATCCAAAGGAATATCATAATTATATTAAAATAGGAGGTTTTGATTACTTATACGATAAAGTAGGTTTGTATGATGGCCTTCGTCATTTAGTAGAAAACAGAGATGATGCCAGTGTAGAAAGCATTACGAATGTTTGGCAGCATGAGTCTGGCGACATTTCAGAGCACATGCTAAGGTTTTTAGAAAATCACGATGAAGTGAGAATTAATACGGCTGCTTTTTCTAAAGGGTATCCTATGGCAGCAGTTCCTGCGATGGTAGTGACGGCTACCTTGCATACAGGACCAGTGATGATTTACTTTGGTCAGGAATTAGGAGAGTCTGCTTCTGAACCAGAGGGTTTTAATAGGGCCGAAGACCGCACGACTATGTTTGACTTCTGGGGTGTAAAATCACATCAAGCGTGGATGAACAATGGTAAATTTGATGGTAAGCTATTGACAGAAGAACAAAAGAATATCAGAAAATTCTATGGCGATTTAATCAAATTTGTCAATACTTCTGATGCTGTACAAACTGGAAATTTCTTTGATTTGCAATACATTCAAAATGGTAATTACGACCGTAGAAAAGTGTATAGTTACTTACGTTATTCTGGTAAGCAAAAGCTTTTAATTGTTTGTAATTTTGACCATTTTCAAACAAAAAAGTTCGATTTAGTAGTTCCAGAAGGTGCATGGTCGTCAATGGGATTAAAGCCGAGCAAAGACGCTACTTTTAAAGGTAAATTCAATCAAAAAGAACAATTTACACAAAAGGCTAGTCAATCTATTCCAGTTCAAATCAGCCCCAATTCAGTACTTATTTATGAAATTTCTCAGAAAAAATAGAATATATTTTAAATATTTTCTTAATTTGAGTCTTTAATATTACATCATTAACCATTTTATGACAAAAGATATAAAACCCCGCCTTAGTCTAGCTCAAATCATCAACATGAGCATAGGCTTTATGGGTATTCAATTTGGTTTTGCACTACAAAATGCAAATACAAGCCGTATTTTTTCAACTTTAGGTGCTAATCCTGATGAGATTCCTATTCTTTGGGTAGCTGCCCCGCTTACAGGTTTATTAGTTCAGCCTATTATTGGATACATGAGCGACCGTACTTGGCATGCAAGATGGGGGCGTCGCCGTCCATTCTTTTTTGCAGGAGCTATTTTAGCCACTATTGCATTGATTGCTATGCCACAATCATCAGTACTTTGGATGGCTGGTGCTATCCTTTGGATAATGGATGCTTCTATTAACGTTTCAATGGAACCATTTAGAGCTTTTGTGGGTGATATGCTTCCCAAAGAGCAAAGGACAACAGGCTTTTCGGTACAAACTTTTTTTATCGGTGTCGGGGCAATGATTGCCTCTGGGCTTCCATCTATTTTAGATTATTTTGGTGTCCAAAATACTGCTCCAGAAGGAATTGTGCCAGATACTGTTAGATGGTCATTTTACATCGGTGCATTTGCTTATTTTATCTGTATTCTTTGGACAATCCTAAAGACGGAAGAATATCCCCCTGAAGACATGGAGCTTTTTCAAAGAGAAAAAGACGAAATGAATTTTATGCATGGTGTGAAAGAAACAATCAATGGTTTATTTAACATGCCAAAAGTAATGAAGCAGTTGGCAGTCGTTCAATTTTTCTCTTGGTTTGCATTATTCTGTATGTGGATTTTTATGACGAATGCTGTTACAGCTAACATTTTTGGCACAACAGATACCAAGTCTGAAATTTATAATGATGGGGCAAATTTTGTAGGTATCTGCTTCTTGGTGTATAATGGAGTTTCAATGGTTTTTGCTTTATTTTTACCAACATTGGCGAAGAAATTTGGCAGAAAGTTAACGCACCTACTTTGTCTGACAGCAGGAGGCTTAGGATTAATCTCAATTATGTTTATCACTTCAAAAGAGGCACTATTGCCTTCATTTATTGGTATTGGTTTAGCATGGTCAAGTATTTTAGCAATGCCATATGCCATGTTATCAGGGAGCTTACCTGCCAACAAAATGGGCTATTATATGGGCGTTTTCAATTTTTTTATTGTGATTCCACAGGTAATTGCCAGCTTGGGTTTACAAAAATTCATGAATTTTATGCAATTAGAACCAATACATATCGTTACTTTGGGGGGAGTATTCATGATTTTGGGAGGATTACTCACACTACGTGTAGAAGATAACGATTAAATAATACATGAGAAAAAGTAATTTAAGTACGCTTAACAGAAACCTTGCAAGCTTGATAAAACCTTGCAAGGTTTTTATATTTTCGTCGCTGTTGGTTACAGCCGCTAGCTTTCAACAGCCACTATCAGATGAAGAAATTTATCAAAGGAAAATCCAAATGGCACAGGGTAGTAATATGCACGATTATACCTTAAACATTGCCAAAAGTTTTCTAAACAGACCTTACAAGGCTGCTACACTTGAAAATCCTAATGAGGAGAAACTAGTAGTAGACCTACGGGAATTTGATTGCTCAACTTTTGTGGAAAGCTGTGTAGCCATGGGCTTGACGTATCGTAAAAATGATATTTCTTTTGAAAAATTCCAATATTATTTAAAACGCCTCAGATATTATAACAAAGGGCAAATAAAGGGATATGAATCAAGAATTCATTATTTTTCCGATTGGATTTATACCCACAACAAAGACGGACTTTTAGATGACATCACTAGTTCGTTAGGGGGTGTTCCTATAAAAAAGGAAATAAATTTCATGAGCTCGCACTGGGATAAAAACCCTAACGCAGCTAATGTAGCACTACAAGAAAAAATAAAGAAGGTAGAGAATAAAATCAGTAATCAAGATTTTTATTTTATCCCAAAAGCTAAAATCAGAAGTATCGAAGATAAAATCATGAATGGTGATATTATCGGGATTACAACCAATATTGATGGATTAGATATTACCCATGAAGGTTTTGCTATCAGATTGCAAGACAAACGGGTGTATTTACTTCATGCTTCTTCGGAGTTCAAAAGAGTAATGGTAACCGACAGGCCATTGGCAGAATATATGGCTCCTAAAAAAAATCAGACTGGCATCATGGTGGCTAGATTCAAATTAGAATAATAGTCTCAGCATAATGCCAGCTTTCAATGTTATTTCTTGAACATTAAATTTTTATGGTTCAAGAATTTCTTAAACGAAAAAGTTCCAATATTCTCTGCCTTAGTTTCGGCAGCGTTTGTGGAGCTTTTTTCATTTCTATAGAATCTATTACCCATATAAACGTCGTTAATGGTAATAGATTTACTTTTTATTCTACGCGCTATTTTCATGGCCTCACTGTCTTTGCCAGCAAAAACGGAACAGTTAAAAGTACTGTTTGAATCATTGGCGAAATCAAGTGCCTGCGTTTCATTCAAGAATGATTTTACAGGCAAAATGGGGCCAAATGTCATTTCTTTCATGATTTTCATGTGGTGACTCACATTCGTTAGAATAGTAGGACGACAATAAATACTTCCTTTTTGAACAATACATTTTTCAGAACCCGCTACGATGACTGCCCCTTTCTTGACAGCATCAGCCAATTGTTCGTTGATATTCGTAGCTTGTTTTTCTGTAATGATAGGCCCTATTTGTCCATACTCAATGTTAGGATAGTTCAGCGTCAATAAATTGCTTTTACCAACCAATCTTGATAAAAACTGTGAATGGATATTGCGATGAACGTATACTCTTTCGATAGACTCTAATGATTGACCTGCGTTGAAAGTTCCGCCCCATAGAATAGCAGATGAGGCACTCTCAATATCTGCTGTTTCTGTAACGATAGCAGCTCCTTTTCCTCCAAATGTTAACTGTGCAGGTACAAAATGTTTAGCACTTGTTTCAAATACTTTTCTAGCTTTCTCTTCTGACCCAGTAAAGCAAATTAAATCGGTAATGCTACAAAGCATTTCTCCTACTTCTTTTTCACCTTCAATAAAATGCAATAAATTATTAAAATGCGGTATTTGGCTAATTGTTTTTTCAAGCACCCGAACAAACCTTGGCGTTTTTTCAGAAGGCTTCACCAATACACTATTTCCAGCTAAAAGTGCTGGGATAGCCTGCATCATTGCACTCTGAAAAGGAAATTGCCAAGTACTGATAATCCCGACTAGCTCGAAGGGGTCGGAATATTCTTCGATATGATAAGTATTATTATGAAGAATAGTTTGGACTTCTACTTTAAAATAATCCTGTGCTAAATCACAAAATTGGTCGATGGCAACCAATACTAAATTTATTTCATAAACAGTTTCTATTTTTCTACCAGTATCTAATATCAATACTTCGGTAAGTTCTTCAAGATGTCTTTCCAAGACTTTTTTCCAACGCTGAATTGTTTTTATTCTTTGCTCAATACCGATAGCCTGCCAGCTTTTTTGGGCATGACGCATTGCATCAGCTTTTATCTTGAGTGTTTCAAAAGAGAGTTGAGATATTTCATAATCATATAAACCAGTTCTTGGATTTCTTACTTTCATTTAATTAAAGGCTTAAAATTAATGCAATCACTTAAAGTTAAGTGCATTTTTCAAATATACATTTTTTGATTAGTTTTTAAATATTTTTAAAAGGTTAATCACATAGATTAAAATAAAAAAATATAGATAACACTAAAATAATTAATCAGGATAGATTCATCATTAAGAAATTTAATTAAATACTTAATTATTCCTAATTTTAATCTATATTTAAAGCCTAATTTCAATTAATCACTTACACACTGAGTCTAAAACCCATTTTACCTTCCTTCCACTATTTTATGAATACTGTTAAAGATTTCGACAAAAAAGAAGCCATTTTTCAAGCAACCCTCGAATTAATATCAAAACATGGATTCCACAGTTCACCCATGTCTGAAGTAGCCAAAAAAGCAAATGTAGCTGCAGGAACAATTTATCATTATTTCAAAAGTAAAGACGAACTCATTTGCGCACTCTATGTCTATAAACGTGAAAAATCGATTCAGAATATATTTAAAAATGATGATCCTTCAAAACCTTTCAAAGATCGCTTCCGTAGTTTTTATCTGCAAATGATTAATTACTATTATACTAATCCTAAAGAGTTCTATTTCTTAGAACAATTTATGAATTCTCCGTACATTAGTATGCTCCAAAAAGAAGACATTGTTAGATTAGAACAACCAATTTATGATTTTCTAAGAAAAGCTGTTTTCACACAAGTGGTTAGAGACATCCCTCCTAAAATACTCATTGCTATGGTTACTGGAAGTGCAAGTTCTTTGATTAAACTTCGTTTATCAGGGGAGTTTTTAATGACTTCATCAGACCTCGAAATGGCATTTTTCACTTGCTGGGATGGGATAAAAAAGCCATAATTGTTTTATCTATTCTTATTGAAAATCTTGAAGGCAATATACAATGCCCCCAATAGTAAAATAAGGAATAATAAAGAAAATAAGTTTTCGGTACCTTTTGATAATTGAGACTGGAATAAAAGCATTTGAATAAAGAGTAAAGTTTAAATGACATAACACTAACGCTGAATCTTACAAATTAACTCATCAAATACTAGTCCTCAAAGAATTTTAAGTTATATTTAAAAATTTGAAAGAAAACATTTACCAAGTATCGCTTAAATATATGCAAGAACTTATTAAAATTGGGGTAATTAATATTTCAGACCGAGCAAGTGCTGGTATTTATGAGGACATTCCCGGAAAAGCCGTTGTTGAAACATTAAAAGAATATTTAGTCTCCACATTTGAAACTGTTTACAAAGTAATTCCAGATGAGCAGTTTTTAATTTCTGAAACGCTCATCGAAATGGCGGACACGCACAATTGTTGCTTGATAGTAACAACAGGAGGAACTGGGCCGAGTAAAAGAGATGTAACCCCAGAAGCAACCGAGGCTGTTTGTGAAAAGATGATGCCTGGCTTCGGCGAGTTAATGAGGATGGAAAGTCTGAAATATGTTCCCACAGCCATTTTGTCACGCCAAACGGCTGGAATCAGAGGAAAATCATTAATCATCAATTTACCCGGAAAACCTAAAGCTATTCGCCAATGTTTGGATGCTGTTTTTCCTGCCGTTCCTTATTGTATTGATTTACTTGAAGGGCCTTACCTTGTTTGTAATCAAGAGATTATGAAAGAATTTCGACCAAAGCAATAAAGAAAAATGCCTGCAAAATTAATTTTGCAGGCATTTTTCTTTATTTCAACTGATTGAGTTCTAAACTTAATTCTTCAATCAAAGATTTTGCTCGTTCTAAAGAGATTCTAGGTTCTGGAAGTTCTTTGCTGATAAAAGCAGACACTTCCCAAATCTCAGCAATTGATTTCAATGAAATTTCAAAACTTGGAATAGAGGAATCATCAGAACTTAGTAACAAAGTGCCTTTTACTTTTATTTGATTATAAACTCTTCGATAAATAATCCCTTGTTGTGGCGTAATCAAAATATAAAATTTGCCATCCAGAATATTTGTCCAGTGTTCGATGGCATTGCCAATTACTACTGAGTTTTGTAAAGGAAAATCACTGCCCATTTCAAAAGCCCTGCTTTTTTCAGAGCTCACAAATGGAAGGGAGAATGTAGCTAATGTCTTGATATACTCCGATTTAGTATAATTAGCTAAATAATCTTTAATCTGACTTCTTTTTACATAAGGAATCCTAATTTCAAAACTCTTTTGTGGACTTTCGCTAAGCGGTTTATTATTGTTAGTATACTGATTATCAGTAAATGACTGGAAAGTTTTTTCTGAAATATTATAATTTAGCCTATTAGGTACAAATTGTTTCTCTGTACGTATAGGTTGCTTGTCTTCTTCCTTTTCTTGAAAATACTCATCAATAATTTTAGCAATAGGCTGTGCTTCAACTTCTTTTTTCTGAAAAGTACCCACTGTATCATTTACTGGTACTTTTACTTGTTCCATGATTCCAGTAGTACTTTGTCCCAAACTTATACCTGGAGTCTCCCTGATTTTTCTAATATCAGTCTTTATCAGCGAATCAACCGATGTGCCAAATACCTGAGCGATGGTTTTCAGGTTTTCTAAATTTGGGTTTGCTCTGGCCTCTTCGTAAGCTCCAAGCAGAGAACGCTTAATACCAATTCTACGTGAGAATTGTTCTTGAGTAAGTCCATTTAATCGACGAAGATACTTTATATTATTGCTAACGATAGACATGGTTTGAAGGTTAATCTGAAGCTCTTGTCTTAATTAACGTTTACAAGAAAAATTATTCATTGATGAAAAATGTCATTATATTTTACTATTGCCACGTATAAAGCAAGCTAATTTTATTAAAACCCATCTTGTTTTTTTCTGACAAAAGTTTTTGAAAAATAACCAATATTTCAATAAAATACTAATTATTGCTTCAGAATGAATTGATAAATTCAATATGTTAATTGACATTTATTAAAATCAACGAAATAGCACTAATTTTTAGTCGTATTTTCTTTTATTTTTTCAGCCATCTTTACAGCTTCGTAAGCATTCACTATTCCTCCGCTGGTAGAAAGCTTTCCAAATTCTATTAATTCAGACGAACCCGGACGAGCAACTTTTAATTGCGTTAGTTTGATTGATGACTCCAGAATGATTTGCTTTATTTGTTTATAATCAAGCTCAGGATAATACGAAATCAATAATGCAGCTAAGCCACTTACAACGGGTGCAGCCATACTTGTGCCACTTAAATCTTCATATTTTGAACCCACTACAGTAGATTGAATGTCTACACCAGGAGCAAAAACATCAACCGTTTTCTGTCCATAATTTGAAAACTCAGCCACTGTATTGGGCGATTGCATCCAAGACGTCGCTCCTACTTCAATCCAGTTATCGGCTTCACCGCCATCCAAAAATCGTTTTGTTGGATAATTTTCTTTCGTATCAATGTCTTCATTTTCATTCCCCGCCGCATGAATTAATAAAACACCTTTCGACTGAGCAAATTTTACAGCGTCATCAACTGCACTTTTTTGCGGAGAAACTGTTTTTCCGAAGCTCATATTAATCACTTTCGCTCCATTTTCAACTGCATATAAAATAGCATTCACTACATCCTTATCACGCTCGTCACCATCAGGCAATGCCCTAACTACCATAATCTGAACATTATCGGCTACACCTGCAATACCTAAATCATTATTCCTATTAGCCGCCACGATTCCTGCTACGTGCGTTCCGTGGTGTGCATCTGGACCTTTTACTTCGTTATTGCCATAATTTCTATCATGGATATTATTAACGTCATCACCAATCAAATCTCTAGGATTATACGTTAAGTTGATGCCATAATTTAATTGAGTATCATAATATTCAAAAGCCTCTCGAAGTTTGGCTTCATCCTGTCCTAAATCCAAAATCAGTTCAAATACTCTTTTAGCTTTTTTTAACTCCTCCGTGTCTTTACTACCTATTTTAGTTAACTCTTCCTTTGTAATATCTTTTACGCCTAAATGCTTGCAAAGCGAGAATTTCGCTTCAATAAATTTGTGGTATAAATTAATTACAAAAGTACCTTGCTCTTTTACTTCACTTACTTTACTTTCATACGCTAGTTTATATTTCTTGTATAAATTATATTCTTCTTTTTCGCTAGCAGACAGTTTTTCTACATCTACTTTAGCTTGATACTTCTTTTGAAGTCTAGCAAATTCACGCGTAATTTCCAGACTCTCTTTAGCGATATCTTCACCTGCTTTATTTCCTAAAAAATCCCATCCATGAATATCATCAATATACCCATTGTTATCATCATCAATACCATTATTAGGTATCTCTTTAGTATTAACCCAGATTTTATTACATAAATCTTCATGAAGAATATCTACTCCAGAATCAATAATAGCAACGATAACAGGTTTTGATTTTTTGGTTCTTAGTATATCTCTATAAGCTTTTTCGGTACTTATTCCTCTTACTTTATCATCCAAGAAATCTAGGTTGAACCAATTTGACGGCGCACGGTCTAACGAAGGTTCAAGGTATTGAGCATTAGTAACATGGAAGAGAAAGATTAACCAAATCAGACTTAGTTTTGATATAATATTCATAGTGGTAAAAAAAACATTAAGGATTATAACATTTTGTTGAGTGAATTATATAGTAAAGCTATGAAAAAGGAAATTCAGATAAAAATGACTGTTTTAAAAGAAAAAACTAAATATTGGCTATATTTTGCTTTTTGAGCCAAAATTTAATCATTTTTTTGATATTTTATCATTTTTAATCATAAAATCACCTTTATATGTGGTATAACTTTTGTATAATTTCAATCTTCAGCTAAGTGTAATTAGCTGATTTACAATATAATCCGGAGTGGTTAGTATAATTATAATAAAACAATGAGTAAAAATACCACAAGTATTAACAACTATTGTATGGATATTCCAAGAATATTTTTTTATTTTTTAAGCTTATTTTTTATTTGCCTCATTTAATACTTAAAAATGAACCTGTAACGCAACTGAATAGTTTAATGATATGATGTATATACATTAAATTTGGGTATCTCCATAAATTCAGAAATTATGAACAAAATCCTTTACGAAAAGAAAATTTTTTATCCTTGGCTTATTTGTTTTTCTGGTTTATTGATTCTCGTTGTCATCAATGGATTAACTACTACTTCCCTCTCAGTTTTTGATAATGCTTTTATCTCTGAATTTCACTGGAAAAGAGATGAATTAAAACTTCGCGAATCCATCACTAATAGCGTTACTTTATTTTTCATTTTAGTTTCTGGAATTATTATTGATAAAATTCGTGTAAAAAAAATGATGCTTTTTGGAAGCCTAATATTAGCCATTGCCTTGTTTTCATATAGCTTTGTCACTAACAAATATCAAGCCTATTTTATTCATTTTCTTTTAGGAGTATCCATGATTACAGCAGGTTCGGTGTCTTGTATCATATTGGTTTCATCATGGTTTCAAGAGAAAAAAGGATTAGCATTAGGTATCGTTTTGAGTGGTACAAGTTTGGGCAGTGCCATATTTTCTCCTTTTAATCACTACCTACTACACGAATATGGCTGGCGACAAAGCTTTACCTTTTTGGCCATTTTTCCCGTTTTAATTTTTATTTATATCTATTTTTTTGTTGAAAACTCTCCGAATGATGTTGATATAAAACCATTAGGAAATCTGAATACTGTTAATAATTTATTGACAGAAGGAATGACCTATCCAGAAGCCACCAGAACACATTTGTTCTGGTTAATTTGTCTATGTGGATTTTTAACTTTTTACTGTTTAGTAGGAACAATTGCCAATATTTTTCTACATTTGGTTGGTTTAGGCTTTACTGAAAAACGTACAAGTTTTTATTTAGGTTTGTACTTTATTATAGCATTATTCGCTAAATTGTTCGTCTCTATCTTTTCAGATTATATTAATCCTTACCTAGTTTTTTCAATTTGTTGTATTATGATGATACTGGGGTTTTTCGGACTTACTATGATGGATACGGCTTTAATATTGCCCTCTATCACATTGATGGCAGTAAGTTGGGGTGGTATTTATTCACTATATAACATTATTGCGATTAAAACATTCGGGCTAAAAGCCGCCGGGAAAATCAACGGTACGATTAACATGTTTGAAGGCGGAGGCGCTTTGCTTGGACCAGTGATGACTGGATTTGTTTTTAATTTAAACCATTCTTATCAATTAGCGTTTATGATAAACGCAGGCTTAATGTTTATTGTCTTATTGCTTTCTTTAAGATTTAAAGCATTTATGCTAAAATTACGCAAACCAATTATCGAATAATGAAATATAATTTCGACGAAATTATCCATAGGAAAAATACAGACTCTCAGAAATGGGATATGTTCAACGACCCTGAAAACGTAATTCCTATGCCCGTGGCAGATATGGATTTCAGATGTCCTGAACCTATATTAGATGTATTAAATAGTATTACACAACATGGCGTTTTGGGTTATGCCATTGTTCCTGAGCGATTAAAAGACATCCTTCAAGAACGCCTAAGAAACCTGTATAATTGGGAAACAGAAAAAGAATGGCAAGTATGGATTCCGGGGCTAGTACCTGCAATTTATGCTAGTTGCAAAGCTTATGGCGAGTTAAACGACGCTGTGATGACCGCTATTCCAGTATATCATCCTTTCCACCTAGCACCTGCTGTGGTTGGCAAAAAACTTCAAACATTTCCGATGATAGAAGTTGCAGGTCGCTGGACGTTCGATTTTGAAGCCTTAGAAGCGAATATTACTGCTGAAACCAAGCTATTCATGCTATGCAATCCGCATAATCCAGGGGGAACAGTTTTCACAAAAGAAGAATTAGAGCAACTGGTTGATATTTGCGAAAAGCATGACATTATCATTTGCTCGGATGAAATTCATGCAGATTTGATTTTGGATGCCTCCAAAAAACACATACCATTAGCCAGTTTAAGTGAAAAAGCTGCTAATAGAACGGTTACCTTGATGGCGCCCTCTAAAACTTTTAATATCGCAGGTTTGGGATGTTCGGTAGCCGTTATTTCAAATCCTGTGTTGAGGAAAAAGTTTGAGATGGCTAAACAAGGGTTTTTCCCTCCGCTAACCCGCTATTCACAAGATGCCGCCATTGTTGCTTATCGTGACTGTGAAGATTGGCGTTTGGCTTTGATTGACTATCTTGAAGACAATCACGATTATTTATACCAATCTCTGAACGGCTATAAAGGATTAAAATTATTACCGTTGGAAGCAACATACTTAGCTTGGATTGATGCCAGAGAAACAGGCATCAACGATATTCAGGAAAAATTGTTAGCAGGTGGCGTAAGGATTATGGATGGAAAAATATTCAAAGGTGAAGGGTTTTTTAGGCTAAATTTTGCTTGTCCAAAAGCTCTATTAATCGAAGCCGTTGATAGAATCAAAAAGAGTTTGGCTTAAAAGAAATGATGTACCTCCAAGTTTTAAGATACCTTGGAGGTTTTTTTATGGATATTTGTAAAATACCTTTCAAAAATCAGGATACAAAATCGGTAAAATTTTGATAATTTCCGCTTTGTAAATAAAACTATGATTATTTGGCAATATGGAAGACAATAAAGCACTACGCTCTCAAAATTGGTTTGGTAAAACAGGAAAAGATGGATTCATTTACCGAGCGTGGATGAAAAACCAAGGTATTCCGCATGACGAATTTGACGGTCGTCCTGTAATTGGCATTTGTAATACTTGGTCTGAGCTTACCCCTTGCAATGCTCATTTTAGAGATTTGGCAGAAGCCGTAAAAATTGGGGTATACGAAGCTGGCGGTTTTCCTGTTGAATTCCCAGTGATGTCGCTGGGGGAAACCCTGATTAAACCAACTGCCATGTTGTATAGAAACTTGGCAAGTATGGATGTGGAAGAATCTATCCGTGCCAACCCGATTGATGGTGTGGTGTTGTTGTGCGGTTGTGATAAAACTACTCCATCATTAGTAATGGGTGCTTGTAGTGTAGACATTCCAACGCTTGTAATTTCGGGTGGACCCATGCTCAAAGGACACTTCAAAGGAAAAGATATTGGTACATCGGATGTTTGGCGTTTTGCCGAAGCGTATAAATTAGGGCAAATCTCACAGTCAGAATTTGTGGAAGCAGAAGCGTGCATGGCTCGTACCCAAGGTCACTGTGCTGTAATGGGAACAGCCTCAACGATGGCTACTATGGTAGAAGCCTTAGGATTATCTCTTCCGAATAATGCTTCTATTCCTGCGGCTGATGCACGTAGAAAAGTGATTTCGCAATTTTCTGGAAGACGTATCGTAGAAATGGTGAAAGAAAACCTTACTCTTTCTAAAATCCTTACCCGTGAAGCTTTCGAGAATGCTATCATGGTAAATGCTGCGATAGGCGGTTCTACCAATTTTGTTATTCACTTATTGGCAATTGCAGGTAGAATTGGCGTGGATTTAAACATTGAAGATTTCGATAAATTCTCACAACATATTCCTTTGTTAGCCAACCTACAACCATCAGGCGAGCATTTCATGGAAGATTTGTATTATTCTGGTGGACTGCCAGCGGTTATCAAAGAAATGAGTGGAATCATTCATAATGATGCCCTGACTGTAAACGGAAAAACAATAGGCGAAAACTGCGCTGATGCGGAGGTGTATAATAGAAATATTGTAGCTACGATGGAAAACCCATTTAAGCCTAATTCAGGTATTGCAGTTGTAAAAGGAAACCTTTCACCCAATGGAGCAGTATTAAAACCTTCTGCGGCTACGCCTGCATTGATGGTACACCGTGGTAAAGCAGTAGTTTTTGAAACCATTGAAGACTATCATGAGCGAATCGACCATCCTGATTTAGACATTGATGAAAACTCTATCATGGTCTTGAAAAATGTTGGGCCTAAAGGTTATCCAGGAATGGCCGAAGTAGGCAACATGGGGATTCCTAAAAAGTTATTAGAAAAGGGAGTACACGATTTAGTTAGAATCTCCGACGGTAGAATGTCTGGAACAGGCTTTGGAACAGTAGTATTACACGTTTCGCCCGAAGCAGCGGCCGGTGGAAATTTAGCATTAGTTCAAAATGGTGATTATATCAGTTTGGATGTACCTAACAGAACGTTGAATCTGGAAGTATCTGATGAAGAGTTAGCAGAAAGACGCAAAAATTGGCAAGCAATCGATATGAATATTACGCGTGGGTATGTAAACCTATACATCAATCACGTAGAACAAGCACATTTGGGTGCTGACATGGATTTCTTAAAAGGGAAATCTGGCAGTACTGTTACCAGAGATTCTCATTAAAATATTTATATAACGATTGAATCTCTATAACAATCTTCAATAATTCCCCAATGTATTCGTCAACATTGGGGAATTTTATTATCTTCGATTTTATTCATTAATCTTCAACAACAACATGAAAAAACATTTATTGCTACTCTCCTTTTCGTTATTTACAAGCCTTGGTTTACAAGCACAAGCACCCACAAAACGTCCCCTCAAACCAACGGATGTCTATCGTTTAAAAACTGTTTCTGATGCGCAGATTTCACCCGAAGGAAACTGGGTAAGTTATACGCTTTCAGCGATTGACTCAGCTAAAAATAAACGCAATGCAGATATTTACATGGTTTCGTGGGATGGTAAAGAGACTATTCAATTAACGAATAGCCCAGACGGTGAATCGCAAGCACGTTGGAGTCCCGATGGCAAATATCTCTCTTTTATTTCGTCAAGAAATGGGCTGACAAGTAGCCAAATTTGGCTAATGGATAGAAGAGGTGGCGAAGGGAAACAACTGACCGATTTAAAAAAAGGTGATTTGAATGATTATGCATGGTCGCCAGATGGTAAAAAAATTGCGTTGGTGATTAAAACCTCCGCAGATACTTCAAAATCAAAATCTCCTAAACCGATTGTCATCGACCGTTTTCAATTCAAAAGAGATGTGGAGGGTTATATCACTAAAAGCTACACCCATTTGTATTTGTATGACATCGCTACAAAGAAAATAGATACTCTTACCAAAGGTAATTTTGATGAGTCTTCGCCTGTATGGTCACCAGATGGAACACAGATTGCGTTCTTGAGTAATCATACTGCCGACCCTGACAAAAACTCTAACACTGATATTTTTGTGATAGATGCCAAGACAAATTCGACGGCAAAACAAGTTACGACGTGGACAGGAAGAGACTATTCACCAGTATGGAGCCCTGATGGTAAGCAAATTGCTTATATGAGGACTACGGCCTCAGAAGACTATATCATGTATGACCAGTCTATCTTATGTACTGTTTCAAAAGATGGAGGCGAACCAAAACTATTGAGTAAATCCTTAGACAGACCAGTTTCTTCTCCAAAATGGTCTAAAGATGGCTCTGCTATTCTTGCCTTAGTAAGTGACGATAGAATCAGATACATAGCACAATTCAGCCCTATTGATGGTAAATTGACAAAGCTATTAGATGGTGAAAGAAGTTTTGGATCTTTAGAAAGACACCCCTCTGGTTCATTTTTGACGAGTATGTCTAACCCACAAACACCAGCAGAATTATACGTTTTTGAAAATAATAACCTTAGGAAACTTACCAAACATCACGATGAGTTTCTAGCACCATTGGCTTTGGCAAGTGTAGAGGGCTTTACTTCAAAAAGTAAAGATGGCACTGCGGTTTCAAATCTTTTGTATCGTCCTGCTAATGCTTCAAAAACGGAGAAATTGCCTACTATATTTTTTATTCATGGCGGTCCAGTAGCACAAGATGAATACAGTTTTGATTTAAGTCGCCAAATGTTGGCAGCGGCTGGATACAATGTAGTGGCGGTAAACTATCGTGGCTCAAATGGTCGTGGTTTGGCTTATTGTAAAGTGATTTCAGGTGACTGGGGTAACAAAGAAGTCTTGGATATTTTAGGTGCTACTGATTATGTAGTAAATAATGGCATAGCTGACCCAGAAAAACTAGGTATTGGCGGATGGAGCTATGGCGGAATCCTGACAGATTATACTATTGCTACGGATACTCGTTTTAAAGTAGCATCGAGTGGTGCTGGTGTAGCGATGATTTCATCTATGTATGGTGCTGACCAATATATTTTACAATATGAACATGAATTGGGTGCTCCTTGGAAAAACTTTGATAAATATGTTGCGTTGTCTTACCCATTCTTGAAAGTTGAAAAAATCAAAACACCAACACAATTTATGGTAGGTGAAAGTGATTTTAACGTGCCAGCCATTGGTAGTGAGCAGATGTATCAAGCCTTTAAATCGGTAGGTATTCCAACAGAATTAATTATTTATCCGGGTCAATTTCATGGCATTACGAACCCAAGTTTTCAAATCGATCGTTTTGAACGCTATTTAAAATGGTTTGGTAAATATTTGAAAAAATAAATCTTAAAAACATCGATACTTATCTCTGGGAATGTCTGTATTATTTTATACATTCATTCCCAGATTTTTTTATGACACAATAAATGTAATCAGGTAATTTAAAAGCATCTTTTCAATATTAAGTAGTGATTAGTAAATGGTGATTAGTGACTATCAATTAGCATTCCAAATCACTAGTTATCAATTGCTTACAAAAAACAATAACGTTGGTTAAATTGTATTGATTACTTAACACACAAATTAAATAACGCAATTATTCTATGAAAAAGGCTCTTTACAGATACTGCTTATTATTATTTTTAATGCTAAGCTCGCAATCTTTTTTAGGGCAGGAATTAATTAAAGGAAGAGTAATTGACGAGCAAACCAGTGAGGCTCTACCCTTCGCGGCAGTATTTGTGGTTGGCTCATCTATTGGTACTTCAACGAATGAAAAAGGAGAGTTTACCTTAAAAGTACCTTATGGTACTATTCAAATCGGAGCATCGTTTATGGGATATAATACAATTAGTTCTATTTTTGAAACGAAGCAATTGCATGCCAAGATGCTTACCTTTAAATTATTAGCGATTAGCAAAGAACTATTAGAAGTGAAAATTGTAGCGAAACATAGTAGACAATGGCTGCGAGACTATAAAACTTTTAAACACGAGTTTTTAGGAGTAGATGCTAACGACAAAAACTATGAAATAGAGAATCGAAATAGCATAAGACTAAACTGGGAAGATAATACGCTGATTGCCCAATGTGAAGAACCGCTGATAATTACTAATCGAAAATTAGGATATACAGTAATTAGCTCGCTCAAAGAATTTAGCTACAAAACAAATGGTGATGTAGCCTATTTAAGTATTACTCGTTTTGAACCTTTGAAAGCTGAGACTCAAGCTGAACAAGATGCTTGGATTAAAAACCGTAGAGAAGCTTATCTTGGTTCTCCAAATCATTTTTTTAAATCGATGATTAATCATCAGCTTGAGCATAACAAGTTTTTAGTCATCAAGGATACTCTAATTAATTATCGCATTTATGATTTTTATGATAAGCTTTCTAATAAAGCTTTTAAGCTAAATTTAGATAACATAGTTTCACCAGATTCTGCCAACCATCAGTATTTTTTAAGGCTGAATTCTCCTATTGAAATTGTTTATGAAGGTAAAAACGATTTTACGCCTAACCCTAACCGTCGATATAGGTATATGCGTTATGAATACACTTCTATCGAGCCAGCCAACAAGGAGATGAAGTATTTATCTAAACAAGGCGAATTATATCCTCCGCAATCTTTGAGATTTTCGGGAAGTATGGGTAATTATCGTATCGGAACTGCTTTACCTTCTGATTATGAGCTTGACGAAAAAGAGTAACAACTAGCAACAAACCATAAAATCATGCTTAAAACACGTTTCCAAAACCAAGTAGCTATCGTAACGGGTGCAGGGATTGGTATTGGCTTTGAAATTGCGAGGCAATTGGCAGAACAAGGAGCAAAAGTAATTTTAAATGACATCGACAAAGGTTTGGCGGAGGCATCTACGCTAGCCATTCAAGAAACTGGAGGTATTTGCGAAGCTTTTAGTGGAGACGTTTCCGACTTAACTGTCATACAAGCGTTGATAAAAAGTACTATCGCTACTTTTGGAAAACTAGATATTCTTATTGCTAATGCAGGCATAACTACGTTTGGTGATTTCTGGGAATATCAGCCTGAATCTATGCAAAAGATTCTTCAAGTAAACCTTTTTGGAACATTTTTCCTTACTCAATCTGCCACTAAACAAATGGTAGAACAAGGACATGGAGGTAGTATTCTATTAACATCTTCGGTTACTGGCCATCAAGCTCACAAATATTTGGCAGCTTATGGCATGACAAAAGCAGGTATTGAACAATTGGCTAAAAACTTGGTCGTTGATTTATCTCCACATCAAATCAATATTAATACTGTTGCTCCAGGGGCTACTTTAACTGAACGAACGTTAAGTGATGTTAATTATATAGAAACGTGGTCGCGTATTACGCCTACAGGTAAACCTTCTACTGTTCAAGATATTGCTAATGCGGCTCTTTTCTTGGTGTCTCCCCTTTCCAGACAAATTACTGGACAAAGCATAGTGGTAGATGGTGGGTGGACTTCTGTTGGGCCTTCGCCTTATTGAGTGATTGAGTGATTGAGTGATTGAGTGATTGAGTGATTGAGTGATTGAGTGATTGAGTGATTGAGTGATTGAGTGATTGAGTGATTGGAAAGGCGATTTAGATTAAATGAGTTCCCAAAAATCATTTATTTTTTATTTAAAATTAATCACTCATTCACAAAACACTCATTCACAATTAAAAAAAATCACTCAGTCGCTAACTCACTAACTCACAATTAAACACCTAACTCTTCCAATACTTCTTCAAATTATAGCTAAACGTAAGCATGAAGAATTGTTGAAGTACATTCGATTGAGCATCTTCAATATACGTCGTTGTAATATTTCTTTGGATACTTGTATTCAATTTCAGTAAATCAAACACAGACAAGCGAATTTCTCCTTGTTGTTTTTCGAATAATTTCTTCGCTACAGCCATATTCCAAAGCGTATAAGACTGATTAAAAGATGACGAAAGTCCAGAGTTTGAATAATAAGTAGCATCCGTATTAAATACAAGGCCCTTCCAGAAAATAACATTCAAACGCACTTTCAGGTTTTGATTAAAGTAATTGTTATTCAAACTTGAAGAAACTGTGTTCTGAACATAACTAATGTTTGAGTTTGACGAAATCGTAAAGTCAACATTTGGGCTAATATTACTACTAACTACCAAACCGAAGGCATACTTCTGAGAATCGCTATAATTTAAAACATTATTAATCAAACCGGGCGTACGCGATAAACTAGCAGTAAGGTTGGTATTGATGTTTAATTTAAGAGACTTTACAGGGAAACCATAAGACATAAATCCTCTTAAAGAATACTGTCCATCTAAATTGACTGGTCGGGATAACTGAGAACCTGCTTTTAATACAATGTCTTTACTGATTACGGTATCTCTGGCTGCTATAAAGCTACTATTAGTAATATTTCCCATCACAAAATTTGCACTCATTAAAGTAACAAAGTTTGAGAAAGTAGTGGGATTCGTTGCGGTATAGCGCAACGAAAGTTGGTGTTGATATTCCTGCGTAAGCGCTGAATTACCTGTTGACAATTTCAATGGGTTGTTATTGTTCACCACCTCTTGCAATTGACTAACACTTGGCTGTTGCGTTTGTGTTTGATAATTAAAACGGATAGATTTAGCATTACCGCTAATATTATAACGCATTGAGAATGAAGGCAAAATATTGTTAAAGCTTTTATCTAAGTTATACACTTTAGGGAATATTTGCTCATTCATTAAATGTGCATTTTGATAACGCACTTCAGCCGAAATATTCATCGTTCTTGAAAACTGACGAAATCCTGTTCCAATTCTATAATTGTAATAATCACTATTAAAAACGTTACTTAAAAGTGTATCTAGGCGACTATACGTTTGCTCTGCATCCGAGAAATTATAGGCATACTTTTCTGATTGGTTTTCATTATAACCAAAACTTGTACTCAAGAAAACAGCACTTTGTTTACTGATAGGTTCGGAATAATACAAACTTGACGATAATCCAAAACCATTAGCATCAGTATGAGAACGCTGATTAAGGATTCTAGCTGATGGGTTTGTACCATAAAAATTATTCACTGATTTCAATGAACCGTCTGCATTTCTATCATTATATGTTGTAGTAACATTGAAAGTCAAAGAACGACCCATTTTGGCAAATCTGTGTCTGAATAATATGTTATTTGAAAAATTGATAGCATGGTTATTACTAGCATTTTTATTAGTAACATCATTCAGTTTGGTAGTATTAAAATTGGTTACTCCATCATACCCAGAGTTAGCATCAGTCGTCTGAAAACTCAAGTTAGGTGTCATTACCAATGAATTATTATCATCTATTTTATATTCTAATCTAAAATAAGCACGATGGTTCAAACTGTTTGTACTTGAATTACTATTTTCACTATACGTTTGTCCTGTATTTGAACTTTGAATATATTGTTGGTAGGTTTTCTCAACAATTGAATTACTAGCTTGATTTAAGAAATAACTCCCTTGCAATTTTAGTTTTGTTCCCCACTCGTTAGAATAATTTAGACCAAAAGCATTCGTTGAATTATAACCAGGCTGATTATTAACTAAAAAATTGCTAGAATTATCACCGCCACCGCCAGCACCGCCACCGCCGCGGTTTCCACCTCCGCCACCACCGCCGCCTCTACGCGATTGTGCACTTCCGCTTGCTACACCAATAAGGTCTTCAGAAGAAAAATTTTGCTGATTGATATTGTTTGATTGAAACAAAAGTGTTAGACGACTATTTCCTTTGAATCTATTGATACTTGATGTTACTCTATAGGTATCATTCGTTCCGACACCCGCTGCATTACGTCCAAAAACACCATTTCTCATGTCAGGACGCGTAGTGATATTAACTGTTTTTGTGGTATTACCATCATCCAAACCTGTCAATTGCGACTGTTCGCTCAATTGATCAAATACCTGAATTTTATCAATTACTTCAGCAGGAATATTTTTCATGGCAGCAGTGGCATCTTTTCCAAAGAAAAGCTTTCCATCAATCATTACCTGTTTTACCTCCTCGCCTTGAATTTGCATCTTTCCATTTTCAACAACAGCCCCCGGAAGTTTTTCAATCAATTCGTCAGCATTGGCATCTGGGTTTACCTTGTAGGCACGAGCATTAAACTGTAGGGTATCTTTTTTCTGAATTACAGCAGCTACTTGTCCAACTACCTGTACTTCATTCAAGGTTTGGCTATCTTCAATCAAAAACATGGTTGCTAATGGGATAGTAGCTTCATCCGCCACTGTAAGGGCTTGTCTGTATTCTTTATATCCGAGAAAACTTACACGAACAGAGTAGTTGCCAGCACCTACCTGAGTGAATTGAAACTTACCAGCTTCGTTAGTAGGCACTGTCCTTTTTTTGGTAGAATCTGCAAGGTTAACAAGCGAAACATAGGCACTTTTAAGTATTTTCTGTGTCGCCATCTCTCTGATTTCACCATTAATAGTGGTTTGAGCAGAAAGTTTTGAACAAAATAGGACTAGGGCTAAGAGGATATTTATTTTTTTCATAGCAAACATTTGATTTTTATTTTAACACAAATTAGAAAAACCATTATCTAAGCAATCAGTTTTGAGACAAGCACGAATAATTGTGCGACTTATCTGCAATTAATTTCTTTTGTGGTAACTTTGATTTCTATAGTTCATGTTAACCTTAGATAATTCATATAAAACGCTTAGATTAACGTAAATGGTAATGGTTTAATCATAAATTTTATTTTTTTTAGTTTTACAGAATAAATTGCCTAAACTAGGCATAGTTGCTTAAATAATATTTTATTTTCTTCGTTATAAACCATAAAAAAGAACAATGAAAAAACCTCAACACAATAAGATAGTATTATACTTCCTGTTTTTTTGCTTCAACATTTGGATTTCAAGCTGTAAAAGTGACGATACTCCTACTCCAGACCCTACTCCAAGCAATCAGTATTTAGTTAGCAGTACGCTTATTGGTACTTATTCAAAAGATGTATTGAAAACCAGAACAGAAGTATTAACTGGCGGGGTGAACAACCCTATCGTTGCCATTTTCATCAATGACTTATTGAAGTATGATATTAAGGCTTATAAAATCGTTTATAAAACCAAAAATACAGATGGAACAGAAATTCAGGCTTCGGGTGCGCTGATTGTTCCGCAAACTACTGAATCCATTCCTTTAATTAGCCAACAACATGGCACTATTCGGACAGATAACGACGCTCCGTCAAATTATGGAACAAGTAGTGAGTCATATTCTATTGCCTCTTTGTTTGCTTCAAATGGTTATATCATTGCTTGTCCTGATTATATTGGCTATGGCACCTCTAAAAGTATAACCCATCCATACGAGCATCGTGAAAGTTTAGCACAAGCTAGTTTAGATATGATTCGTGCATCAAAAGAATTTATAACGAATGAAAAATTAAATTGGAGCAAGAAATTAATGATTACGGGATATTCACAAGGAGGTTTTGCGACGATGTCTTTACAAAAGAAAATAGAAGAGCAATACCCAACAGAATTCAATTTGGTGGCATCTTCTTGTGGGGCTGGGGCCTACAACAAAACCGCCTTTATGAAGTATTTAATTAACGAAACCACTCATGGTATTTCTGCATACAATCAGCTATATATTTGGGTTGTACAAACATATAATAGTATATACGGATTAAACAGGGCTATGAATACCTATTTCAAAGAACCTTATGCTACTGATATTCAGACCAATGGTAATAATGCGAATGTAGCTGTTAGCTTCAATTTGGCTTTTGCGGATGCCTTCAAGAAAAATGTGAATGATGGAACCGATACTCAGTTCTTGAATGCGGTAAAAGATAATGATGTTTATGACTGGGCTCCTAAAACAGAAACACAACTTTATCATGGCGATGCCGACCAACAAGTATTCTATTTGAATGCTACTACTGCTTATGCTGCCATGAAAGCAAAAGGAGGCAATGTGACATTAATAACAAAATCAGGGGGTACACATGGCTCTACTTTGCAGGATTATGCACTAGGAACATTTAATTTTTTTAATGGTAAAAAGTAAATTATTTCAAAATGGTTTTTTACTTCTAAGTAAAAATGTCCATACTATTGAAAATTTCAATAATTGTTTATAATTTTATCAAAACCATTAAAATCCATTAATAATCAATGCAACTTTCGCTAATTTCTGAAATGCCCGAATTGGAGAAGAAAATCTTCTTGGACATTTATGCTAAGGTGTATTTTGATACTCGCCGTAATCGACCGAGGTTAAAAACCATTGATGGACAAGCCATTCCTTGCGACCTAAAAATTGGTTGCCCTACAAAAATCATTTCAGATTTCCCCGAAGGTACAATCTATAAATTGGATGCTCGGCTGATACAAAAAAATGGGCGTCAGCCTTATTTCTTAACTATTAATAAGAAGAAAGTACAGCGAGCAATTGAATTTTTTGAGCATAATTTACAAATTCAGAAGGGACTGAAAGCTGAATGCAAAACTAAAAAAGTGACCTTTGAAAAGGTAAAAAAAGAGAAAAAAAATGACCCTTTCAAAGATGATATTTCTATTTTCTAAAACAAAAGGTTGATTATTATTAATCAACCTTTTGTTTTAAAAGTAATTAATATACAAATTTTGCATACAAGAGAAACCCTACGACTAAGTATAATATTTTAACATTATGAAACAAAACAAGCCTATCACAATAGTAGTAGCTAGCGATAACCATTTTGTTGTATTGATTGCTGCTTTATTGAAATCTATTGATTTAAACCATAAAACGGATGAACATATAAATTTTTATATTATTGAAGACCACATTTCTACTGAATCCAAAAGTCAACTTGAAAAAATAGTCAGCCCTGAAAGAATATCAATCAAATGGGTTAAAAGTAAAGAAATTGTTCCTCATAACGTCTTTTTTCCAGTTGATAGTTCCAGCTTTCCCATCAGTATTTTCTTTCGTTTATTTGCGCCTTACATCATTGATGAAACACTTGAAAAATTAATTTATTTAGATGTTGATACCATTGTGCAGGATGATATTTCTAAATTATGGAATATCTCTTTGAATGAACATACCATTGGCGCTGTACAAGATTATTCTAAAACTATTGACTGCGAATGGGCGGGTATACCAAATTATGCAGAACTAGGGTTATCGCCTGATACTAAGTATTTTAATTCAGGGGTATTATTGATTAATCCCAAAAAATGGAGAGAAGAAGACATTACTAATAAAGTAATTGCCATATTAATCAAATACAAAAAATATGTAAGAATGGCTGACCAATATGGTTTGAATGTGGTGTTTGCCAATAAATGGTTAGAACTAGACCCCAAATGGAATTGGTTTGCGCTTTATAAAGACGAAAACCCTTCGCTCATTCATTTTGTTGAAATAAAACCTATTTTTTTGAATTACAAATTCAATCCAACTTTTAAAGATGAGTTTTATCGATATTTATCGTTGACTCCTTGGAAGAATTTCACACCGATAAGTGGCAACTGGAGACTACTAAGAAAAATACAGAATAAACTAAAAAAGATTTTGCTCAAACTTATATAAGGTAGCAAATAGTTTGAAATCTCATCCTAGGCAAAAGAGTTAGGTTCTATTGATTACACACATCTTTGAAAAAATTAAAATGAGGAGGTAATTATTGATTTAAGAGGTTAATCACCCTCCAAATTGAGCATCTATTGCCCGAATAGGACAAATACAGTAAATTTTTCCTCACTAATATTACAAAAACTGCAATTATCAAAATATTAACGTTTTTATTTTTAAAATTATTCTTTAAAGAATGGATGAAGAAAGTTTTTATAATAGTAGCAAAGTAAATTGTATTATGTGTATTTTTTTTTTAGATTGTATGAAAGTATGGTATAAAATATGCTATATAACAAAAGACCTAAATTTTTAATTATCTTTAGAGAGATTAGTCTATTGTTTTAATACTTTTTAACGCTGATAGCTTAAATATTTAATTTTAAAATTAGCATCATTGTATAATAACACAGCTTACAAAAACCAAAATATTTATAATATTATGTCAAATTCTATTGAAAAGAAACCAATAACCATTGTGGTGGCAAGTGATAATCATTTTGCCATTTTGATTGCAGCTTTGCTAAAGTCGATAGATCTAAATCACAAAACTGACGAGCATATTGATTTCTATATCATTGATGACGGTATTTCTGCTAAAGCAAAAAGTAGGCTTGAAACCATAGCTGATCCTTCAAGAATTACACTGAAATGGTTCAAGAGCAAAGAAATCATTCCGGCAGACATAGTAATACCTGTAGATACTACGTCTATGCCCCTTACTACCTTCTTACGCATTTTCGCTCCTTATATTATTGACCCTGAGCTAGATAAATTAATTTATTTAGATGTAGATATTATTTTACAAGACGATATTTCAAAATTCTGGAATATTCCTTTGGGCGAATATACGGTTGGTGCAGTTCAAGATTATTCAAAAACTGTCGATTGCCAATGGGCAGGAATTCCCAACTATAAAGAATTAGGATTAGCCCCAGACACTAAATATTTCAATGCAGGTGTGTTATTGATGAATCCACAAAAATGGCGTGAAGAAAAACTAACAAACCAAGTAATAACTGCTTTAGTGGATTACAAAGACCACGTTAAGATGGGCGACCAATACGGATTGAATGTTGTATTGGCAAACAAATGGCTTGAACTTGACCCAAAATGGAACTGGTTTGCTTTATATGAAGATGAAAAACCTTACTTGGTACACTTTGTTGAGATTAAACCCATTTTCTCTAATTACCATTTTAAGGAAGTTTACAAACAAGAATTTTTCAGGTATTTAGCCATGACTCCTTGGAAAAACTTCAAACCGCTTAGTGGCAAATGGAGAATGTTTAGAAAGCTGGTTAACAAAGTAAAAAAGGCTTTGCTAAGATTATAATTGGATAATTACTTTGAATATTTTAAATCATTTACCTAATGAGAAAATTTGACGGAGTAACATTATTAGTTACCCATTATAATAGAAGCAGTTCATTGGAACGCCTTTTGAAAAGCTTTAAAGATTTAGATTGTGTTTTTGAAGACATTGTGGTTTCTGATGATGGAAGTAAAGAAGAACATCAAGCATATTTAAGAAAAATACAACCCGAATATTCTTTTAGGCTTATTACAACCCCAAAAAACAAAGGACTAGGAAATAATCTTAACAAGGGACAGGATGCGGTAGTAACACCCTATACGTTGTATGTTCAAGAGGATTTTGTACCATCAGCTATTTTCCCTACTCATTTTGAGGATGCCCTCAGATTTATGAATGAGGACAAGAGTTTAGACATGGTTCGTTTTTATGCTTATATACAATATCCTTATCTTAAATACTTTGACAAGGGTTATTCTGAAATGCTTTATAAACCTTGGTATTTAGATTATCATAAGATATATTATTATAGCGACCATCCACATTTGAGAAGAAGAAATTATTTCGAAAAATTTGGACGATATGCTGAAGGTATAAAAGGAGACCGCACTGAATATAGAATGTGTTTGGCCTTTATTCAAAACAAAGGAAAAGCATTGTTCTTTAATGAATACAAGTCGCTTTTTGACCAAGTAAATTCTGCTGATGAACCCACAACAATGTCAAGGGGAAGCTGGACTACTAGCGAAAATCCTGTGATACAGTTAGTACGATATTTTTATAGACAAACAAGGTATAACTATGATTTGTTGTTTACTAAGTATAAGTATTGAGTGACTTAGTGATTGTGACAGCCAACATCAGCAAGTTATCTTTTTATTTGGTTTAATTTTGACCTATTACTTAACTATTATAATAAGATATTTAATCCGCTCTATTCGAGCGGATTTTTCATTGTATGCCCTATTATAAACTATCAAAAAACATCTTTTGAGCCAACCTAAAGGTGTTACAATGAGCATCGACAATATCAATAATTTTAGGAGAATATCCGCCACCCATCGATACAACAATAGGTAATTTATTATTGATAGCTTGTTCAAACACAAATTCATCCCTCCAATAACAGCCCTCTTTCGTCATACTCAGTTTACCCAACTTATCAGTTGCTAATATATCAACGCCTGAAATATAAAACAGAAAATCTGGTTTTTGTTGCTTAATTAATGCGGGTAAAGTTTGATATAAAATATTCAGGTATTCCTCATCTTTTGTATAAGTTTCAAGACTAATATCTAAATCAGATTTTTCTTTATGCAAGGGATAATTCTCTTGTCCATGCATTGAAAATGTAAAAACATTTGCTTGGTCTTGAAAAATCTCGGCCGTTCCATTACCTTGATGAACATCTAAATCAATGATTAATATTTTTGTAGCCAACCCATTATCAATTAAATAATTGGAAGCTACGGCTACATCATTTAACAAACAAAATCCCTCTCCTTTATCTGAATAGGCGTGATGCGTCCCTCCTGCTACATTCATGGCTATTCTATTTGCTAAAGCAAAATGGCAACAGTCTATCGTTCCTTGTGTAATGATGGTTTCTCTACATACAAGTTCTTCCGATAAAGGAAAACCTATTTTACGTATCATTTTAGGGTCAAGTCTAAGAAACTTTAAATCTTCCCAATATTGTTTCTTATGTGTACGAACAATCCATTGTTCATCTACAGGTGAGGGCTCAAAAAAATTATCTTTATCACAAGTACCTTCATACAATAATTGCTCAGGAATAAGTTCATATTTAAGCATCGGGAATCGATGTCCTTCGGGAAGAGGGTGTTGATAGATGGGTGAATAAGCGATTTTTAGCATATACTTTAAATAATACAATAATTGGTTGTGATACCTCCTCTATACAAGACACATTACTTAATATCACATTTTACTTGCTATACTTTTCTTAATCAACGCTATTTCTTTTTCATACACTGTTTTTTTTCGATGGGCAAAATAAAGTGTATTGATTAGCTTTGATTTGCCTTCCCAAATTATCTTAATATTACCTTTATCAAGTTCTTTTTGACAGAGAAAACTAGGAATAATAGCCAAGCCTTGCCCTTGAGCTAGACAACGAACGATAGAGTTGAGGTTGGGAACAATATAATTAGGTCGAAAATCGGGATACTTATTAAAATTCAATTGCCAAAAATGCCTTAAATGTTCCATATCGCCTGTAGTGCCATACCATTTTTGGGTTTTAAGCCATGCTTCTAATACTTCACAGTCATTCGTAGAGAGTATTTCTTGAAACGCCTCTACATCAATTCCGTTGCCTCCAACCATCACTATATTTTCTGAAGAAAATGGATAATATTCAATTCCATCTTTTTCTAACACTTGAGGCGTAACAATTAAATCGATAATTCCCTTTTCTAGGTTTTCTATCATCAAAGGGTACTCCCCAAATTGTAAGATAATATTAAAGGGAAAACTTGGTATAAATTCTTCTAAAGAAGCCTGAAAGGTTTCAAAACACATTCCCAAACTAATGGTTGGTGTATGTTTTTCGGTACTTCTTTGAAAGTTTTTCTCTGCCTCTTCTAGTTTACTCAGGGCTTGAACCGTAAAGTTATATAATACTTTACCCCTTTCAGTCGGAATCATCTTTCTGCCTGTTCTATCAAAAAGCTTATAGCCTACATAATTCTCCAGCGAGCTCAAATGTAAGCTTACGCCGGGCTGAGAAATAAATAATTGCTCGGCTGCTTTCGTAAGCGTTCCTGTTTGATACACTACTTTAAAAGTTCGATACCATTCTAAATTAACCATTTTGCTATTATAATTATGATAGATTACTATAAATCATGTTATTTTTATAATACAATTCCTCACTATACTTTTGTTCCATTAACAACAAAAGAAAAGATGACAACAAAGGTTTTTATCATAAATGGCGGACAAAAGTTCGGTCATTCTGGAGGTAGATTCAACGAAACTATTTTCCAAGAGAGTATCAGTTTCTTCAATCAACACCCTGATTTTGAAATCAAAACTACTAATATTAACGAAGAATACAACCCTTCTGAGGAGGTAGAAAAGTATGTTTGGGCAGATGTAGTTATTTATCACACGCCTATCTGGTGGTTTCAATTACCGCATGAATTGAAAAAATATATTGATATTGTTTTTACAGAGGGCTACAACAAAGGGATTTATCGTAGTGATGGACGTTCATCTACCAATCCAACCATCAATTATGGAACAGGCGGTACGCTTCATGGAAGGAAATATATGCTAACGACTTCATGGAATGCACCCAAAGAAGCATTTACGTTGCCGAATGAATTTTTCATGGAAAGAAGTGTAGATGATGGACCATTGTTTGGGTTTCATAGAATGAATGCTTTTACAGGAATGACTCCATTGGATAGTATTCATTTTCACGATGTGGAGAAAAATAGTAATATTGTAAGAGATATGAGTCTTTATCAAGACCATCTCCGTAAAATTTTCTTAAACTAACATTTTTCTCTGATGAATATTTATCTCACGGCCATTGTCAACAGTAAGCCAGAACATGTTGAAAAAGTAAAAGCTATTTTAGAAGCATTGGTGGTTGAATCTCGTAAAGAACCTGCATGCATTCAATACGATTTGCACCAGTCTATCGCAGCTTCAAACATTTTTACTTTTCATGAAATATGGGAAAGCATGAGCGGGTTGGATAATCATAATCAGCAACCATACATTGCTAGCTTTGTGGCTCAATTTGATGAATTGTTAGAACAACCTGTAACGGTTTATCAGGCGTTGAAAATAGCATAGAACATATTTTTTCCTATTAGCAGGTGACTTAAGTCACCTGCTAATAGGAAAAAATAAAATTTAATAACCTCATTTATAACATATTACATACTTCTAATATTTTTTATTCTTCTGTATTAAACAACCTGTACCCAAGCCTCCTCAACCGTCTTTACTGGCAACTGACAGGTTTTATCATAACATACAAAAATTAGCGTTTCTCCTTCTTTTGTCGTTCTATGTTGCAATAAAGGCAATTGGCTTTCAGTAGCAGTTCCTGTCAACACTTTATTAGGGAAAAATTGCTGGTCTATTTGTTTTCTAAAAGTTAGGAAATCATCCCCTACAATGGCTATTTCTGGTGTTTTAGAGACCATTTGGGTAGCAAAACAAGCCCAATTAGTCAGATAATCTACATTTTTCAACAACAGATTTTTCATTTTGGAGAGCATCAATTTTGATAATAATCCAAAGTCTTGTCTTTCCAAAATAAGCCCTAAAGTATATAGGTTTCTTGCCATTATTGAATTGGAACTCGGCACTACATTATCAAAAATTTCTTTTTTGCGTGCTATCAATTCTTCAGCATTTTTATCTGTGAAGAAAAACAATTCATCCTCTTCATCCCAGAAGTTTTCATAGGCATATAGTGTTAGTTTCTCGGCATAATGCAACCAGTTTTCTTCAAAAGTAGCCTGATACAAATTCACATAAGCATCAATCAACGTAGCATAATCTTCTAAGAAACCCATAATCTTGGTTTCTCCGTTTTTGTAGCTATGCATCAATTGTTCCCCTACGATAAACTTATCTTTGATAAAATTAGCATTTTGAATCGCTAACGTTAAAAAACTCTCGTCACCAAATACCCTATAGGCATCGATTAAGCCTTTTAACATCAAGCTATTCCATGAACAAAGTATTTTATCATCCAATCCGGGACGGATTCGCGTATTTCTTACAGCATTAAGCTTCGCTATTTGCTCTTTAAAATCTGCATTCAAACTAGGTCTGTCTTTCCACAAAATATTCACGCCGTGTTCCCAGTTCCCTGCTTTTGTTACTTGATAATTTTTGCAAAAAGCCTCTGCATCTTTCTCTAAAATTTGTTCTATTTCAGTTTTGGTCCATACATAATATTTTCCCTCCACTCCTTCTGAATCGGCATCTAAAGCTGAATAAAACCCGCCTTCTTCATTGGTCATTTCACGGGTTAACCAAGCGATGGTTTCATAGACAACTTCTTTATACAAGGCTACTCCTCTTAAAGAATATGCTTCTGAATATAAGCTCACTAATTGTCCATTGTCATACAACATTTTTTCAAAATGAGGACAAAACCATTCGCCATCTACAGAATACCGAGCAAACCCTCCTCCTAATTGGTCATAAATCCCCCCCATCGCCATTCTATTAAGGGTAAGTTGAACATGATGCAAGATTGCTTTGTCTTTAGTTTCATGCACATATCTCAATAAATAAGCCCAAATAGAGGGCATCGGAAACTTCGGACTTCTTTCAAACCCACCCCATACATCATCAAAAGTACTCGACAGTTTTTCTGCCATTACTTTCAAATCATCTTTGGTGAATATCTCGCTTTCAGGTACCAATCCATATTTTTCAGAATCTTTAAACAACATATTCTGAGTAAAACCTTCTGCCGACTTCTGTAGTTCTTCTTGGCTATTTTTAAAGCCCGTATCTACTGCTTGCAATAATTTCAACCAATTGGGCTTAGGGAAATATGTTCCTCCATAAAACGGTTTACCATCAGGCATTAAAAAAACATTCAAGGGCCAACCTCCATGTACGCCCATCGCCTGAACGGCATCCATATATACTGCATCTACATCAGGACGCTCTTCTCTATCTACTTTTATATTGATAAAATAGCGGTTCATTACCTCTGCTACTTCTTCTTTTTCAAAACATTCATGCTCCATGACATGACACCAATGACAAGCAGAATAACCAATGCTTACCAAAATAGGTTTATTTTCTGCTTTCGCCTTATCAAGTGCTTCTTTTCCCCAAGGAAACCAATCCACAGGGTTCTGAGCATGTTGTAATAAATATGGTGATGTTTCGTGGGCTAATCTGTTCATTGATTAATAATAATTTTTTTGATAATACTCTTCTCTCCTTCTACATATTTCAATATATAAGTCCCCGAAGGTTGCTTTAAGTCAAATTCTTTTTTCCTTGAAATATAACTTGAAGCTGGAGTATAGTTCTCTGAATACACTTCCCTTCCTAAGGCATCGAAAATTTTAAAATCGCCCTTCAGGTAACCTTCTCCATAATATTCAAAGGTATATTTACCATTGCTTGGGTTAGGATAAAGCACATAGTTGTTTTGTAAATCTGGCAAGGTAAACTTACACAGAAAAGTCTCTTTACCTTTTAAAGTGATTTTTTGTGACCAATCTCCATAACGAACGGTTAATTCTGTTGTAGCTCCATCACTTGCAAATTCGTTTATGGCAGCAATCAAAATTTCATTCCCTTTTACGACCCCTCTCCAAACAGCATCTTGATCTTTAAAATGGTCATAAGCGGTTTTAGGAATTACCAAACGATAATTACCTGTAAAGAAGTCTTTGAATTGAGATAGTCTGTATAATCCATAAATATAAGATTCATAGATTGAGTAATTGACATTATCGGGTGTAGATGGCCCTTCCCACAGCCAAAGTCCTTTAACCCCCGAGAAAAAAGGGAAAATGCCTTGTGCCTCGGCTAAGTATTTTTTTATATTGACATTATAACCATAAGTAGAACTTGGCTGACATTTGTTATAAGTGAGCCATTGAAACAACATTACGTCTTTGTTACTTCGAGCAACATTGGCTTCAATTTGAAATAATTGATACGCTATGTTGGGATAAGGCAATGAGCTATATTCATAACAAAAATAAGCCGATGGAGCTAAAAAGGTATTTTGTTGATAGAACTTCCCTCCCGCTTGGTTGGTAATTGTATCTTTCATATAATAATTCAACACCTTATCGCTCGTCAGCCATTCTTGCCAAGTATAATTTAAGGGAAATTCCGTATTTTTTATCGGAGCATCTGAATATGAAGCAAAATTGGTTGTGGAAGGAATGCTATTTTGCTGAAGGTAAGTAATTGGTTCAGCATATAGCTTTGATAAATCACGCTTGTAGCGTTCGGTAAAATCAATGTCAGATAAAGCACGGTATTGAGCAGGAATACTTTGGTTGCTTTTTAAGCCCCGAATACTTGGATCAGTAGGAATTTCTCGTTCTATATCCAACATCAAAATATCTAAATTGGGCATTGCTTTTCCTTGTGTATCGGTAAAAAGCCCCGCCATTCCTTTCATATCGTCAGTCCATTTCTGCTTGTATTTGGTTAAATCATTTGCCCAAGGGCTTTCTATTTCATACCAAGGCTGACCTGCCAAACTGGCTACGCCCCCCCACAGAATTGCTCTATTTTGTTGGGGTAAATTAACATCTGCCGCTGTAAAATTCGCCAAATGTGTAAAGCCATGTTTCAGAGGAAGACGGTCGGCATCTTTGAATCTAGGTCCATTATAGACAATTTTAAATGGCAATGAAAACTCAGGAAACTGTCCCCAATTAATTACACCATTCTGGGTAGATGGTGTGTACTGAAAACTAGGTTGGCAGTCGGATTGAGCAAAAGCTAGTCGACCAAACAGTAAACAGAATAATGTAATAAAAGACCTATTTTGCACGTTTCTTTAATGTATTTTAATAGTGTTCAAAGTATAACTTCTGGCAATTTCGGAAGAAAACAATTAACTTTGCTAAAGAAAAATTCGATTCTTGAATTTTTAAACTCCCAACAACATGAAACTAAAGAATTTCCTCTTATTAAGCCTTTTTGCATTTGTCACTTTTGCTTGCTCTGATAATAATGTTAACCCTACCGAGTCCAAAGTTACCGTTATTCAATCTTCTGAATGGCAAGTTGACCGCTTTACTACTACTGATGGTACTGTGGTTGACCCTACATTATTTGGAGGAAATTCAAAATTGATTGGAGAACTTACGTATGTTTTTGATAAAACATTCATGGTGCGTTCATATGATAAAGTTTCTAAGCAGGCACAGGCCTATGGGTCTTGGGAGTTAATCGAGAATGATACAAAGCTAAAAATCAATATACAAGGATTAGATGGCACTTTTAATGTTGTTTCACTTACTAAGCAAAAAATGATATTAAGAAATAACATTGTTTATGCAGGAGTAACAGTACCGATTAATATGGAATTCATTCCTTTTAAATAAGATTTTCTCTATCCCGTAAGTATTTTTCTATGCAAAAACCTTACGGGATTTTTATTGTCTTTTGCGAATACATCATTCAAATAACATTATTATAAAGATTTTATTATTCATTTAAGGATAAATACCTTACAATCATGAAAAAACATATATCATTAGTTTTAGAGCCAGAAATAGCTTTTGACCAAGAAAACTTCAAAAATCATTTAAGCCAATTATTACATTTTCCTGCTGATGCTGATGCCATTATTCGTCCATTAAAGAGGTCTATTGACGCCCGTGGTCGACAAGTAAAGGTAAATATAGAAGCGGAAGTATTCTTGGATGAAACACCTCCTTCAAGAATAGCATTTCAGAAAAACTATCAGGATGTTTCTAAGGCTCAACAAGCTATCATCGTTGGTGCAGGCCCTGCGGGCTTGTTCGCTGCACTAAGAATGATTGAGCTGGGTGTAAAACCTATTCTATTAGAACGTGGCAAAGACGTTAGGGCGAGAAGAAGAGACTTAGCGGCTATCAATAAAGAACATATTGTAAATCCTGAATCAAACTATTGCTTTGGCGAAGGTGGTGCGGGTACATATTCTGACGGGAAACTTTATACTCGAAGTAAAAAAAGAGGGGATATTCGTAGGGTACTAGAAATTTTCGTGGCTCATGGTGCTACTGAAGAAATACTAGTGGATGCTCACCCTCATATAGGTACGAATAAATTACCACAGCTAGTTGCTGACCTCAGAGAAAGTATATTAAAGGCTGGTGGAGAAGTACATTTCAATACCAAAGTAGTTGACTTTATTATTCAACAAAAGGAAATCAGAGGCGTTGTTTTAGAGGATGGCAGGGAGATTTCAGGTATTGGTGTAATTTTAGCAACTGGTCACTCAGCCAGAGATATTTTTGAATTATGTCAGAAAAGAGATGTATTGATTGAATCCAAACCTTATGCAATGGGTGTAAGGATTGAACATCCTCAATCTTTGATAGATTCATTGCAATACAACTGTAAAGACCGCGGAAAATATTTGCCTGCGGCTTCCTATAGTCTGGTAGCCCAAACCTTTCATAAAGGCGTTCAAAGGGGCGTATTTTCGTTTTGTATGTGTCCGGGTGGATTTATTGTTCCCGCAGCCACAGCCCCGGGTGAATTGGTTGTAAACGGCATGTCACCTTCTCGTCGTGATTCCCATTTTGCTAATTCAGGCATGGTAGTAGCTATCAATGAAATAGACGTTTTGACTTACAAGGAATACGGAGCCTTGGCAGGCTTGCAATTACAAAGAGAACTTGAACAAAAAGCTTGTCAAATGACAGGCGGAGGTCAAACTGCACCTGCACAACTAGTCCATGACTTTATCAAGCAACATACATCCAAAAACCTGCTAGAAACATCTTATCAGCCGGGTTTACAATCAATGGATATGCTTGAGGTACTTCCAGATTTTATCGGAAAACCTTTGCAGGATGGACTACAACAATTTGGTAAGAAAATGAGGAATTATGCTTCTAACCAAGGGCAAATCATTGGAATTGAAAGTAGAACATCCTCTCCTGTTCGTATTCCGAGAGACAAAGAAAATTTAGAACATCTAACAATAAAGAGGCTATATCCTTGTGGCGAAGGTGCTGGTTATGCAGGAGGAATCATGTCGGCTGCAATGGATGGTGAGCGTTGTGCTGAAAAATTGATTGAAAATTATGCTAAAAATTAATTTGTATGATAAATTTAATGTTAATTTACTAATTAAATATCATCCTTAATTTAACGGAAAGATTATATAATTTGTCAGCGGTAGTCTAACCTTTAAAATACAAATGCCTATGATAGGTTTTGTACCCTTTACTGAAAAAATAAAAAAACGGCTTCAAGAACCTTTACCCGGAAGAATTGCTCATGAAAAAATGCTTTCTGATTCAAGGTTAAAATTGAAGATGCCTTCACCGAGCGAACGAACAAGAGAAAGCGCAGTTTTAATTTTATTTTATCCTCACAATAATAATATATACATTCCCCTGATACTTCGTCCACAATATGATGGAGTACATGGAGGACAAATGGCCTTTCCGGGAGGTAGAGCAGAAAAAGAAGATGAAAATCTTGTAAGAACTGCCATGAGGGAAGCTCAAGAAGAAATTGGGGTGCGCCTGACTGATGTAAAAGTATTAGGGACACTCACCAAGCTTTTTATTCCTGCTTCCAATTTCTATGTACAGCCAGTCATAGGATTTATCCCTCATAAGCCCGATTTTTATCCTGATGCCCGTGAAGTGGATAAGGTAGTGGAAGTATCCTTAGAGGAGATGTTAAATCCTAGTATTATTGGCAGGACAATTATTAATGTGAGAGGTATTGAAGTAGATGCACCCTTTTATAATATCCAAGAACATACGGTATGGGGAGCTACAGCCATGATGATTGCTGAATTAATAGATGTCGTTGAATCTATTTAAGTAAAATAATACCTCTATAACACTGCATTTCCTTACTATCGTTAATTTTATGTAAACTATTCCTAAGCTAAGTACCTATGATGCTAAAAAAGCCCGCAGTTTTTGTTAATTCAACAGCATACCTTTCAATTATTCTAATTGTTGGTATTTATTATATTGTTTGTTACTCCTACTCATTCAATTTCTTTTTTCAGGACGATTACCACCTCCTCAGTTTCGTAAATACTGCTTATAATCCTTTATTAACCTTCCATGAAAAGCTACAAGCACTTTGGAGTTTACATAACGAACACCGTATTGTTTTTCCAAGGCTTTTTGTACTGATAGATTGCTATTTACAAGGTCATATCGACTGGAAAGTTTTGAACACCGTAGCTACTTTATACTACTTGGGCATTTTTATGATATTTAGCTTGTTCATAAAAAGGTTAAAACTTAGCATCATCTATGTTGTACCCATTGCCTTTATCATATTCCAGCCTGCGTCTACCGATAATTATCTTTGGACGATTTCGACATTACAACAAGTTGGGAATATTTTCTGGGCGATGCTTTTGTTTTATAGTGTTTGCTTTTTCTCCCCAAAATACTTTTGGGTTTCCATAATATTAGTCTTTGTCTTGACCTTTACACATGGGAATGGCTTGTTTAGTTTTCCCGTCGTTGCCTTAATCCTTCTTTTTCAAAAAAGGTTTAAGCAATTAATTATTTGGATATGCCTAATGATTTTTGTCTCCGTGATTTACTTTTGGGGGTATCAGAACGGACAGAACTCAAATCTAGCAGGTAGTTTAAGCGACCCAACGAGGTTAGCCTTATGTTTTGGTGGTTTTTGGGGAAGTTTTGTTTCTATTATTTCACACAGATTAGAAACATATTATCAAGCAATCGCACTTGGGTTTATTGTATTTGTCACCTTGCTATTTTTTAACCTAAGATTGACCTATCACGAAACGTTAACTTTATTCAGTAAAAAATATTCAACCATTCAAGTAAAAGATTCATCGGTAAATGGTCATTTTTTGTTAGCCTATTTCATATTCTTTACCATCACAGCACTTTTGGTCACTTTGAGTAGGTCTTGGTCGGGACTAGAATCTAGTTTCGCTAATAGGTATTTACATAACTCATTTATTCTTTTTGTATTATTCTACTGTACCTTATTGTATTACTTACCTACCTTTAAAAGATCAATTGTTGGTAGTTTTTTAATAATAGGGATAGTATTTAATACTTTTTCTTGGTATCAAAATTTCGACCGAATCATCTATATCAAGTATTTAAATCAAGCTGAAGCATTCAATTATCAACAGGATAAAATCACAATAGAAAACGCGGCATCATTTAATAGAAATATCAAAGATGTTTTGGCACAATCTTTCCAAAATGGTGTAAGTGTTTTTCCCGACAACTTTTTACAACCAAGCATTTTCAATACTGCTAACCAAATACCAGATTCTTCAAGTCAGTATAACCTTGTGGTATCAAAAGATTCGTTATTGATGTTAGACGCTAAAGAATCACATTACTTACCAAAAGTAATGTTAAAAAATACTACCCTACCCTATGACGGTCAGGCTTTTATGGTCTTCAAATCCTCCAAAAATACGTATATCTATCCTGTCCTTCATCAAAAGTCTGGCAGACGAAGATTCATGCAATTGGAACCTTACTTCACAAAAGGGTTTAGTACTTCTGTCATGCTCGATTCTTTTGAAAAAAACACTTATCAAATAGGTATTATTCAAAAAATAAATAATCAACTGGTTTGTCATTTTACTCCTCAAACTATTACTGTTCGTTAATTTTCATCATTTAATCAAGGTTTCTTAGCTTATTTGAGCCCAATTAGGAGGTAATATTTATAATCTGTTATAACGTTTGAGTTATATTAATTCATTGATGTTATCAGTATCAGATGCTTTTTCTTAGCTTTTTTTATGTAAATTAGGGTTTTGAAATACCACAAAATACGAAGAGAAGTAAAATAAGTGTCAATGGAAAACGAAAGTCTGCCTGAAAATTTAGAAGAGAACACAAACGATAATCCCCAAGACGATGCCCTTCATCAGCAAGTCGCTGTAGCAGGATTGTATGAAAACTGGTTTTTAGAATATGCTTCTTATGTAATTTTAGAAAGAGCTGTACCTGCAATTGAGGATGGATTAAAACCTGTTCAGCGCCGTATATTACACGCCCTAAAAGAAATGGACGATGGTCGTTTCAACAAGGTTGCGAACGTAATTGGACAAACGATGCAATATCACCCTCATGGTGATGCTTCTATTAATGAAGCCATGGTTAACCTAGGTCAGAAAGATTTAGTATTTGATTGCCAAGGAAACTGGGGAGACTATCGTACTGGCGATGGTGCTGCTGCTGCTCGTTATATTGAAGTTAGGCTCTCAAAATTTGCCCTTGATGTAATCTTTAACCCTCAGACGACCGAATGGCAACTTTCTTATGATGGTCGTAAACGTGAGCCAGTCGCCCTTCCGGTAAAATTCCCTTTACTTTTAGCACATGGCGTTGAAGGTATTGCTGTTGGGCTTTCAACCAAAATTATGCCTCATAATTTTGTTGAGTTGATTGAAGCCTCCATAGCGATTCTAAAAAACAAACCTTTTGAAATATACCCTGACTTTTTGACTGGTGGCTCAATAGACGTTTCCAATTATCAAGATGGTCATCGTGGGGGGAAAATTAGAGTAAGGGCCAAAATTGAAGAATTTGATAAAAAAACCTTAGTAATTAAGGATATTCCGTTCTCTACTACTACCACCAATTTGATTGAGTCTATCATCAAAGCGAATGATGCGGGGAAAATAAAAATCAAAAAAGTAATTGATAACACTGCCAAAGAAGTAGAAATACAAGTACAGCTTGCACCAGGGGTTTCTCCAGATGTAACGATTGATGCTTTGTATGCTTTTACAGATTGTGAGATTTCAATCTCTCCTAATGCCTGTGTAATCATTGCCGATAAACCTCACTTTGTGGGGGTTTCTGAAGTGTTAAAAGTTTGTACCCAACAAACTGTAAAACTGTTAGAACGCGAGTTAGAAATACGTAGAGATGAATTGATGGAGAAGTTATTATTCAGTTCTCTTGAAAAAATCTTTATTGAAAATCGTATTTATCGCCAAATTGAAGAATGCGAGACATTTGAAGATGTAATTGCTACAGTTGATAAAGCATTGGAGCCTTACAAACCCGAATTTTACAGAGAAATAGTTGAAGAAGATATTTTAAGATTATTAGAAATCCGTATCAAACGTATTTCTAAGTATGACGGTTTCAAGGCAGATGAAGCCATGAAACGCTTACAGGAAGAGTTGGCCGAGGTATTGGATAATCTTGCGAACATCATTCGCTACTCCATAGATTATTTCAAAAATATCCTGAAAAAACACGGTAAAGGTCGTGAGCGTAGAACTGAAATCAGAAACTTCAATACTATTTCAGCGGCTGTTGTGGCAGCGGCCAACCAGAAACTATATGTCGACCGTGTAGGTGGCTTTATTGGTTATGGTTTGAAGAAAGAAGAGTATGTGATGGATTGCTCGGATATTGATGATATCATCGTTTTCAGACAAGACGGACGCTGTGTCGTGACCAAAGTACAAGAAAAGGTATTTGTTGGAAAAGACATTATTTATGCATCTGTTTTCAAAAAGAATGATGATAGAAAAGTATATAATTTAGTCTATTTTGATGGAAAAACAGGGATTTCATATGTAAAACGTTTCAAGGTTACAGCTGTTACGCGTGACCGCGAATATGATTTAACGGCAGGTAATCCTAAATCAAAAATTCTATACTTCACAGCCAATGAAAATGGAGAGGCAGAAACCATTCAAATAAATTTGACGGCCTCTAGTACTGCTAGAGTCAAGCAATTTGAATATGATTTCAAAGAGTTGCTTATCAAAGGGCGTGATTCGATGGGTAATTTATTAACTAAATACCCTATTAGAAAAATTACCTTAAAATCTGCTGGACTTTCCACTTTAGGAGGTGTAGATATCTACTACGACGAAAATGTAGGGCGACTCAATCGTGATGAGCATGGTAAATATCTGGGTAATTTTGATGCCAAAGATAATATCTTGGTTATCTATAAAGATGGGCAGTATGAATTGACAAATTTTGAGTTAACAAACCGCTATGAGTCAAAAGATATTGTTTCGTTGACCAAATTTATTCCAGATGGTATTATTACGGCTCTTTACTATGATGGTGGGTCTAAATTGTATTATGTAAAACGTTTCAGGATAGAGACAACCACGATTGATAAAAAATTCTTGTTTATTTCGGACGAAAAAGGTTCTAAGCTGACTTTTGCTAGTGTTGACGTATATCCACGCATCGAAATGTCTTATAAAAAAGATAATCAATCTGGAATTATTAAAGAAGAAGTCAATCTGGATGAAATAGCAGAAGTACGAGGTTGGAAAGCGATGGGAAGTAAATTATCTACTTTTAAAGTTCAGCATATTACACCTTTGGCACCCAAAATTGTAGAAACGCCTGTGAAACAATTGGATGAACCTTCGGCTAATAAAGATACTAGCACTCAAACACCGAAGCTGATAGCGCCAGAAGAAATTGATTTTCCAGAATCTGGTGATGGCACAACAGGGGAGCAATTAGGATTATTTTAACATTAGGAAAAATCCTGAATTTTTATTTTTCTATAAAAAATACAATAATTACTGATTATAAATATATTAAAAATAGTTTTTGGATATTTTGTTTTTTTTAATGTGATTTTAAGGAACTACTTATTTTTAAATCTACAAATTAGTTAATATATTTATAATCAGTAACTTCCACTATAAATGATTATTACTACTGAAAAATACCTATGAAATATCATTGACAGAGCCATTCGATTTCACTACATCAGTAAAATGGTTCTTTAAAGGAATCATCGCATTGATTTTCTTTGCGTTGATTGGTATTTTAGTGTGTAACATTTGGATTGTCTATTCCACTGAAGATAGAAATTTTTACAGTCTCGACAAACTTCCCTCAAATGATATAGGATTGGTTTTAGGAACCAGTAAAGCCGTACAAGGTGGCAAAGCAAATTTATTCTATAAATATAGAATGGAAGCTGCAGCCCGTTTGTATAAAGAAGGGAAAGTGAAGTTTTTGATTTTAAGTGGTAATCACGATTCTATTTTCTATAACGAACCAAACGACATGAAAAAGTCTTTGATGCGTTTAGGTGTTCCAGAAAATGTGTTAATACTTGATTATGCAGGCTTTCGTACTTACGATTCTATCATTCGTTGCAAAGAAGTATTCAGTCAACGTAAGTTCACGATTATATCTCAGCCTACCCATAATGCTAGAGCATTATTTTTAGCTAATCACCTAGGAGTTGATGCTGTAGCCTTTGCGGCACAAGATGTACAGTCTGGCTATAAAACTTATCTAAGAGAGTACTTAGCTCGCCCAAAAGCTATTCTTGACGTATATATTTTTGAAAGAGCTAAATATCAAGAATCAGCAGGGGAATAGTATTGATAATATAATTTTCAAAATCCTTTCTTTCTATTAGGGGGTGACTTAAGTCACCCCCTAATAGAAAGAAAGGATTTTGATTTAAAGGGCATTTTCAAGAATGAACTCAATGTTTTTCTACAACAAAGCTCTATCTAAATGCGTATAGCCACCATCAACATAAATTAATTGACCTGTAGTATGGCTTGAACGTTTTGACATTAAAAAGGCTACCATGTTGGCAATTTCCTCCGCCGTAGTCATACGTTTACCCAATGGTATTTTATCCGTAATTTTTGCTAATGTTTCTTCTGGATTAGGCAATGTCTTAATCCAACGGTCATACAAAGGTGTATAACATTCTGCAACAATTACAGCATTAACACGAATGCCATAAGGCAATAATTCAACCGCCCATTCACGTGTAAGGGCATTTCTACCTCCATTTGATGCTGCATAGGCAGAAGTCCCACCTTGTCCGGTCTCAGCCGTTTTTGAACCTATATTTACGATTGCTCCTTTAGATTCTTTCAAGTAGGGCAAAGCATGTTGTGCTAATAAATAATAGTGAATTAAATTGCTATGTAATGAAGCCACAAAGCGTTCGTAGTTTCCGCTTTCTAGTCCAACGCCATCGTTTACACCTGCATTGTTTACAAGTCCATCAATTCGTCCAAATTTAGCTACAACTTCATCTACAGCTTTTTTACATTCTTCAGGCTTAGATAATTCAGCTACAAACGACCATGCTTGTCCTCCTGCTGCCTGAATTTTCTCAATTGCTTTCTGATTATCAGCATCATTTCTACCTACGATAGCAACATACGCTCCTTCGGTAGCCAATACGCCAGAAATACCTTCACCAATTCCTTTTGCACCGCCCGAAACGATGATTACTTTTTCTTTGAGTCCTAAGTTCATATTAAATTTTTACCCAAAGCAATAATTACATAGAGCTGAGGTAAGGTTTAAATATTATAAAATTTGAGAGCGTTCCCTCCCATTATCTTTTTCTTTTCTAAGGTCGAAAATGCAGAAAAATACTCATTAACAATCCCCAATTGTTCTTCATATTCAGCAGCAACTAAGCAAACTGGCCAATCTGAACCATACATTAGGCGTTCGGTACCAAATGCTTTTACTACCGTATCTAAGTATATTTTAAAATCTGCTACTTTCCAATCCTTCCACTCGCCTTCGGTAACCATTCCTGATAATTTACAATATACATTTTGATGTAAGGCTAGTTTCTTGATATTGGTTTGCCATTGCGTATACTCCCCAGATTTTATATCGGGCTTAGCGATATGATCTAAGACAAACTTTTGGTCTGGAAACAACTTTGCCAGTTGGATAGCCTGCTCTAACTGATAATGATAAATCAAAATATCATAAGTGAAATCAAATGCTCCTAAGGCTGTAATTCCAGCCTTGAATTTTGGTCTGAGCATAAATTCAGTATCGGCTTCTCCTTGCACTACATGCCTAAAACCTTTTACAATAGGCAATTCGGCATAATGTTCTAAAATATCATCAACATCGTCTGCGCGTAAATCTACCCAACCAACTACGGCTTTTATAAAAGCATTTTTGTTGGCTAATTCAATCAAAAAATCGGTTTCTGCTAAAGTTTGGTCAGCTTGCACGGCTACACAACCCGAAATGTTATTTTTTGCTAAAATTGGAGCAAGATCCTCAGGCAAGAAATCCCGCTGAATCACCTTCATTTCATCTGAAATCCAATCATGTCGTTGTGCATCGTACTGCCAAAAATGTTGATGTGCATCTATGGTCATAAGGTTTGTTTTTCTTTAAAAATTGAAAATAGTTTGAAAATTTGAAAAGAGGTAAGTATTAAATTACCTAAAGATAAGACACAGCTTGCAAAAAACTGGCAGTATCTCTTTCATTTTCAAATTTCCAAACTACATAACTCATTTTTAAATAAAAAATTATGCTTTCCAGTTTTTAGCCGTTTGCTTTTGTGTACCCAAACCTTCGATACCCAATTCAACTACGTCTCCTTCTTTCAAGAAAACTGGAGGGTTAAAGCCTAAACCAACACCTGGAGGCGTGCCTGTAGAAATAACGTCGCCCGGTAATAATGTCATGAATTGACTTAAATAAGAAACCAAGGTAGGTATTTTAAAAATCAATTGGTCGGTATTACTATTTTGTACAATTTTTCCATTGACAGAAAGCCACATTTTTAAATCATTCTCATCTTCAATCTCTTCCGTAGTTGCTAAGAATGGTCCAAGTGGTGCAAACGAATCACAGCCTTTTCCCTTACTCCAGTTTCCTCCTCTTTCAATTTGGAATTCTCTTTCTGAAACATCATTGTGTAAGCAGTAGCCTGCTACATAGTTCAGCGCATCAGCTTCGTCTACATACTGTGCTTTTTTACCAATGACAAATGCTAATTCTACTTCCCAGTCAGTTTTTACTGAATTTCTAGGAATAATAATATCATCATTTGGCCCAGAAAGTGCCGTAGTTGACTTAAAGAAAATAATAGGTTCTGGTGGAATAGCTGCGCCTGTTTCACGAGCGTGATCGGCAAAGTTCAACCCAATACAAACAATTTTAGAAGGACGAGCAACACACGAAGCGATACGAACACCTGTGGGAATCTCTTGCAATTCATTTTGTTTTTCAACCAATAATAAACTTAGTTTATCTAAGCCATCATTCTCAAAAAAAGATTCGTTATAATCTTGAATATAAGCCGAAACATCTAGCCATTTTTCTTCTAAGATTACTCCAGGTTTTTCATTACCTACTTCGCCAAATCTAAATAATTTCATAACAATTTATTTTGTAATTAAAGGGAATAATTTATCGGCAACAAACTGATTTCCAAGCTCATTCAAATGAACTCTGTCAGTAGTCAGTATACCTTTATCTTTATTTTCAGGATTATTATTCAAATTATGCGCTAAGAATTCTTTTCTTAAATCACACAAAGGAATATTATTCTTTGTTGCCAAATTTCTGATAAAAGTACTGTATTGATTCATATCACCATCCTGTTGATTACTGAAATCTGTTTTTTCACCAATAGTAGCAGGTGTACACAATATCAATTTGGCGCCACTTGCTTGAATCTTGTTGATTAAAGCTTGATAGAATCTAATGAATTTATCAGGGTCAGTACCAGTACCTGATGTCGCTTTGTGCCAAACGTCGTTTACACCAACATAAATCACTACCAAATCAGGCTTTTTGCTCAGTACGTCATCTTCTAAGCGTAAGTATAAATCATAAACTTTATTCCCTCCAATGCCTGCACCAATCAATTCATATTTAGCTTTATCGCCTTTCTTGTCAATCATCTCTTGCAACTGCGAGATATATCCTTTGGGTTGTACGCCAGCTTGAGTGATAGAGTCTCCGAAGAAAATAATTTTTTTAGGTTTTCCCTCTTGAATAAATGAGGTCATCGTCCAGAATAATACAGAAAACAGGACTATTTTTTTCATAAGTATTGTTTAAAATTTAGTTGTTTAATCTAATAAATCCACCATCAATTGGGTAATCAGAGCCAGTAACGAAGCCAGCTTCATCCGAACATAAATATAGTGCAAGAAAAGCAATTTCTGATGGTTTGGCCATTCTTCCTATGGGCTGAGTAGCTGAAAGTTTTTCGAACATCTCTTCAATATTATTCGGATAATTCTTTGCTAAAAAGCCATCTACAAAAGGAGTATGAACACGGGCAGGAGAAATGCAGTTACAACGTATATTATCTTTGATGTAATCTTTGGCGATAGATAATGTCATGGTGAGAATGGCACCTTTAGACATTGAATAAGCAAAACGATCGGCAATGCCTACAGATGACGCCACAGAAGCCATGTTTAATATTACCCCTCCTTTGTTTTCCTTCATCATCGGAACGGCAACGTATAAACAATTGTAAGCTCCTTTTACATTTACATTATAAATTCTATCGAAATCTTCTTCTGAAGTTTTTTCAAGGTTACCCACATGTGCGATACCAGCATTGTTTATCAAAATATCAACGCGACCGATGTTGGCAAAAACTGTTTTAACAGCCTCTTGACTCGTTACATTACAAGCATAAGCATTAGCTTTGCCTCCTTCTGCACGAATTTCGTCAACAGTCTCTTGTGCGGCTGTTTCATTGAGTTCTAAAATATTTACTTCTGCTCCCTGTTTAGCAAATAATAATGAGATTGCACGACCAATTCCTGACCCTCCACCTGTTATTACGACTGACTTGTTAATTAATGAAAACATTGTTCTGATTTTTTTCTTGATTGTTTAGTCCTTTGTATGAAAAAGTAATCAGGATATATAAGTAGTTTATTAAGGAAACATACCCTAAATTTTTAAAAATATTATTCATAAAATAAAAATAGACGGCAGAAATAGCCGTCTATTTATTTTAAAACCCTAATTGACAAATCAAATTGTATCAAGTAGGTTAAAATTATTTAATATTTTCTTTATTTTAATTTCCTCCACTCTTTACGCTACTCTTGTTCTCTTCAGTTGCCGTTTTTCTGATAGTTGGATAGGTAATCCCTAACTGCTCCATGTAGGTTTTATATTTCGATGGGTCGTAATATAATTTCTTCATTTCTGGTCTAAATTTAGCCATTATCTGCTGATTGAGATTAATAGCAGGCTTATCGTTTGGTGAAATCAATGGTTCATATTTTACATCCTTTGTTTGCTCATTTTTATAATAATCCCATGCTTTCGTCAGCAAATCTGGTTTTACTAACATATCTAATAAAGTAAGGGCTTCTACTTTCGCTCCTGCCGTTACACCCTTGTGTGCAATCGGTGTAGCCATGCTAATAGCATTTGCCCAATGATGTCCCGGTAATCCAGGAATATTAGAAGGATAACGCAATACTACAGTCGGCAAATTCCATGAAATATCAGCAATATCATCCGAACCACCACCCATACTTACCAAGACAGGCTCGATGGTAGTATCTATTTTCATCGCTAACCCTTTTTTCTCGGGCGACTTTAATTCTGCTTGTAATGAAGTCGCTAACAATTGGTCTTCCTCACTCCATTTTGGTAAACCTACTTTTTTGATGTGTTCAAAAACATTTTCTGCAATAGGTTTATTAAAGTGTCCGGGCCAAGCACTACCCAATACCTCGTAAGTCATCGTAGTACCCGTCATCATCGTTGCTCCTTTTGCGATTGCTACGCCTGCTTCATACAACTCCTTAATTTTCGGATATGTTCTTTCACGGAAGTAATACCATACAGCCGCTTTAGAAGGCACAACATTTGGTTGGTCGCCTCCATCCACAATGACATAATGCGAGCGTTGAGAAGGATATAAATGTTCTCTTTTGAAATTCCAGCCAATATTCATTAATTCAACAGCATCCAAAGCACTTTTACCTCTCCAGGGTGCCCCTGCCGCATGAGCTGCCTCGCCTTCAAAGCTAAATTTTACGGAAACTAAACCATTATTACCAGCATCACCCCATTGTACGCCTAAATTATTAGCCACGTGGGTGAATATACAAGCATCAATATCTTTGAAATGTCCATCACGCACAAAAATAGCTTTGGTTCCCACTAATTCTTCTGCTACGCCAGGCCATAGGACTAATGTACCTGCGATTTTCTCACGCTCCATAATTTTTTTAATTACCAAAGCGGCAGTGATGTTAAGTGCCTGACCAGAATTATGACCTTCGCCATGCCCAGGAGCGCCTTCAATAATAGGGTCATGATAGGCTACTCCAGGTTTTTGCGATGCTTTAGGAATACAGTCAATATCAGAGCCTAAAGCAATCACAGGCTTACCACTCCCCCACTTAGCAATCCATGCCGTTGGAATACCCGAAACACCTTTTTCGATGGTAAATCCTTCTTTTTCAAGAATGCTTGTTATATAATTTGAAGTTTCGTACTCTTGGAAGCCAAGCTCTCCAAAACTGAAAATCATATCGACCATCTGTTGAGAAAACACTTGTTTCTTGTCGATTTCCTCAATAATCTCTTTTTGTAATTTTTCTATTTTCTTGGCATCAATCAGTGTTGTTTCTACTTTAGCCACTGCTTTTTTGGACTGAGCAAATAAAGGGAATTGACTGATTAAACTCAACAAAAGAAGGTAAGATAAAAAGTAAGTATTTTTTTTCATGTTGTTGATATTAAGATAGTTTAGTTGAATGAATTGTATTATCTAATTTGTTCAATTTTTAACTTCAAACAAAATATGAACTTAGTTATTTATTAATAAAAAAGGTAGCACTTATAAAAATGAGTACTCTTTTGCCAACAAATAAGTAATTATAGCTAGAAAACAGTGATAATTTATCAGAATTATTCCCTGAAAATTGTCTGCCATTGTTTTTAAGGTATTAACTTACTTCTCAAATATACATCTTTGTTCATTTACCATTCTTAATCCTATATAACCAACCAAATTAATATTCTTATCAGCCTTCTCTTTTAGGCGTCAAAGTTTGTAACTTTGGCAATCTTTTGGACACTAAACAGTTTTTATGGATTTTTTGCATCAAATTTTTGGGAATGATTTAGGGGCAGCAGCCTTAATAGTTGGTAATTTAATATTGATAGAAAGTCTTCTTTCGGTGGATAATGCAGCGGTACTCGCTACGATGGTAATGGATTTATCGCCCGAGAAACGAAAAAAAGCCCTTAAATATGGTATTATTGGTGCATATTTTTTCAGAGGTATTTGTCTTTTATTCGCCTCTTTTTTGGTAAAAGTTTGGTGGTTGAAACCGATAGGCGGTTTATATCTATTGTATCTTACATATGATTATTTCAAAAAAGAAGCTACTCCATCAGAAAGCGACGACCTGCTAGACAAAAAAAGCAATTGGTTCTATCGCATGACCTTAGGAGCATTAGGTCCTTTCTGGGCTACTGTTTTTTTGGTAGAAGTAATGGACTTAGCATTCTCTATTGACAATGTTTTTGCAGCCGTAGCCTTTACAGATAATCTATATTTAATCTGTATCGGAGTATTTATAGGCATTTTGGCAATGCGTTTTGTAGCCCAAGCTTTTGTGAAGTTGATGGAAAAATATCCTTTCCTAGAAACAGCAGCCTTTTTAGTGATTGGCGTACTTGGTTTAAAGTTAACCTTATCGTTGTTAACGCATTTCTTACCAGAAAACCCAATTGCTAAATTCTTGGAAAGTGAAGAAGCAGATGCTTATATCTCTGCCATTACAGTAGCAATTTTTGGAGTGCCTTTACTAACGTCCTATTTCTTCAATTACCCGCATCATGCTAGGAAGAAGTAAGGTAGACTCCCTCAAGCAAGTGACTGTTATACAACTTTAAATTGCTTGAGGGGAAAATACCTTCTGAATGAAATTGTCTCTACAATTGGCTATATACAAGACTTCATCTTAATATAACCCTAAACCTCAAAACTTCTTTTCCAAATAAAGCCGTCTAAAACATAATGTGTTATCTGAGGTAGTGCTAATAATGGAATGAGTAAAGACTGTACTAATACAGAATCAGTAGTAGGCAGAAAATAAGCCCAAGAAAAAAGAGATTCATAGCTCCCCCATTGCGTGGCATCCCAAAGAGCTTCTTCAAAGTAGGCTATGCTTACAATGGTTACTATAAAAATAAATAGTCCATACTTACTAAAAACAACGCTACTAAAACCTGTGATTGTTCCCTTTCTTTTCTGGAGGTCTATCCAAATCAAACCCATGTATGGAATACCGTGTGTTACTACATTCAAAATGGTAAAAACTAAATCATTATTGAATACCACTATTCCTAAATACCATGATGCCCCGGTACCCAACATTAGTAAAATACGAGGTATATTTAACTGATTATTAAGTATACAATATGCTTCTTTAAGTAAATAAATCACTACAAAACTTATATAAAGCCAGTTTACTGCCGATAGATACATTGCTGTAGAGGGCATTAAATAAAAATCTTTTTCGATAAACCAGACAAAATTTCTTGGCGAATTAAGATGCCAATGAATGATGGGTAAGATAGTAGCTAGGTAAATAATCAGTTCATCGAATATATCAAAATAGCTAGCTTGTTGATGTTGTCGATTATAAAGTCTGACAAAACCATATTGCTGACGGATGAAATGAAAAACAGCTAAATAGGCTAATATCCGCCAGAACCAAAGGTTTCCACCATACCAATATAAGCTTACAAAAAATAGATATGAAAGTAGGGGTATTAATAAATAGAGCGTTTTATGCTTGGTGAAGCTATGCGAATCAAAGTATGTTTTGAACAAGGTACTATGCACATGCGCAACATCTATTAATAAAATAAAAATAACCCATGCCCAGAGTGGCGTTTCTTCATACATCAATGAAGAACGAGTAAATAAAAATGACAAAGCCAATGCTACAAAAGTTGGCGTATGGATAAGCAGTAAGTCTGTTTTTGAATTGGTTATCCAAGGTTGTTTGGTCATACAAATACCTATTAAAACTATCTATAAATGTTGCATTACTTCTTCTGCTACTCTATTGCCTTGATAAAATGCTTCCTCAAAAATTGAAATACCACTTAAATCTGAATGGGCAAAAAATATTTTATCTTCAATGGGTTGGGCAGATAATTTACGCATTTTAGCACTAATAAAACCCACAACAGGGGAAATCATCCCATGTCCCCAGACTTTTACATCAATTTCTTCTACTGTACTCCTAATAGCTGGATGATAGCTTTCTAAATCACTCAAAATCTCTTCAATCCAATCTTGATGCTTTTTCAGAATAGCTTCTTTTCTAGCTTCCAAAGGAGATTTACTAGATAAGGGTAAATAATAAGTCAATACCCATTTATCTTGATTACGATTAAGTAATTGATGGCAAGCGTTAATATATCCTAGTGAAGGAGAACGATAAGCAACATTATCCCAACACATAAATCCATTACTGTCAATCGGTAATTGATTTACTGTAATATTTGCCACCATCCACGGTGCGTATTGAAATAAATCATGATTATTACGTTGCAAACTTTCTGGCAATAATCGATTAGCAATGAATTGTGGGATAGCTAAAATAACTCTCTGAGCATTTATATGCAGGTATTTCTGGCTTTTCCAATTGTATGCAGTTACTTCTACACTCGCAGAAGTCAAATCAAGCATTTGAACTAGTACATGGGTTTTTATGGCTTCTTTAAAATCATTCCCAAGGGCATTAGCCAAAAAGTTATTACCTTCTGGCCATGTTAATACGGCACTACTTTCTGCATTGGCAGCTTTGGCTTTTCGGGCAGCAAAATAATGAATACCAGCATAAGCGGAGGTGATAGTACTTTGAATACCATAATCATCTCTACAACAATAATTTACATACCATAATAAATATTCTGAATCAAAATGATGTTGCTTCAAAAACTCAGTCATCGATATTTCATCCAAGGCTTTAAACGATTCATCTTCTGAAGCTTCACTGAGTGGAATGGTAAAAGCCCAACGTCCATCAGCGCCTTTGGCTTGCCGATAATGATTCATTAATTCAAAAAAATCATTTATTTGCTTTCTATCACTTTCAGCTATCCCATAATTGGGAATCAACCCTTCTTGCCAATGACCTTTCATAAAAAGTCTTTCTTGCGGAGATTGACACAAATAATATTCATTGTAATTAGGTAAGCCTTGGTCAGAGTAACCAGTTATCACGTTGTGTTCCTCTAAAAAATGTAATAATTCTTTATTATCATTGTTAGCAACTGGTAGATAATGTGCTGCCCATGGATATGAAGTGACAGCATTTTTGCCCGCATCGGCATTCCCTCCAAGATGGTCTTCTAAATCAACTAAAAAGAAATCTTTGTGTCCTGATTGATATAATTTTCTAGCAGCAGCCAAACCAGATACTCCAGCACCTACTATCAAAATGGGCGTTGTTATCTTTTCGATAGCTTGTTGATTAATTGAGTCAATATTGACAGGCTGTTTCCTTAACAAATGACCTATTTTAAAGTTTGCACCTAATATTCGCCCCTTAATCGGACTTTTCAAGGGTTCTAAAAGTACCTTTGTTCCCCACGAAACACCTAATATAGCACTGACCCCTGTAAGCAAACGGAAAATAAATGTTTTTCGTTTTAGCTTATTATTCATTGTACCTTCCCCCATTCTTCCTCAAAATAATGTACTAGTATTTGGTTATTCAGTTTATTAATATCGGTATTAACGGCTTGCATATCCTTGGGAAAATACGCCATTTGGTCAAATGAATCAGTAGTCAGGAATTTAAGGTTAGGAATCAGACTATTCTTTACTTGAAAGGATTTTTTTGAGGCTAAAACATATCCCCATTCACCAAATGAAGGAACATAACAATGATAAGGTTGGGTTTGTAACCCGATAGACTGAAGGGTATTATTAACACACCAGAAAGATTTGGGTGCTACATAAGGTGAGGTTGATTGTACTACTAAAACAGCATTATCATTTAATAACTTACCTACTTCTCGGTAAAAAGTATTGGTATAGAGTTTGCCTACGGAAAAATTAGAAGGGTCTGGAAAATCAATGACGATAAAATCAAATCGTTCATTGGTATTTCTAACCCATTGAAAAGCATCTGTATTAATTACATTTACTTTAGGATGCATCAAAGAGTTTTGATTTAATGAGGTTAATAGAGTATTCGTTTTGAACAAATCTGTCATATAAGCATCCAAATCAACCAGCGTAATTTTCTGAATTTGCTTATATTTTAACAATTCGCGAACTGCAAGCCCATCTCCTCCACCCAATACTAGTACTTTTTTGATATGAGGATTAGTTGACATGCCAGGGTGAACTAGGGCTTCGTGGTAACGGTATTCGTCAGTGGAACAAAACTGTAAGTTACCATTAAGGTATAATTTGAGTTCTTTTCGATTACGTGTCAGAACGATGCGTTGATAATGACTTGATTTAGCAAAAATAATTTTATCCTGATAAGCCATTGATTCTGACCAAGACATGATTTTGTCAGATGTAAGAAAACCTATCAGCAGCAATATTAATACTGTCCAAGCTGATAGTTTTAATGCAAATTTGTTTTTTAAATCGGTGGAAAACTGATGACATACAATTAAGGCTACAATAGTATTGAATATACCGAAAAAGAAGGAGGTGCGTATTAATCCCATATACGGGACAAAAATCAAAGGGAATAATACTGAAGCCAATAAAGCACCGATATAATCAAAAGTAAAAACCTTTGATACAATTTCTTTGAATTCAAATTTACTTTTCTCTAGTACCCTCATTAACAAGGGTATCTCTAGCCCAACTAGAATACCTGTTAAGCCAATAAGGAAATATAAAACTATTTGAAAAGAAGCTACTTTGTCAAAAACTAAAAAAAGTATTGATGAGCTTGTTCCACCGACTAATCCTACTAAAATCTCAATTTTTACAAACCAAGCTAATAGCTCTTTTTCAATGTATTTAGAGAAAAATGAACCCACTCCCATCGAAAATAGGTAAACACCAATAATCGTAGAAAATTGGGTGACAGAGTCGCCAAGTAGATAGCTCGCGAGCGTTCCTGCTATCAATTCGTAAATAAGCCCACAGGTAGCTATCACAAAAACTGCGAATAGTAAGAGTATAGGCATAATTATCCGTGAATAGCTGCGCTAATAATGATAGCAATGGCAATAATAAACGCCGCAAATATCAATGCTATTGCTGTATTATTTTTTTCAACAACCTGTTTATAAATATTTTCAGGTGTGATTTTCTCGATAGTTACGAATGATATTACTAAAATAAAAATCCCAATGAATGAATACACTATTGAGTCGATAATAGAACTTAAATGAAAAAATGCTCCCATGATTAATTTGGTTTTCAGTTTTATTACTGTTTAAACTTTTATTTATGATTAAATCCATTATTATTACCTTTAGGTGCCCATTTTTCTGAATGTGACTCCATCAAGTAAAGTAAGCTATGTCCGTTGTATTTACAGTAAGTAAAATACGACATCAAAACTGTAATAAAGCCTATATATAATAGTTTTTCTGTAGCTTGATTGGCTATTATTGACTTAAAGTTTTTAATAAAATTTTCTATATTATCCATACTAATTATTTTCTAAATAAGGCGAGTATTCACTTGAGTCCCATCTGCTCTTTTCAAAATTTCTCTCTATGTAAAAGCTATAGGCAGGGATAATAGCTATACAAACTAGCACGATAAAAAAATTATATATGTCAGCAACGCCACTATCTACAATGATTGAAAAATCAGAAACTATGGATGGATAAGCAGATGAGGGTGTAATCTCTAAATGATATGTTCCTTCTGGTATTTTTTCAAGTAGTGTACTCATCTCTGTGCTTCCTTCTGACCAAGACTCTCCTCCTTCAACACCCGAATAATATTCAACACCCAAGTTTGTTGTGTATTCCTCCCCTGTTTTTTCATTGACTAATACCAAATCTGTTTCAAACCAATTGTTTGAAACATCTGCTCTTAAGGTAAACTCAATGTTTCTATTCCCTCCTTTTAGTTTAAAACTTGGCGTAATATAGAATTTAGTGCTATCGTACTCACTATTCGGACGCATTTCCTCGATAGAAAATACATTAAAATCTTTTGAATAAACACGCTCTGAAGGTGAGAAAAACACTTGTATTATTACTAATAAAGTAAGGGCAATCACTGCTATTTTCATTAGTTCGACAAAAGACACTGAAAAAGAACTAGGTTGTATTACACCTATTCCATCTTCTTTTGGCAATTCCACTTTTTCACCTAATGCCTCGTATAGTTCTATACTAGGCAAGTGCTCTCCTTTGAACCAAGTTATTTTTTTTCTATGTTTTTCAACCGTTAATAAATAAGGTGGATTGATATATTCTTTTACTGAAGTACTTGATACTTCCAGTAAATCTATCGGGAATTCTCCTAATGCTCCCTTAATGTTAGCATGATATTCGCTGAAAAGGCGATAATTTTGGTGTTCAAACGTAATCTCAATTTTGTAAGTATTAATATTTGCGTCAGTAGATTCTTTTAAAAAAGTCCAATGTCCTTTATACTCTGTAAGAAAATAATACCCTTCTTTTTCATTATAAAGATAATATTCTTGCCAAGCATAAGAGCCTTCTTTCTTTTTAAGAAAGCCAACCACCGTAAAATCAATTTCTTTTAGTTTTAGCTTAGTTCCTATTGAAATAGTTGATTTAGCTCCTTGTGGATATTTATGGTTATGGATTTCATCTACTTTATATTGGCCATCATAAAGATTACTTTTCTTTACTACGTGTAATGTTCCACAACTATTACATACAAGACATTGTGTATCAGCACAGTTAACACGGAGTAATGTTAAACAGCTTGCACATTGATAGTCCTGAGAAAAGTGAAAAAGTTGATTAACGCTTAATTTCATGAGAAGCAATTACCTTGGCGTTGAACAGTTCTATTAATTTATCGTAAATAGTATGGGCTATTTTATCATTTACCTTCTGATAATTAGAAAGAAAAACATCAAATGTTATGCGTCCAAACTCTGGCCAAGTATGAATAGAGATATGAGATTCTGTTAAGCATACAACTCCTGTAAAACCACCTGTAGGAAAGTTGTGGTAAACCTCTCCAATTTTAGATAAGCCTTGATGCTGAATCATTTCATTTAATAATTGTTGGCAATCAATATAATCTGAAAGCAACTCAATTTTACTGCTTAGACAGTCACAAATAAGGTGTAACCCTGGTTGATACATTTAGTAGTTTTTTTACAAAAATACTTAAATTTAAATATCATGCAAAAATGAATCATCCTGATTTCTCTTTAAAACAAGGTTATTTGAAGATTTTGGTTTTTGAGGTTTGTTTTAATTCCTTTTGGTGCGATTAAAAGTTACTATCTCAGGCATATTTATAAACGACGAAGAATTTCAATTCCACTTGGTGCGATTAAAATCCATTTCAAAAATGGTTATTATAGCTTAATTTAGCCCTTATATCAAAAAAATATGTAAAATAAATCTATCATTTCTATAATTGACGATTATCGTCCTTTATTAAAACGCTCTTTATCTTACATATTTTCTATATAAACCTTCTGATGATTAATTCACCAAATTACTCTCTCTTCTTATAAGCCCTGCCATATTTCTTTTTCATTTCTGCGGCATGGTTTCTTCTTACGTTTACTTTACTGTTTTTCTCTGATTTTTCATGAAATGCCGCTCCGCTTTCTTCTTTTTTAGGAGCTTTTACCTGAATCGTTTTCATCGTTACTCTTTCAGTCTCCGCAGGTAAAATTTTCGTTGATAATATTAATTCCTCTGGTAATTCTTGTTGAGGAATCAAATAATTCATCAGATTTTCTATCTCTGAAAGATATTCTTTCTCTTTTTCAACCACAAACGATATTGCTATACCTTTACGCTCTTTTCGTCCTGTTCTACCTATACGGTGGATGTAGTTTTGTGGAGTTTCTGGTAAATCAAAATTTATTACATGGGTTACTTCTGCTACGTCTAACCCTCTGGCTATAATATCGGTCGCAATTAATATTCTGCACTCTCCTGATTGAAATTTATCTACGCTATCAAAACGATGTTTCTGAGCTTTATTCGAGTGAATTACTCCTACTGCTTCTCCATATACTGGACTAACCTCCTCAAATAGTACATCAGCTAAGTGTTTGGTTGAAACAAAGACTAATACTTTTGTCATTGTCTCGTCTTTGGCTAATAACAAATTCAAGAAATTCACTTTTGAGTAAAAGTTGGGTACTTCGTAATAAGATTGGCTAATATTTTCAAGAGGTGTACCTACGGGAGTAGCTTCTACTCTTACTGGACTATTGAAATAGTCTTCTATTAATTGCTCTACTTCTTCATTAAGTGTTGCTGAAAAAAGTAAGTTTTGTCTTCTTTGAGGCAGTTTACCAAACACAATCTTTAACTGTGCTCTGAAACCCAAATTCAACATTTCGTCAAATTCATCAATCACTAATTTCTTGACTGATTTACCCGAAAATGCCCCTACTGATATTAAATCAACTAATCTCCCTGGTGTGGCTACTAATATATCTGCTCCTTCTAACAATTCTGCTACTTGCAATTTTGTATTTACACCGCCATAAACGCCCAATACTTTAAAGCTCATATAAGTCAATAACTTCTGAGCTTCTTCTACAATTTGTACTACCAACTCGCGAGTAGGCACAATAATTACTAATTGTGGGGCTTTTTCTTTTGAAAATTTTAACTGACGAAGACATGGCAATAAATAGGCATACGTTTTTCCTGTTCCTGTTTGCGCTATTCCACAAACATCTTTCCCTGACATTACTACAGAAAAAACTTTTTCTTGGATAGCTGTTGGTGAAGTAAAGCCCAAATCCTCAAGGGCGTTAAGTAATTGTTTATTAAGATTTAATTCTTCGAAAGTCATGACTGTAAATTGATTATTACTGCAAAGGTAGCTTTAAACTTTCTGAAAGATAAATTAATATCCCATAATCGTCTGTTTATTAAGCAGATTAGTTTAGCTATCGGCTGTCAGGTTTCAGCTTTCTGAGAGTATATTAGTCATTAAGGAATAGATTTAAAGTAGTAAATAAATCAAAAATACCCAAAACAAAAAGTCCCCAGTTACTTAAAACTGAGGACTTTTAATCATTTTCTGAAACCTAAAACTTCGATTTACAAAGCCCTATAGTTCACAATTATTTCAACTCACCTTTTTTCAAAGCATCAACGGCATAAGAGGCTGCTCTTGCTGTTAAAGCCATGTAAGTAAGTGATGGGTTTACGCATGAAGCCGAAGTCATAGCTGCACCGTCAGTTACAAATACGTTTTCTGCACCCCAAACTTGGTTGTTTTTATTTAATACAGAGTTCTTAGCATCCGTTCCCATTCTGGCAGTTCCCATTTCATGAATACCGATTCCCAAGTGTTTAGTTTGGTCATCGTAAGGAGTAACGTTTTTCAATCCTGCTTTTTCTAACATTTCTGCTGCATCGTTTTTCATATCGACACGCATTTTTAGTTCGTTGTCACCATAAGCAGCATCGAATACGAATAATGGCATTCCCCACTTATCTTTTTGGTTAGGGTCTAATGTCATTCTGTTTTCAGGATTTGGTATTACTTCACCAAAACCACCGATATTGAATGTCCATTTTCCTGGGTAACTCAATGCGTCTTTAAAGTCTGCACCTAATCCTTCTTGACCAGCACCACGACCCCAATCTTCACGAGAAGCTCCACCTTGGTAACCAAAACCACGTAAGTAATCACGTTTGTCAGTTCCCCAGTTACGGTATCTTGGTATATATATACCATTAGCACGACGACCATAGTAATAGTCATCTTCTAACCCTTCAAATTCGCCTCTTGCACCAACTGCCAAATGGTGGTCCATGATGTTACGACCTAGTTGGTCTGACTCATTTCCTAAGCCATTTGGATGGCGTTTCGATTTTGAATTCAACATAATACCTGTACTTCCAAAAGCAGAAGCATTCAAGAAGATAATCTTAGCAAAATATTCGATTGACTGTAAAGTATTTTGGTCAACTATTCTTACACCTATTGCTTTGCCTATTTTGTCATCATAAATAACTTCTTGAACGATAGCGTCAGGGCGAAGTGTTAAATTTCCCGTTTTTACCGCTGCTGGAAGCGTTGAAGACTGCGTAGAGAAATACCCTCCGTAAGGACAGCCCATCATACAACGGTTACGGAACTGACATTGCGAACGTCCTAAATCATAAGCAATTTTAGATTCTCCCGTTAAGTGTGCAGTACGCCCCATGATAAAGTGACGAGAAGAGAATTCCTTTTCAATTCTTTTCTTTAGTTCTTTCTCTAAAGCATTCATGTTCATCGCTGGTAAGTAATGGTCACCATGCGGTAACACATCAATACCATCCTTATTACCGCTGATACCTGCAAATTTCTCTACGTGGTCATACCAAGGAGCTAAATCTTTGTAACGAATTGGCCAATCGGTACCAAGACCTTCTTTAGCATTTGCTTCAAAATCCTTTTCATTTAAACGATATGACTGACGACCCCACATCAAAGAGCGACCACCAACATGGTATCCACGAATCCAGTCGATTGGTTTTTTCTCAACAATTGGGTTTTCTTTATCATTTTCAAACATATCTCTCCAAGGCTCATTTACGGTATAACCCGTACGAACACCGATGAAATGCTCTTCCGCAGATTTATTATCTACTCTACCACGGTGTTCAAATTCCCATGGTGCTTTAGTAGCATTCGGATAGTCTTGAATATGTTTGATATCACGCCCTCTTTCAAGCATGATTACTTTTAAGCCTTTTTCACACAATTCTTTGGCAGCCCAACCGCCAGATATTCCTGAGCCAACTACGATAGCATCGTAAGTATTTGCTTTATTTCCTGTTCCTGTAATTTCCACTTTGATATTGATTTGAAATTAATGAATTATTTGTGACTTCTTTTCTAAAAAACAACTAGCTCATTGCCCAAGCTTTTTGTCCTTTTTCTAATTTAATGGGCTCATATTTACCCGGAACTTCCAAATACGCTAGTGCTTTTGTCGCACCTGGCTCAGAAGTAAAGTATCCCAAAATCGTCAAATCCTTCATTGTTTTCCAAAACTCAGAACGTTCTTTTGCTGAATCTTCTGCTTTAATCAACGCTAATTTTTGTGCTGGTGTTGCTTTTGAAAATTCAGTACCATTGGCTTTTTTAGAATCCTCATCCAATTTAGTTAATCCTGCAAAGAAAGCTTTCTGTTGGTCTTCTTTATAACAGTCCTTCACCATCATTTGAATAAACTCTGGTACTTTAGCATCAATTGCTCCTGGTGTTTGTGTGCGGGGTAAAATAATCTCAGCAATTTCTGCAATCATTGCACTTTCCTCAGGCGAAAAACTTAGGGCTGTTGCTTCTGCCGAGCTGCTTGATTTACAGCCTTCCAAAACTGTTGCCAAAGTACTTGCCGAAAGGATTCCTCCCATCGCCAAAGCCATTTTAGCAATTGCGTCTCTTCTTTTCATGTATTTAATTTAAGTTTTGTTTATAATTCAGTATTGAACGTAAAATTACATTTATATTGCAAAAAATTGCATTATTATTTGCTAAACTACTTATTAGCCACCATGTAAGTCAGTGCAGTAATAAATAGTATGATAAAAAATCCAAATCAAAGTAAATTAAAAATAAATATCTTAAAAATACAATTATTTATTTTTAAGAAAATCGATTCTCAAGGCAATTGCATTCTTTTTAGTTATTCTAAAATATTTTGTCAATCAAATCATTGTTAAATCTTTAATTTTAACTATCTTTGCACTCCAATTTACAAATACCATAACCGAAGGACGGGTTCCTTCACTAAAACGTAAATAAAAAATGGCTGTTAAAATTAGATTAGCACGTCGTGGACGTAAAAAATTAGCGATGTACGACATCGTTATTGCTGACGCAAGAGCTCCACGTGACGGTAAATTCATTGAGAAAATCGGAACGTACAATCCAAACACAAACCCTGCTTCTATCAACTTGAACGAAGATAGCGCTTTGAAATGGGTTTTAAACGGTGCTCAACCAACAGATACTACTCGTGCAATTTTGTCATATAAAGGTATATTGTTGAAAAAACACTTGCAAGTGGGTGTTAACAAAGGTGCTATTTCTCAAGAAATTGCTGACTCTAAATTCAACGACTGGAAAACTAGCAAAGATTTAAAAATCACTGGTAAAACTGACGGTCTTGAAGCTACTAAAGCTGCTGATAAAGCTGCTCGTATGGCAAGAGAAACTGAAATCAATGCTGCTCGTGCTGCTGCAATTGCTAAGAAAAATACTGTTGAAGAAGAAGTTGTTGCAGAAGAAACTGAAGCTCCAGCGGCTGAAGGAGAAGCTACTACAGAAGCTGCTGAGTAATTTTCCCAAAGAAATTTCCATAAAAATGATACAAAACTCTTTTGATAAGCTGTTTTGTATCATTTTTTATTTTAACACATTTGTTCATTTTATCAAAGCAAAATCAAGTGTCAAGCCACAAAGTTGATACTGAATATATACCAATGACTAAAGAAGATTGTTTTGAACTAGGGAAAATCACAAAAACTCACGGACTAAAAGGCGAAGTAATCCTTTGGTTGGATGTTGATTTTCCTGAAGATTATGAAGATTTAGAAAGCCTTTTCTTAGAAGTAAAAGGAGAATTGGTTCCTTATTTTATAGAATCATACCGACTATCGGGTAATCGTGCTATCGTGCATTTTGAAGATGTAGACTCTTTTGAAAAAGCAGAATTAATGATTAACCTACAGGCTTTTTTACCATTAGAAGAACTACCAGAACTGGATAGCGACCAATTCTATTACCATGAAATCATTGGTTTTCAAATAGTTGACAAGAATCTAGGAAATTTAGGTACTGTACAAACCGTACATTCAATGCAAGCGCAAGATTTGTTGGTGATGGATTATAAAGGTAAAGAAGTGTTGATTCCGGTAATTGATGAAATTGTATTGCAAGCGGAAAAAGCGCAAAAAATCCTTCATGTAAATTTACCAGAAGGGTTGTTAGAAGTGTATTTGGAAGATTAATTTCAAAAAAACTACCATGCGAATAGATATTATTTCTGTAGTACCCAAATTGATGGAAAGCTTTTTTGCTCATTCAATTTTAAAACGTGGACAAGAGGCTGGTCATGTAGAAGTTGTTTTACATGATTTAAGAGATTACTCTCTTTCTAAACAACGTCAAGTAGATGATTATGCTTTTGGAGGCGGTGCTGGCATGGTAATGAGCGTCGAGCCGATTGCACGTTGTATCAGACATTTGCAAAGCGAAAGACATTATGATGAAGTGATTTACATGACGCCTGATGGTGAAACGTTCAATCAACAGACGGCTAACCAACTTTCGCTTCAAGGCAATCTGTTATTTCTTTGCGGACACTATAAAGGTGTTGACCAAAGAGTTAGAGATATGTTTATCACCAAAGAAATTTCTATCGGTGATTATGTACTTTCTGGTGGCGAATTAGCAGCAGCGGTTTGTGCTGACGCTATTATCCGATTGATTCCAGGGGTATTGAATGATGAAACTTCAGCCTTGACAGATTCTTTTCAAGATAATCTTTTAGCACCACCAGTGTATACACGTCCTGCCGAATTTGAAGGCGTTGGTGTTCCTCCTGTCCTTCTATCTGGTCATGAAGCGAAAATAAATGAATGGAGATTCGAGCAATCTATTGAAAGAACTAAGACTAGAAGACCAGATTTGTATGCAAGAAGCGGTTTATAGTGCAAAATTAGAGCATTTTTAGTACTATTTTTTGTCTAAATGATGAAAAGAGAGGCTAAAACCAAAAAAAACAAATATTTCTTACAAATAATTGTATTATATGTTTATTTATTTGGATTTTTTATTATTTTTGTAACGAAGAGAAAAACGAGAGGGTGAAGCAATTAAAATAGAAAAACAAAGACAATAACATTAAATAAAGTAAGGATTATATTTAGAAAGCCTGATGTCTGTGGCATCGGGCTTTTTTGTGTCCTTAGTTTCCCTTTTCTCTATTAATACTTATTTCGTAGCTTTAATCGTACCAAGTGGAATTGAAACATTATATTTGTATTCATTTTTTTGAATATAGCCCATAAGCAAGCACTTTTGATTGATAAGATTAAAATTTATCTAATCTCATTTAATCAAAATTAATTTTATGAAAATTTTCAACAACCCAGTATCGCATGGATGTTTCGGTTATCATTATTAATTACAAGTCAGCAGAATTAACAGTCAATTGCATAAGCTCTATTAAAAAATTTACTCAGGATATTAGTTATGAAGTAGTGGTGGTGGATAATGATTCTCAGGACGCTTCAGAAAGTATTATTAAATCTGTTCATCCAGAAATCATTTGGGTTGCTAGTAAATATAATTCGGGCTTTTCAAGAGGGAATAACCAAGGAATGGCCGTTGCCCAAGGTGATTATTTTTTATTATTAAATGCAGATACGCTCTTATTCGATAATGCTATATTTAAAGCTTGGCAATTGCTTAAATCTCAACCTGAAATATCTGTTATTGGTGGAATTCAGGTTACGGCTGATTTAGTAAAAATGCCATATTTCAGGAATAGGAATGAGTTTTTGAAATTCTTGATTATTACCCCTAATTCATTTAACAAATATTTAGATAAACTATTTCCCGAACCTCAATTTCAAGATCCTAATCAATCAGAATTATGTTGTGGAGCTTTTATGCTAATTGCTCGCAAAACAGTAGAAAAAGTAGGCAAAATGGATGAAGATTTCTTTATGTATGCCGAAGATTTCGAATGGGCTGGTAGGCTAAGAAAAGCAGGGAAAATATGTTGTTCAGAAGACATTAAATTTATTCACCTCGAAAAAGATTCTCCTTTTAGAAGAACTAATATTTCGCCTATCAACCGATTTGGCACACAAATGCAAGTTTCTAATTTATTGTGGATTCGGAAAGAATATGGTATAGGCTTTTATCTCTTCCTTATTTTCCATTATGTAAGTCTGGCTATTTTCTTTTATGTATGGAAAATATCCGTGAATATTTCTAAGCTTAGGAATCCATTTTTTGAATTGAGAAGTCAAAAAATATTTGCTTTAAAAACATTAGTCTTTCTAAAGTTTTTCTGGAAGACTATCTTCAAAATCAAAGACTTTTATAAAATTAAGCCCAGCGATAATATTGATTTAATATTTCGCTAGGCTAGTTTTAAATGATATTTTCAGCCGTGAACTCAAACAGAATAATGCAAAAGTTTACGGCTGATTATTAAAAGTTATTTGCTAAGTAAACCCAACGAATCCATCCAGTTTTTCACATTATCCATCCATTTTTCTTTGGTGGTTTTATTGTTCAAACCAAATCCGTGGCCACCTTTAGGATAAATTACTAATTCAGCCAATACCCCATTTTTTTGTAAGCCTTGATAAAATTCTAAGGAATTTCTTACTGGCACTGCTGTATCATCACCAGCGTGTACTAAAAAAGTAGGAGGCGTTTCGGCAGTAACATGCAATTCATTTGAATATTCATCAATCAAAGCTTGGTCAGGCGTTTTACCAATTAAATTGATTCTTGAACCTGCATGTCCAAAATCCTTAAAAGTAATAACAGGGTAACCCAAAATCATAAAATCGGGACGAACGGATACTTCGCTAGTCACCTCTCCTACTTGTTTATTAAAATGTGTTCCTGCGGTTGAAGCCAAGTGTCCACCTGCTGAAAAACCCATTATGCCTATTTTACTAGGATTAATACCATACTTGGCTGCATCTTTACGAACGGTTCTTAATGCTTGTTGGGCATCTTGTAAGGGAGCAATTGATTTATCAACCTGAGCATCACTATTAGGCAATCTATATTTTAATACAAAAGCTGTTACACCCATTTTATTAAAAACACTCGCCACATCTGACCCTTCGTGACTTGCCGCTAAAATAGCATAACCACCACCCGGACAAATAATTACAGCAGTACCATTTGCTTTGTCAGCATCAGCAGGATAGACGGTTAAGGTAGGAACGGTTACTTCTGAAATTCTAAGTACACCGTTTTTATCAGTAACAGATTTTTGGGTATTAGGTACTTGTTTCGCATTCGGAACACCATCTGGATACAATGGCATTTCTTGTTGTGCTTGAGCGTACTTCATGCAGCATAAAAAAGAAAATGTTAAAATGATTTTTTTCATACGATTGGTTTTGAAAGGTAAAAATTTGAGAATGATGTTATGTATTTTTTGTAATAGCTTTGTTTTTGGCAGTAGTAATCAAAATCACAGCTGTAATAATGATACCCCCTGCCAAAAGCATTAATGGATGTAGGCTTTCGCCTGCAAACAATGAACCCAATACCATGGCAACTAACGGATTGACATACGTATAGGTAGCAACCAAGGTTGGAGAAGTAACTTTTGATAACCAGTTAAAAATTAGAAAAGCCAAAGTAGATCCAAAAACTACTAAATAAATAAAAGATAAATATGCTTTGGGTTGGATATTGGTAATATCAAAATGACTAAATTCTCCTAGTCCTAAGCTGATAATCAAGGAAATAATCCCCCCCGTCATCATCTGCATTCCCGAAATCTGGGAAGCGTGATAATTAAATATTTTTGCTTTTTTGACGATTACCACCCCGATATTCCAAGCTGAAGTAGCCAAGAACAGGAATAAAACGCCTAATCCATAATATTGTTCAAAGCCTTTTAGGGCTAATGTTTTCAAACTCATCAAGATTCCTACACCAATAATACCCAACAATGCCCCGGCAATTACTTTCGGTTTTGGTTTTTCATGATTGAATACCCAAAGTAAAGAAACCAGCATAACAGGTCCCAAGGCTGAAAACAAGGCTGAGTAGCTTGAAGGCATCCATTTGGCAGCTATGGTGAATAATCCATTACCAAAGCATAGCATCAAAAAGCCAGTAAAAAAGCAAGTGACCAACATTTTACGCGAAGGCTTCTGATACTTTTTACTAACGATAGAAAAAAGAAAAAGTATAGTGCCCGCTATTAGATTTCTAAAACCAGAGGCCATCATTGATGGAACGGTTTCAACAACAAACCGCAACGCTAGATAAGTAGAACCCCAAACTAAGTAAAGCGTAATTAGTCCTGCCCAAATTTTAAGTGGTTGATTTTGATTATTCATGACACAAAATTGGCGTTTTTTTACGATATTTAAACTGTAAAAAACAAACTATTCATCAATCAACCTCCATGAAAAAAAATGTCATTATTTTACTTTTACTTTCTCTGAGTACATTTGCTCAAAAAAATAGTAGTTTAAAATTTGAAGATTACCTGTCTTTACGAAATGTAGCGAATCCTGTTATTTCACCGGATGGAAAAAATGTTGTTTTTTCGGTTACAACAGCAGACTGGAAAGAGAATAATTATGACACAGAGTTGTGGTTATCTAAAAACAAGCAAACGCCTTTTCAATTAACCAGAACACTAAAGGGGAATAGCGTAGCTGCTAGTTGGTCGCCTGATAGTAAATGGATTGCTTTTTTAGCAGACAGAGGGGATAAAAATCAAATTTATGTCATCAGAGCTGACGGTGGAGAAGCACAACAGATAACCAAAGAAGATGAAGGAATTAATAGTTTTAGCTGGTCGCCAGATGGTAAAACTTTGGCGATTTCAATCACCGAAAAAGATTCAAAAAGCTTGAAATCTAAGAAAGAACGCTATGGGGGCTTTGAGGTAGATGATGAAGAATTTAAGCTTACACACTTATGGTTGGTAGATTTTTCAACAGATTTGTTTCCGTCGCCTAACGAAAAGCCTTGTTATGATTCAAAAGATTCGACTAAAACTTGTATTACCCTACCTAAACCTCGCAGATTAACCCAAGGCGATTTTACGGTTACTTATTTCAAGTGGTCGCCCGATGGGACTAAGATTGCTTTCACACATCAACCTAATCCGCTCATTCAATCAAGTACTTATGCCAATGTTTCTTATTTAGACGTTTTATCTAAGAAGAGTACACTATTAGTTAACAATGCAGGAGGTGATTTTTTTGAAACTTGGTCACAAGATTCAAAAAGTATTTTATATACTACTTCACTGAATGATACAACTTCAAATTATTATAAAAATCCTAAAACTTTCAGCATTGATTTAGTCTCAAAAAAGACGAAACAATGGGTGAGTGATTTTGATGAAGATATTAATATATTAGAGTGGACGAATGAGGGCATGTATTTTACAGCTTCGCAAAGGACAAAAATGAAATTGTTTCTAGCGGATAATATCACAGGAAAAGTAAAAGAAATTCAGGCTAAATTTGATTTGATTGCTAGTCCAAGTTTTTCAAAAGATGCTAAACAAGTTGCCTTTTTAGGGAGAAATTATGATAGCCTTTTTGATATACAAATTGGTGAAATAGCTGATTTGAAGTTTACAGCGATAACCAATATGAATGCTCAGATTGCTAGTTGGCAAACGGCTAGTAGTGAAGTAATAAAATGGAAAAGTAAAGACGGAGCAGAGATTGAGGGTGTTTTGCATAAACCCAAAAATTATGACCCAACCAAGAAATATCCTTTATTAGTATTGATTCATGGCGGACCAACGGGGGTTGATGTACCTACACCAACACCAGGTGGAAGCGTTTACCCTATCTTGCAATTTCTGGAAAAAGGCGCTTTAGTACTTCGTCCGAATTATCGAGGTTCAGCTGGATATGGTGAAGCTTTTCGTTCTTTGAATGTTAGAAATTTGGGGGTTGGCGATATGTGGGATGTGATGTCAGGTGTTGATTATTTGAAAAGCAAAGGGTTTGTTGATACCACTCGGATGGGTTCAATGGGCTGGAGTCAGGGTGGATACATTTCAGCATTTTTGACGACGAATACCAATGTATTTAAAGCTATTTCAGTAGGTGCAGGCATTTCAAATTGGGTAACATATTATGTCAGTACAGACATTCACCCTTTTACAAGACAGTATTTACAGTCAACTCCTTGGAGTGATAAAGATGTCTATTTAAAGACCTCTCCGATGACCAATATCAATCATGCTAGTACACCGACACTTATTCAGCATGGAGAATTAGATAGAAGAGTTCCTATTGCTAATGCCTACGAATTATTGCAAGGTCTTCAAGACAAGGGTGTTCCTGCAAAACTAATCGTTTACAAAGGTTTTGGACATGGGATTACTAAACCCAAAGAACGCCTAGCGGCGATGTGGCATAACTGGATTTGGTTTAACAAATACATTTGGAAAGAGGTAGAAGAAATGCCTTTGGATAAATAAAAGCTTTTATATTATTTACTCACTTAATTTAATTTTCATCAACTTATTACAATTCAATGAAAAAACTATTTTCCCTCATTTTATTATTAATTTTCTTTCAAGGTTATGCGCAGAAATTGCCCACAATTGCTGAAAAAACTGCTTCCTTCAAAAAATATGAAGGCTTTATGAACTACTGGTGGGATGAAGACAATGGCAAAATCTGGCTAGAAGTCGCTAATCTCAATCAAGAATTTCTGTACATTACTTCACTTCCTGCGGGTTTGGGTTCAAATGACATTGGACTAGACCGTGGACTTCTAGGTGATGAAAAAGTGGTATTTTTCAATAAAGTAGGCAGAAAGATTTTATTAATTCAGCCCAATTTAAAGTATCGTGCTATCACAAACGATGCCAATGAGAAACGTGCAGTTATGCAATCTTTCGCACAGTCTACTATTGCAGGTTTTACCGTTGAAGCCGAAGAAAATGGCAAATATTTGGTAGACATCACCGACTTGCTAATGCAGGATGCCATGGGTGTAACCGACCGTATTAAAGGCATGGGCGAAGGTTCTTATTCATTAGATAAATCTCGTTCAGCCATGTATTTTGAACGTACTAAAAATTTCCCACAAAACTCTGAATTTGAAGTAAGCCTAACCTTTACTGGTGGAAGTGACGCAGGAAGATTTGTAAGATCGGTTACCCCTTCGTCGGATGCTATCACTTTAAGAATGCATCATGGGTTTGTGCAATTACCAGATAATCAATTTGAGAAAAGAGAATTCGACCCACGTTCAAGCTTTAATGCTATTTCGTATTTTGACTATTCGACTCCAGTAAGCGAACCTGTTGAGAAATACTATACCGTAAGACATCGTCTAAAGAAAAAAGACCCTAGTGCTAAGGTATCAGAGGCGGTAAAACCCATTATTTATTATTTAGACAATGGTACTCCTGAGCCAATACGTTCGGCTTTGTTGGAAGGTACGTCTTGGTGGAATCAGGCATTTGAAGCAGCTGGTTATAAAAATGCATTCCAAGTAAAACTATTACCAGATGATGCCGACCCAATGGATGTTCGTTACAATGTAATCAACTGGGTACATCGCTCAACGCGTGGTTGGTCGTATGGTGCTTCAGTGATTGACCCACGTACTGGCGAAATTCTGAAAGGGCATGTTACTTTAGGTTCTTTGCGTGTTCGTCAGGATTACCTCATTGCGCAAGGCTTACTTTCCCCTTTTGAAAATGGCAAAAAATTAGACCCTGAAAAAGACCCGATGTTGAAAATGGCTTTGGCTCGTCTTAGACAATTGGCTGCCCATGAAGTGGGTCATACGTTAGGTATTATGCACAACTATTCAGCAAGTACGAATGAACGTGCTTCGGTGATGGATTATCCGCATCCACGAGTAACCTTGAATGCTAAAGGTGAAGTTGATATGTCTGACGCTTACGCTGTGGGTATTGGTGCATGGGATAAAGCTTCTATTGCTTTTGGTTACCAAGATTTCCCTAAAGGAACAGATGAAAAAGCGGGGTTAAACAAGATTCTGCAAGAAGCTAGAAATAAAGGTTTATTGTTTTTAACCGACCAAGATGCACGTCCAGCAGGTGCAGTAAGTCCGAATGCTCATTTATGGGATGAAGGTAAAGACCCTATTGAAGGGTTGACAACACTATTGAAAGTAAGAGAAAAAGCGTTAAGTAATTTTGGCGAAAAGACCATTCGTGAAGGAGTACCTATGGCCTTTTTAGAAGATGCTTTGGTACCAGTTTACAACTTACATCGTTATCAAATAGAAGCTGTTGCTAAAATTGTAGGTGGGGTAGATTATCGTTATGCTTTACGTGGTGACGGACAAACTCCAACGATTTTGGTTTCAAAAGAAACACAGCAAAAAGCCTTGACAGCGGCCATTAAATGTTTAAGTCCCGAAGTATTGACACTTTCAGAAAACATTATCAAATTGATTCCTCCTCGTCCAGCGGGATATAATGCATCAAGAGAATTGTTCAAAAAGAGAACAGGTTTAGCATTTGACGCTTTAGCAGCAGCGGAATCTGCGGCAGATTTTCCTTTGCAGTTCTTATTACATCCAGAACGCGCTTCAAGAATGGTAGAATATGCATCTCGTGGTGAAGGCTTGACTTTGGATGATTTAACGAGTCAATTAATAGAAGCAACATTTAAAGCCCCACGTCAGAAAGGGTTAGCCCTTGAAGTACAGTATCAAACAGAGCAAATTTTGTTGACACACTTATTGGCTTTGAGCGTAAACGAAAAAGCTAACTATCAAGCCAAAGCCTTGGTTGCTAAAAGTTTAAAAGACTTAAAAGCATATATTGAAGAAAGCAAAAAAACAGTAAAAGACTCAGGATATTTAGCTCATTTAGATTATGCGTTAGAACGTATGAAAAGCCCATCGGCTGCCAAAATAGCTGTTCATAAAGAGTTACCTCCGGGTGCACCGATTGGTTGTGAAGATGAATTTTAAGAAGGCATATAGGTAGCTTAGTCAACTTTTAAAAAGTTGACTAAGCTATTGTCCGATTGATGTCAGTAGTAATACGAGTAATAATTTTCATTATATTTGATTAAAAATAAAGGTTATGGTAGTCGCTAAAAATATCAAAGAAACCATCTTGTCGGAGCTTAACACTCAGCAATTGGTTCGAATTCCAGCCTCAGAGGAAGAATATTTCTCTGTCGTAGCGGATTTGCCTTTTAAAATAGAATATCATGAAAATGAGATTATTACAATGGGATTAGCATCATACTGGCACGAAAAAATAACGGCTACTTTTATAGGGTTACTTTTTCAATTATTTAATCTTAAAAAAGATGATTATGATATTCTTGGAAGTAATTCCGGTGTACAAATTCCTAAATTTGAAGGTGGATATTATATGCCTGATGTGATGGTTGTAAAGGGAAGTCCTATTTTTAAAGCAAATTCTCGTACAATCATTACGAATCCTTATATTATTGTAGAAGTCCTTTCGCCAGCCACCAAAGCCTTTGATTTATCAGAAAAACTGTCTGAATATAAATTACTCAGTAGTCTTCAACAGGTGATTTACATTAATCCTGAGAAAGTAACTGTATCAACTTTTATTCGTTCTGACAATCCAAACACTTGGATAAATCAAGACTTTTATAGTCTAGAAGATTCAATAACTGTAGAAGGGAATAGTATTTTGGTATCAGATATTTATCATAAAATTAAGTTTGAGGAGTAATACCTTAGATTAGACAACTTTTAGAAAGTTGTCTAATCTGTGTAATTATCATAAAGTTTAAAGTGTAATACCCTTACTTAATATTTTCAAAGCCCAATTATTTTTGAATAATTGGGCTTTGTTATTTATCAGCTTTATTTAGCTTAGACAACTTTTAAAAAGTTGTCTAAGCTGTATGGTTTCTATCTAAAATATGCTTTTTAACTGATGGCATGACTTGAAGTCATGCCATCAGTATTGATTAATTTTGAAATCAGGCTTCATTTCGTTAAGTTTGTTTATCAACCAAACTAACCCAAAGTCCTTCAATGGAAAAAAACACTTCCCCTACTTCATCACAAGAACTTAAAAAAGAACTCAGCCTAATTGATGCCACCATGATTGTGATTGGCTCAATGATTGGTTCTGGTATTTTTATTGTTTCAGCAGACGTTACTCGTAACCTTGGCTCACCTGGTTATTTATTATTAGCTTGGATTATTACTGGTATCATTACCTTAATCTCAGCCCTCTCTTATGGCGAATTAGCAGGCATGATGCCTAACGCTGGCGGTCAATACGTTTATTTAAGAGAAGCCTATAATTCCTTAACGGGTTTCTTGTTTGGCTGGACAACCTTTTTAGTCATTGAAACAGGCACCATTGCAGCAGTAGCTGTGGCTTTTGCCAAATATACAGGCGTATTATTGCCACAATACATCGGTACAGAACACAAATTCTTATTCTTTGATACGCAACAACTCCTTGCTATTGCCCTAATTCTTTTGCTTACTTTCATTAATATTCAAGGTGTAAAAAATGCCAAATTGGTACAATTAATCTTTACTGTTACCAAAATTGGGGCATTGTTGGGTTTAGCAGTTGTAGGAATCATTGTAGGCTCCGACCCTAAAAAAGGAATGTGGGCAATCAATTCAATTGACTTCTGGAGTCCTGTGAAAATCATTTGGGAAAATGGAAAAATCATGGACTATGAATATTTGTCGGGTATAGGTTTATGGTCGGCAATGGGTTTAGCCTTGATTGGCCCTTTGTTTTCTTCATCAGCTTGGAACAATGTTACTTATACGGCGGGAGAAATGAAAAATCCTAAACGTGATATTCCACTAAGTTTATTGTACGGTACTTTAACAGTTAGTGCTTTATATATTTTAGCCAATGTTGCTTATTTGATGCTTTTGCCTGTACAAGGACATCCAAATGCGACAGATACGCTTTCAAGAGGAATTATGTTTGCGAGCAACGACCGCGTAGGAACGGCTGCTGCTGAAATGATTTTTGGCAATCCTGCGACTATCATTATGGCAGTTTTTATCATGATTTCTACTTTTGGTTGTAATAATGGCATCATTTTATCAGGTGCCAGAGTGTATTACGCCATGGCGAAAGATGGACTTTTCTTCAAAAAAGCAGGGGAATTAAATAGCAAAGGTGTACCTGCCTTTTCATTATTAATCCAATGCGGATGGGCTTGCTTGCTTTGTTTGACAGGAACTTATGGCGATTTATTAGATTATACCGTTTTTGCTATTCTAGTATTTTATATACTTACCATTGTAGGCGTATTTATCCTGCGTAAAAAACAACCAAATGCACCAAGACCTTATAAAGCTTTTGGTTATCCAGTAATTCCAGCAATTTATCTTTTATTTGCTACTGCACTTTGTGTTAATCTTCTGATTTACAAACCTGTGCCTTCTTGGGCAGGTGTTGGCATTGTGGCGCTGGGTATTCCAGTTTTTTATTTGTGGAAAAAGAAAAAAGTTTAGTAGAACTTCAAGTTATCTCTTAATGTTACTCTAATGCGAATTGCCTTGTTCGTTTCATGTCAGGATGAAGAACAAGGCAATTCTTTTTCATAATTACTGAAACAAACTTATTTTTTAAATCAATGACAAACATTATCAAAACAGCTCTTATCACAGGAGGCTCAAAAGGAATAGGCTACGGCGTTGCAGAAGCCCTTATCAAAGATGGCATTAAAGTAGCAATTACAAGTCGTACACAAAGCAGTGCCGACGAAGCAGCTACAGCATTAAATAAAATCAAAGAAGGCTTTGCCATTGGTATTGAATCGGATGTAAGAAATTTAGCTTCACAACAAAGTGCTGTTGATACCATTATTGCTACATGGGGTAGACTTGATTATGTTATTGCCAATGCAGGGGTGGGTCACTTCGCTCCTATCCAAGACCTTACGGCTGAACAATGGCAAGAAACCATTGACATCAATTTAACGGGAACTTTCAATAGTATTAAGGCTGCTTACACCGCATTGAAAGAAACTCAAGGATATTTTATTACAATTTCTAGTTTGGCAGGTACCAACTTTTTTGCAAATGGTGGCGCATACAATGCTAGTAAATTTGGCGTAGTAGGTTTTTCTCAAGCCATTATGATGGATTTAAGAAAAGATGGCATTAAGGTTACAACCGTCATGCCAGGGTCAGTAGCTACCCATTTTAACGGACATGCTCCTTCAGAAAAAGATGCGTGGAAGATTCAACCAGAAGATATTGGACAGATTGTGGCAGATTTAATCAAAATGCCTGCAAGAACGTTACCTAGTAAAATAGAGGTTCGTCCTACGATGCCAGCTTAATTTAATGGTGAGTTAGTGAATTGTGAATGAGTGATTATTTTTTTAGAACAAGCATCCTCTCAATTACAATTCACTAACACCAAATTAAATAAACGCCTTTGTTGCTTCTAAGCTTTTTTCCCAACACCATTCAACACTTTCTGGAGTGATACCACTATTGAACGTCGAAGCTGGTTTTGATTTTGTAAAATAATACCCATTTCTGAATCTTAAATCCTGAATATCTGTAGTAGCTAAATAGATAGAAGTAGCCGCACCTTTTTCGACAGAAATCATGAATGGACGAGCTAGCGCAAAACCTATTTTTAGTAAGCCATTCATATCGCTTCCAAAATTTGACTTCACTACTCCCGGATGCACACTATAAGCAGTAATTGAAGAATCTTTATAATACTTAGCTAGACCTTTGGTAAACAAAATATTGGCTAGTTTACCATCACCATAAGCACCCATATCCGATAATTTTGTATTATTTTTCTCGAAAAGACGCGTTACTTTTCCCAAAGCATGCGCTGCAGAGGAAAGATTAATCACCCTACTTTCTTTTGATTTCTTTAATAAATCAATCAAATTCATCGTCAATACAAAATGGCCTAAATGATTTGCCACAAAAGATTTTTCATAGCCATCTTTTGTAAAAGAAATTCCCACGGGTGAATATCCAGCATTATTAATCAAACGGTCGATTGTAGTATATTTTGTTTTAATCTCATCCGTAGCTTTTTTAACAGAAGGCAAATCCATTAAATCAGCAATAATGAAATTCATTTTAGTAGTAGGCGCAACTTTTAAAATCTCAGATTCAGTAGCCATTGCTTTCTCATGACTTCTAACTAGCAAAATCAATTCAAATTTTTCAATAGCCAAAGCCTTTGCTGTAGCCAATCCAATACCAGAATTTGCACCTGTAATCAAAGCTATTTGCATAATCTTTTTTGTTATAAAGGTTATAAATTAAACGAGCAATCATTTTTAAAACAGATGGCATGACTTAGTGAGCCATGCCATCTGTTTTAATTTCTTTGAAGATAATATTACTCCTATTTAATTATAAACGAACTCTACTTGATAAAGTTGTTTTTGTTTTTTCTTTAGAGGAGGAATCGTATTAATTTTTAAGGTAATAAAATCAGCATCCGTCGAAGAGCTATAGTTAGCATCGGTATTAGCTTGTTCTGTCCAATTTCTAGTAAGCACTTGCAATTGCTTTTTTAATGTTTCAAAATAAGCCTTTGCATCAGCTTCATTCTCGCTTTCTAGCAAGATACTTTTATAATTAGCCGTTTGTCCCCCATTATCTTGAAAAATAAAAGCAGACTTCCCAGCTACCAATTCAAAAGATGTTTTAAAGCTTTCTAGTCCAGCACTTTTATCTTTCTTCTCCTCCTTTTTATCCTTTTTAATTTTTTCGCCAGTAATATTTTTAAAGTTCACCTTCTTTGATTTCTCAAGAGCTTTAAATTGATTAGCAAAATTTTGGTCTAGTCCAGCTTCTATGACCGAAGGCGTTGTTATCGTTTTGGTAATTTTATACTTTCCTGTTTGTCCAGCATCCATTGACGTAGCCAATAAAGTATAAGTACCCGTAACTGGCACAACATAATGAAACTTATTAATACTATTTCCTTTAAAAGGTTGAGAGTCATAGCTAAGCTCCTGTTTATCCTTGGCAGGTGTTTTCAAGCTAAGCATTACTCTAAAATTGGAAGAAGAATGTTCTAAAAAAAGCTCTTCACCAGCATGAAGCAATAATTTATAAGAATCATAAAAACGTTTTTCACCATTTTGATTAGCAGTTAAATCCTTACCAGTGAGGCTAGCTTCGACAACATCATTTGCTTGTTGAGCACCCACCTTTAGAGGATTTTTATTAAGTAGCTCAGTAGAATCAATTTTTGAAACTTTAACAGGAGGAGCCTTCTTAGCAGGTTTTTTCTTTTGGGCTAAAGTAGTAAAACAAAAAGTTAGAGAGATAAAAAAAAATAACAACTTAGTTTTCATTTTATGGGAATTTTGTGATTTCACGCAAGAAGGCACAGAAAAGTAAAACATGCAAATTTTGGAGAGATTTTGAGTAAAATTATATCGTATAAAAGGCTTTTGTTATATCCTTAATACAATCAGAATTAAATCTCAGCCATAAAATAACGATTAAGTTTAATTACTTATTTTAATTCCACTTGGTACGATTAAAAGAGTACTGGATTGACGAGCTAGCGTACAGCCCGCACAATTTCAATTCCACTTGGTACGATTAAAAGGTTGATACTGTAAAGAAGGCAGTACTCACTAATAGATTTCAATTCCACTTGGTACGATTAAAAGTGATTTAACATTGCTGGAGGATTATAATTAATTGAATTTCAATTCCACTTGGTACGATTAAAAGTTCACAATCTCCCTTTTTATCTGCCCACAATTTATATTTCAATTCCACTTGGTACGATTAAAAGACAAAATGCGTAAAGGATTAATCACATGGTTCATATTATTTCAATTCCACTTGGTACGATTAAAAGAGCATTTTTTAGACGATAGTTTTTGCGTGTCTCGTATTTCAATTCCACTTGGTACGATTAAAAGGAATTTTACGCAAGATGCCTTATATGACCATTATGATATTTCAATTCCACTTGGTACGATTAAAAGGTTACTAGAAAAAGACCGGGATAATTGGAAGTCCAATTTCAATTCCACTTGGTACGATTAAAAGAAAATACTCATCATGATTGCAATACTCACCACAATCGTATTTCAATTCCACTTGGTACGATTAAAAGTTATCTCTCACAAACAACAAATAATCACGAAAGGCATATTTCAATTCCACTTGGTACGATTAAAAGACTCATTCACTCAATAAAATCATGGCAAACACAGTAGAATTTCAATTCCACTTGGTACGATTAAAAGAGCATCAAATAAGGTGCTTCAGCTGATTGATCTATTATTTCAATTCCACTTGGTACGATTAAAAGGAAGGGTTACTAATGCAAAACGATTTATACAACTATATTTCAATTCCACTTGGTACGATTAAAAGCTAACGATTTCAAACAGCTTGACCCTGCCTTACAAAAATTTCAATTCCACTTGGTACGATTAAAAGAATCTGTAATGTTCTTGGGTGTACGCAAAGACCCAACTAATTTCAATTCCACTTGGTACGATTAAAAGTTGAAGTCTAAACGTGATTCAATCGCCAAGGAACATTTCAATTCCACTTGGTACGATTAAAAGATGAATAGTGGCTTGAATGTATTGTCTTTATTCGAATTTCAATTCCACTTGGTACGATTAAAAGTGCACGATTGAACGAAGCATAAGAAACATTAGGAACATTTCAATTCCACTTGGTACGATTAAAAGTTGGTTTATCCTTTCGGCAAAAAGTTCGTAATCATATTTCAATTCCACTTGGTACGATTAAAAGTCTGAAGAATAAAATCCTTCCAGAAATTCAAACGGCTATTTCAATTCCACTTGGTACGATTAAAAGACTTTCAAGATGGCTATCGTGAAGGCATCATTACAAATTTCAATTCCACTTGGTACGATTAAAAGTACATCCAGCGGGAATAGCATAAGCATTTCCTAAAATATTTCAATTCCACTTGGTACGATTAAAAGAGCCCAATCGGTACTTGAGATATTGGAGGGTCAAAAACATTTCAATTCCACTTGGTACGATTAAAAGTCACGGGAAAATAGTCGTATAACCAAGTTTCCCTCTATTTCAATTCCACTTGGTACGATTAAAAGAATTAGATTGTCCAGTTTGTTTTCTAAATGCAGGCTTATTTCAATTCCACTTGGTACGATTAAAAGTACAAAGCTACTAACCGATTAGCAAGGTCGGTATCATTTCAATTCCACTTGGTACGATTAAAAGCTTTAATACCAATGCTTTAACTGGTATTACTTACGAAATTTCAATTCCACTTGGTACGATTAAAAGGTTGTAAATCTGTTTGAGTATAAGCAGGATTAAACACATTTCAATTCCACTTGGTACGATTAAAAGGGTAATCGAGGGAAAGGAACTTTCTGTTTCAATAAATTTCAATTCCACTTGGTACGATTAAAAGCTCATGTCTTCGTCTTGAGCAAAATGTACTTTCTTATTTCAATTCCACTTGGTACGATTAAAAGAAAAGCATGAGTTTGAAGTTAATAGTTCCGATTACATTTCAATTCCACTTGGTACGATTAAAAGCCCACACTTGATAAAAGCTGAAGGAGTACTATTTAATTTCAATTCCACTTGGTACGATTAAAAGGTCATGTCACTCTAAGAAGACGGCGAGCGAAAATAATTTCAATTCCACTTGGTACGATTAAAAGTAAGTGGGAAATAGGGGGCGTGAAAGTGGTTGTGATATTTCAATTCCACTTGGTACGATTAAAAGTAGGAAGAAAGCCGTATTTGTTAGTTATGCTTCAACATATTTCAATTCCACTTGGTACGATTAAAAGAAGGGAAAATAGCTACTAATCCAGACACTGACCCTTAATTTCAATTCCACTTGGTACGATTAAAAGCGTCTGCTTTTTCGTCGGGATCACCATCGTTTGTCTATTTCAATTCCACTTGGTACGATTAAAAGTAAGGTCGTTTGGTGTCGCTGAGTAAGTTGTATAACTAATTTCAATTCCACTTGGTACGATTAAAAGCTCTGCTATTAAGACCGGTGGTGTTGATGTAGTATGATTTCAATTCCACTTGGTACGATTAAAAGCATAATGATTGTTTTTGATACCTAACTTGTTAACTGTATTTCAATTCCACTTGGTACGATTAAAAGACAGACGTTACAATTATGTAAGGCTTTTTAGCATCATTTCAATTCCACTTGGTACGATTAAAAGTCAAAGTTACCGCTCTGCTTTACTGAACCTAAATCAATATTTCAATTCCACTTGGTACGATTAAAAGTGAAATGTTAAGCGATTGAGAAATTGAGATAGGAGATTTCAATTCCACTTGGTACGATTAAAAGTTTGCCATCTGGAACCCAAGTAAGGTTTGTAATCTCATTTCAATTCCACTTGGTACGATTAAAAGTAATCAAAAAGGATAAATCGTCGGAAAGAAACCCAAATTTCAATTCCACTTGGTACGATTAAAAGATTCAACTTGATTGAAAGATGTAACAACATTTCCTCTATTTCAATTCCACTTGGTACGATTAAAAGAGAATACACTCGAAATGATATTTTTTTGCATCCTGTATTTCAATTCCACTTGGTACGATTAAAAGACTGTGGCGTACATTGGTAGGTTCATATTCAAAAACTAATTTCAATTCCACTTGGTACGATTAAAAGGGACAAAGATTACAGGTTGAAATATTACCGACTGTTTCATTTCAATTCCACTTGGTACGATTAAAACTCTTATCTACTTATGCAACTATTGTAGATAATATTTATTTCAATTCCACTTGGTACGATTAAAACCTCAGAGGTTCACCAAGTACCAAGAATTGTGATATTATTTCAATTCCACTTGGTACGATTAAAACTTTAAAACTTAAACAAACTCCACCATGAGCATAAACATTTCAATTCCACTTGGTACGATTAAAACCTCAGAAAGCTGATATCGTCAAGTTGATTAATGAATTTCAATTCCACTTGGTACGATTAAAACAGCGTCGAAAAAAAAGTAACTGTCATTGAGAAAGAATTTCAATTCCACTTGGTACGATTAAAACCTTCAATGCCCCACATCGCATCACAGTGCGGACATATTTCAATTCCACTTGGTACGATTAAAACTAACAATAATACGACATCTAATTTACTCCTAAAAACATTTCAATTCCACTTGGTACGATTAAAACTGGAGACATTTTGAAAAGGGGGAGTATCCAGAAGTATTTCAATTCCACTTGGTACGATTAAAACTTTATTTCTGATATTTGCCAAGCGTAACTTTCATATTTCAATTCCACTTGGTACGATTAAAACGCAAAAGGCATTTTAACACTTAGCTGGTCTGATATTATTTCAATTCCACTTGGTACGATTAAAACCCATCGTAGTTGATTGTCTTACCTGTAGTGGTGCTAAATTTCAATTCCACTTGGTACGATTAAAACTCCCTTGATATATGAGCCATATTCAAGCGTATAGATATTTCAATTCCACTTGGTACGATTAAAACTATCAATTGTCACATCGGTAGGTGTAAACGGTTCAATATTTCAATTCCACTTGGTACGATTAAAACTGTAAATACTGTTTCTGTTGTTTGATAAACAATATAATTTCAATTCCACTTGGTACGATTAAAACGATTAGTATGTTTTACATTCCGAATCCCTTTCCTAAATTTCAATTCCACTTGGTACGATTAAAACAATCCAGGTGTAGGTTATTACCCAAGCCCAAGTAACATTTCAATTCCACTTGGTACGATTAAAACCATTTTTATCTATTTTATTTCAGTAAATGCTTCAATATTTCAATTCCACTTGGTACGATTAAAACTCATACTTCAACCCACCAAAAGCTATTGGCGTAATAATTTCAATTCCACTTGGTACGATTAAAACTTCGTTAGGTTCACAGAAAGAAGCTAGTGAAGCCCTATTTCAATTCCACTTGGTACGATTAAAACTAAAAGTCATGTTAGCAATCCAATTTATTAAGGCATATTTCAATTCCACTTGGTACGATTAAAACGTCTAAGTTAGTCTTGTAAGTTGGATAGACTCCTATATTTCAATTCCACTTGGTACGATTAAAACCTATCGAAATGGACTCGTTTTTCATGTCAGTCACAAATTTCAATTCCACTTGGTACGATTAAAACCATATCTAATTTCATATCCCTCCCTTCGTTTTTTGTATTTCAATTCCACTTGGTACGATTAAAACAACAAACAAAACGAGGCTATTAAATACGGGAATGATTATTTCAATTCCACTTGGTACGATTAAAACCCAAACATGGATTCAGTTTATGGAGTCGCTAATGATATTTCAATTCCACTTGGTACGATTAAAACCAATAAATAGGAGTAACATTTTCAAACTCTTCTTTATTTCAATTCCACTTGGTACGATTAAAACGGGGCATGAGTCCTAAAGGTGGTTTGTTTATGTTGTCATTTCAATTCCACTTGGTACGATTAAAACGACAAAACGAATAATACCATTCTTCAAAATCTTTATATTTCAATTCCACTTGGTACGATTAAAACTTAGTGATTTTTTTTTAGGCTCTTATGATAACTATAATTTCAATTCCACTTGGTACGATTAAAACTATATCTGCATTATATTCATTTTCATATATACTATCATTTCAATTCCACTTGGTACGATTAAAACTTACCAGACTGGCTTTTATTGTATTCCAGTTATCAAATTTCAATTCCACTTGGTACGATTAAAACCGTTGCAAAAACTGCTTATTGGGCTCAATTTAACACTTTTTTTATTCTAAAAAACACTTAAAAATCGTCAACCTAGAATGATATGATTTTAATGGGCTATCGACGACAATTGATAATCAACAACTTAGCTTATTTTTAGATATTTTTTCGAGTAGAATATGCTTGAAAATATCAGAGTTTTTCTTCTTCGACGACTACGTTATTTACAAAAAGTTGTCAATTTTGCTTAATTCCTTCCCTACTATCTGTTTATCTAGCCACTTTTGATCTCTACTTTTAAACAGAATTAAACTATCAAATTCTTCATTCATTATTTTTTTTGCTCCAATCACTAGCTCTTTTAGCTTTACTTCGGTAATCTCTCCTTCAAAAACAGAATTTTGAATCCAATTTAAATATTTTCGGCAATGTTTCAACATCTTGCCTACTCGTCTTTCACCAATATCATATACTAATATTACATACATAATTCGATAATTTATCTGTTAATTAAAAATGTTGGTGATATGTTAAAAGATTAGTATCTAGTAGTTTGTATGTACAAATATTACATAAAACTATTAGACTCTTTACTGCTCTACCAATTCATCTTAAAAGGTTTATATTCTTCCATTCCTAAAATGTGTTTACTCAATTTATAACATTCTAGTTTTACAAGGTGTTTATAACTTACTGACCGCCCAAGGTTTCTATGTTTAAAAGTCTCTTTTAATTTTTCGTCAAAGGCTGCCATAAATGTCTTTCTGGCAGATTCTTTCATCACACAACGGTTCAATTCCTGTCTGAAATCGCTTGATTGAATTTGTTTTTTATTGAGCAAGCTAAAAATAGTTCTATCCACTAATATGGGTTTGAATATTTCTGCTAAATCTAATGCTAATGAATACCTCCTGTAGCCAGGTTCATGTAAAAAACTTATCGTCGGGTTTAACTGAGTATGATAAATCTGTCCTAAACAAAGGGTATAACACATCATATTTCCAAAAGAAATTAAAGTGTTTATTTCATTATTGGGTGGTTGTTTGGTACGATTCCCCATCTGAAAATCATTGATTATTACATCAAATGCTTCATAATAGGTTTGTCGTACATTTCCTTCTAATCCCATTAATTCATCTATCTGTGTAGTCTGAGGAATCTTTTCAATATATCCTTCTATTGCTTTTACCTGTCTTGCTACGTCCTTTTGTCGATTGTTATAATAGTTTAGATTTTTCAACATATTCATAGCTCCACCTAACACAAACTTTTGGGCAAGTATAATTCGCTTTTTATTGGCTAGGTAATATTTTGTTTGTTCTACCTGCATTTTACCAGCCAGTAAATACTCTTTGGGCATAAATGAACCTGTGTAATGTTCATAATAATCAAAGAAATGAACAGCTACTTGATTCTTTCCCAGAAAATTATACATGGCTGAATTGGCATCTAAAGAGCCAAAACAATAAAGATTATCTACTGTTTCGATAGGGATAAATCGGGGCTGACCCTCATTACCGTGTTCGTCTACAGGTTGAAATTTTAACGTATTGTCTTGTCTAGACAACCGTCCAGGGTTAAATAAATAATAGGGCTTTTTCATGATTGTAGATTTACTAACGGTAAGCTATATATTTTAATAGTACATCTTTATTCTTCTCCACTCCAACAAAATTCAAAATAAGAGCAATTTTTACATTTACTTTTTGGCAACGCAGGCGGACACATTTCTTGGTTAATAATCTCATCTACCTTTTTCACCCAACGTTCTACATTTCGCATATCATCTTCCAACAATTCAACTTTTTCAGTTTGCCTTAACTTGGGGTATTCAATCAATCCATAATTAGCAGTTATTCCATTCTTTCGCAATAGATATAAATAAAACTGTACCTGTGCAACATGAGCCATCTCTTTGGCACTAGATTTCTTTATTTCATGAACCACGCTAGTTTTGGCATCATAAAAATCTATCTTAGCATTACAGGTTATGCCATTAATCTCTGTAGAAATAGCTACTTCTTGATTTCGTTCAGCTCTTTGCGGGTAACTCTCCTCCCCGATTTGCTTTCCCTCTGTTACTAAATCGGAGGTGTGTTCCATTGTAATATTGTTGGAAAACAGCCATACCTTTCGATGACATACGTGTAAGTAGTTTAAATGTGTAGCGGTGATATTCATAGTGTGTAAAAATTTATGTTTTGCTTATTTATTGATTATTAATGAAATATCATAAAGGTTCGATTTAGAAGAGTGTATTGAAACGCCTTTACGCCCACATTAATGTATTTTGCCTTTAATCGTTTCATACCATTTGTTTTCAGTTTTAAAGGGTTTTATCTACCACAAATTGTCATCAACCCAAGCCTCCTCATTATTACTAAAAAGCCCTAATTCTGAGTTATAAATTTTATTTGTTAAAAAATAATCTATCTTCATTAAATCACCTTTCTTATTTTTTTCAAATGCAAATGATTCTTTTCTAATAGTACCTTTATTAATCCAACTTGCAAAACGTCTCTTACTTACTGAAACTTTAAGGTTCTCTGCACTAATAAAATCAAATGCAAGCAAATAATTTTCAAATTGTTTTTTATATATCTGTGGTAAAATTTTTGCTCCGTCAAATTTAGAATAAAAATCATCTTCTGTATTTTTGGAATGAACTAAAGGAATTAATAAATCAATAGTAGCTTTCATTGTTTCATAAGTCATTTGAAAATCATTTAACTGCTCATTAGTCCATTCAGGGTAAACAAAATCTATATACTCCTGTAAAATTGCTTCATCTATTACACCTTCATTCTCATCTTTAGAAAAAATTTGAATAGTTCTTTCTATCACTGTTTTATCATAAATATGAAAATCTGATTTATTATTTTCACGAAACACGACACATGGCGAAACTCCTTTCTCTCTTTTTCTATTAACCCTTCCAAATCGTTGAAGCAAGGCATCAATTGGTGCAGGTTCCGTATAAATTATATCAAAATCAATATCTAGACTAACTTCAATAGCTTGAGTACCTACTAGCAACATTACATCGTCAATATCTTTGTTTAATTCTGACTGTAAAAGTGTTTGTTCATGGCTGTTTCTATCCACTCCATTAAAACCCCCATGCAGCAGTACTGACTTAACTTTTTCATTCTTTAATATATTGTATATTTCCTGTGATTTTGCCACAGTATTACAAACGACTAAAACTTTTCTACCTTTCCTTAAATCTTGTTGTATAATAGATAGGTTTTCCTCTAATAAACCATTCTCTAAGATAATTTTATGTCTTTTAAAAGCATCAAAAAGAGCATTATCAGCAAAAACAGGCTTATATTTATCAATTGCGATTACAAGCTCATTTCTTAAAAATTTAGGTAGTGTTGCTGTCATAATCATAACTTTAACATTAAGATGTTGTGTAGCAAACTCCAATAATACTTTTATTTGAGCAAATGTTTTAGGGTCATACGCATGAATTTCATCAAAAATAAAATATCCATTAACCCATTCAAATAAACCTTGCTCGAATCCTTTTAAACCGAAAAGATGTTTTAGTAATTGAAAGGGGGTACATACTTTTATTGGAGTAGTTACATATTTAAACTTCTGCTTTAATTCTTTAATTGCTTCTACTTTATTACTTTGGCTATATTGATGTTCTTCAAAATAATTATTTAGATAAGCGCTAAGTTTTCCATGTAGCATTCCTACTTTTTCATTATCAATAACCTTTCTAAGTCTTTCAAACATAGCATTAATAGATGCAGTGAATGGAAGAATATAAAAAATTCTACCAGTTTGGCTTTCTTCAAAATGTCTTCTTAACCATAGAAAAGCACTTTCTGTTTTGCCTGAGCCAGTTGGAGCTGTAAGTATTACATTTCCTAATGTTTCAGCACAATCCTTTTGATGCTGATAAAAATCATGCCCTTTTGTCTTTAAATCAAGTTCGTACTTGTTTAAAAATCCAAAATCCTTCAAAGTTGTCTCTGGAATGTGCTTTACCCCTGCTGAACCTAAATGGTCGCAATTTTTAATAGCACCAAATAACAATACTAAAAACCAATAATCTTTATTCTTAATATTTATTCCATTCTTTAGGTATTTAGGAATTTCATTTTGAATCGCATTTAAATATTTTTGTGGGTCATCCTTTAACTCAATTCTAAACGCCTCCTTAAGAAGTTGTCTAATCTCTTTTGCTTTGACTTTATTAAATTCTACTTCAAATGTAATTTTATCTGTTGAGCCTAAATCAATATTATAAGGGTCATTTTTATCTGATTCATAGAAATTAGAAATATACTTTGAAAAGAGTTGACCAAAATCCTTATGATGACCAGCTATAGCTAAAAACATTAGATGATTAATTTTACTATCTTGAATTTGGTCATAAGCTAAATAAAAAGGTAATGAAAAAAGTTCATGTCTTTGCCTTTTCCAATTATCTTTTTCTTTTCTCAACATTTTCTGAAACTCAATATGACCTTTCCCTAAATCATGAAAAATCATTGCTATTTTTACCAAATACCAAAAATCTTTTGGGATGTTTGGCATTTGGATAATATTAGCAAATTGGTGTTCTAAAAGGGCATGGATAGATAAACAATCATTTATATGACCTAATAAAGTTATCTGAGGCTCAGATTTAGCTAATAAGTTGTTCATAACTATAATTTAGTTGATGTAAAAATACATTCAAGCCAATAGTTTCGTCTCTGAAGGTTTCAATATTAGATGTACCCACAGCACTCTTACATGAAACAATAGAATAGGGTTTTGTTCCTAAATTCTTCCTAGGAAAAGTATTCGTAAAGTATTGTGGCAGAGCTTGTATCATCCCTGATAATTTATAAGGGAATACGGGAACAATTTGTCCTTTTAGTTCGCTAACATCATCGTTTATAGATAAATCAACTTCTACAATACTATCAACACTAGCTAAATCATTCATTCTACCAAGTAGCAAAGGATATACAGGCTCTTTGAAATACTGAGCAATTTCATCATTACTAGTGTAAATTATAAGGTGTGGGTTAAATAAAAATTCTCTTCGAATAACATTTGATTTTGCATTATTATTAGAAGTGCTTTTACCGTTCCCATCCATTTGATAAATAGTTTCTAAATCAACAGCTTTTGAATCATATTCAAAATAATACCCTATTTTTTCATTTTCATAAGTAATAAATTTTCCTGCAGCTGCATTAATTAGTCCTAAAACTGTACTCAGTGGAGGTACTTCCAATGTGGGCTGAAAACCACTTAATAGATTAGGGTATCTAAAACTGGCTGTCCAACCTGAAATATTAATTTTATGGAATTTCATAATTAATTCAATTGTTTTTTTAGCTGTTCACAATAGCCATCAATTGCTTGATTGATAGTAGTTACTTGAACAATCTCTGAGTTAAGCTTTGCTAAATCGTCATTGCATTCATCCATAAATCCAGACCTTTTGCCAATAAATACTGTACCGATTATTTGTTCTTTATAATCTTCTAATACTTCTTTTAGAGCTGAGATATTTAAAACAGCAATATTGTTGTATAGCCCTTCTCCTGAAGCAATATGTGAAAAGGGATGATTTCCACTTTTAGTTGTAGCTAAGACAATGAATTTGGGAGTAACATCAGCTAAATTATTAGTTTGCATAGCTCCACCTGAAATAGTTTTTAACGCTTTCAATGTATCGACTACTCTTTTTAATCTTGTTGATAATGGTAGTTGGACTAATTGTTTTGGATTACCTTTCGCATCTTTAACAAATGAATCACTTACTAAAGTACAGCCATTGGTTAAACCCTCCTCTTGTAGCTTGGAAGTAAGGTTTTTGAACCCCGTTTTATTATAAGTTGCGAAAGTCCCCACTTGAGCTAAATCTAAAGAAAACATTCCTTTCATAATAGCACTATATTCTTCTTTGCTATACGGAACAGAATCTCCTTCATGACGTGCCATACTAGACCAATGTTCCTCTGACTTTATACTTGCGACTGATACAAGTACAGAATTTTTTAAAGGTGAAACACGAGTTACCGTAACATCTTCTTTTTTTTCTTTACCTTTTGAATCTAATTCTGGAGAACCATCTTCTTTAAGAATTACATCCTTAGCTGCCTTCATATAACCAAATACATCATCGTCTGAATATTTTAAAGGATTGGCATCTGTAAAAGCTATCTTACTTTCTCTTGTTATAGGTGACAAATCCCAGCCAAAATCCTTCTTTAAAGTATCTCTCCACCAATAACGCCATGCTTGTCCAGATACATAAGCATATTTTTTTCCATTCTTTGTAATTGTCTTAGTGGCTACACCATTGTCAAAATTTGTGGTAGTACTTGCACCTGCATTGTTCAATGCAACAACATCTACGTCAATAAGTACAAACCCTTGTGTTTTTAATATTTCCATTTTCTTAGTTTATTTAATTGGCTTAAATTTTAAATTATTCTTCGTTTTCTTCAATATCTTCTATATCAGGCAAGTCATTTAATCTTAAGTTTAACTCATGCAATTTTTGATAAATCGAAATGAGCAATAAATCTCTTGTGTTTTTCCAAAATGAACCATCTGGGAAAAGATATAAAACATAGTCCTCTAAAGTAATTAGTGGCTCAGGATTTTTAGTTTCATAGTTTTCCTTAATAAGCTTTATTAGAAAAAGCCTAAAGTCTGCACTACTTTTCAAACCATTAAGTTTTACTATCGCTTTTGTAATTTGATCATCAGACCTATTAATTAAAATAAAATCCGATAACTCCTTGATTTTCTGAATTGTATATTTGTCCATTTTTAATAAATTAATACAATAAATTTCTACAATGTTAAAACTAAACTGATTTTTACGACTCCATTTACATAAATGCCCAATAATAGATTCATTTTTCAGTAGCTTATTGAGAATAGGATTATTCCAAATTTTATAACTATCAAAACCTAAGCGTTCCTTGGCATTATACCATTCTTGTTTTGATACATCAAAATGAGCATCTTTGAATTTCGAATATTTAAAATGTTGATTTATAAAACCATTCCATTCCGTTGAATAGTTTTTTTTACAGTAAGCATAAAATGCAAATAGTATATTAGAAAATGTGTACAATACGATGTCTGGGCTTGCTCCAAAATTGGTAAAATGATACATATTCAATTGAACATCTTTTAAAGCAAGAGGGTCTTCTTCGTCTATAATAGCAATTCTTAGATTACCAATACAGAAATCAGCATAACTAAATAAGGCATTAGTTACAATACCGTATTCAGATTTCAATGTTCCTTCTGATAAACCTGATGCAACATTTTTTAGGTTTTCTTCAACGTTCTTTTGTATTAGAAAGCTTGATACTTGAGCATGATTACTTTGCAACAAAGCAACTTTATCTCCCACAAAACAAACACCTAGAGGAACAAAGAATATACGTATCAAAGCTTCCTTAGATAAATATAATCCACTTTCGTAAGCACTATGAAAGTTTATAAAAGCGCCCGATGCAGACATCATGTGGTTACTTCTCCCAGCTACATACAATTTTGTTTCTTCTCCTAAAATTCTACAAAAACCATATTTAACATCTGGATTAGTTTCTTCAAGAAGTCCTTTATAATATTTCAGTGTTTCAGAGACTTTTTTCTCTGCATTAAATGCAGGTTGAGTAATAGATGAATTTAAAAAATAGGTATGTAACTTACTGTTCCATTGTTTTATATAAATGGTTGTCGCATACTCTACTAACTCAAAAATAGTTTTTTGAGGAAACCTATCACCTAAGCACTGTATAACGTACCCACCAACATCTATAAAAGGGTCTCCAGTAGGTTTTGTAAAACTATCGTGTGTTTCTTTCATTATTACATAATTTGTTATTGGTTTATAATCTGTTTTAGGCAAGATTTTTCTACGATCAGTAATTAATAATTCTTTAAATTTCAATAAGCTTTTAAAGCCAATACAATTTGAGTTTCTTTTTCTGTTGACATAAACCCATTATTGATTACTCCACCTCACAAAACCCAAACCCAGTAGCTCCATACTTCCCCAGCCCGCCATAAAGACCTACTTTTATAATCTCTGGCGGAGCGGTTAGTTCAAAAGAAAAATTACGATAACCCTTTATTTCTGTAGCGGCTCCTCCTCTTTCTTTGATGGTTACTTTTCTGGATTTCATTTTTGATGTATCCAACAATCTGAATACAATGTTATGATTATTCAAGGTTGGGTCTATTGCTTCTCCTCTTTCTAGCTTCATACTGATGTATTTATCAATTAATCCATCAATCAAATATTTTCCAAATAGCTCATCTGTTGGTTCTAAGTATTGGTCTTTACCATTTATTTTATCGGCAACTACCATTGCAGACGATGCCCAAAGTTGGGTGGTACTGTTAATTGTTGGTTCAGGGAAGGTCTCTACACGTTCTACCATAAACGTTGTGTCAAATTCTCGGTTAAAAAGATGAATTTCTTGGTTTTGGAAAAGTCCTATAATAAAATGTTCTGCTGTTTTGTCTATTAAGAACGACACCGTCCATTGTACTTGGGGTGAAGCAATTTCAAAACCATTAGGTAACATCTTTCCCATTTTGAAGCGAAAGTCGGAGAAAGTAAAATGCTTAAAACATTTTCCGTTAGGAGCTACATAACCTTCTTGATGCAGAAAAGTTGCATACTCGGCATCGGCCTTGGCAATAACACCATAAAGCCACGATGCTAAAGCATAGTGATAATTCCACATCAACTTGGGATACTTCGTTTGGGGAGTAAGATGTAGTGTAAAACGCATGAATATATGTTAATTTTAAAACGATGATTAAACTTACATATTTTCTCAATATTGTTTCAAAAAATAATTCTATTTTTATTATACGGTAAGTAAGGACTTAAGGATTACGCGACTTGAAGACTAAAGGATTTTAAAATTGTAGTTTTTTTAAATAGAAGCATCCCTAAAGTCATTTAGTCTTAAAGTCCTACAGTCCTAAAAAAAATCCTCAGAGTGTGTAAAACGCTCTGAGGATTTTTTTTAGATAACATTCTATAAGCCGGATTCTGTCGATTGAATTTTTCTTTGCAGAAATATCCAAAAGTCTTATCATTTATCTCGAATAGTAGTCGCCTACTACCTCTATCAACCTACCCACTGACACGAACGAGCCGTCCTTTACTTTGTTGTTACCAACGCCGCTTGCCAGCCTATTTGGTCTTTCAACTCATGAGGTTTACCGATGCCTCGTTTGTCACCAACCGAGCGGTAGTCTCTTACACTACCTTTTCACCCTTACCCTTACGGGCGGTTATTTTCTGTGGCACTTGCTGTTACGGTTTCGTCTCCAAAAACGTACCTTCCCGTTAGGAAGCATGATGCTCTGTGTTGTCCAGACTTTCCTCCCCTGCTTTCACAAAGGCGATAAGACGAATGCTTTCTGCTACAAAGTTAGCTGTTAGTTTTTACAAACCATCTACTTTTATATCTAACTTTCCACTGGCGTTTATTACAGCGATAATTGAATTAGGCGTTAGATATACTTTATCAGGCGTTAGTTCGCTAATGCTTCCATTCAAAGTAACTCCTTTTGCGACTTTATTATTGGTTAAGTTAGCTTGCATTTGCTTTTTCATTTCATCAATTTGCCCACCAATTTTAAAAGTTAAAGCATCTTTCATGTTTTTAGCAAACTTCCCTTGAAAAAACCAGTTTGCAGTACTAATCAACAAATTTTTGGTTTTTAAGTCGTAATCAAAGTTTTCTAAATAAACAGACTTGGTAGCTGGATTATACGCTGGCACACCTTTGTAATAAATGTTACCATTGATACTCCCTTTTAAGCCCGCTTTGATCACCATTTTTTCTTGGTCACCATAAATATCAACTTCAGTTACCCCTACATTATACTTTCCGTCTTTAAATGAAAAATTTTGCCCAATCAAAGTATCAGCTGTCAATTTAGCGGCTTCGCTCAATGGTATTTCAGCAATGATACCTACTTTAAAATTATCAGCAATATCATTAACCAGTTTCAAGTCAGGTACAGTATTGACAGGTTGAAAACTTGGTTTTGCCCCTGTAATAGTTTCTGTATAAGCCTGAATACCAATCATCGCTTTTACCTTGTTATTAACTGTCGTAAGCGGACTCATCTGTAACGCTATCGGCGTTACTTTTAACCATGTACGATATTTTTCAGAAAGCAAATATGGTTGCATAGCTGTATTCCAAGCCTGAACGATATATTTTTTAATATCCACATTTTTCTTTACAGCATCATCAACCGATTTCAACAAAGTAGCTTGTTGTGAATTCAACGCTCTTTCTACTAGCGATGTCACAGGGATTTCGTAGCCCCCTAAACGTAAAGTGGGTTTTTTAATCCATTCATAACCCAATGGGAAACTCTGTACAGATGCCGTCCAGTTGGGTGCAATTGAAAACTTCGTGCCAAATTTTAGGTTAAAATCAAAGGATAATTCCTGTGGAGGAATCGAAATACCCATTACTTTATAACCAGCTTTTACCCAAACTTTCAGAGGAACACTAAACAAAAAGGCTTCGTCTTTGGTCGTTACGGTAATGTTGTCTCTTTTGTTAACTTTACACATGAAGTTATCAAAATTGTTGTCCTCCATGCTAGCATCTTCATAAATCAAGTCTTTGATATTAGCATTTATTTGTCTTTCAACATCCCCCATGGTAATTTCAAAAGGAATGCCAATCGTGGAAAGACTTTTCTCTACTTGTTTTCCATTATACATGTACGATTCTTTTGGAGCTTCTGGATTAGCAGTAGTATTAGTATTCTTTGAACTTGAACAGCCTTGAAATAAGCTAGCAGCTATTAAGGCAATAAGTATTTTTTTCATTTTTGGTTAAAACAATTGTTTAAATGATGACTTTTATAAGCGGTTTTTTATTAAAAAATAATTAGGTTAAACACTAAGAATATAATTCCCTCAATCTTTATCCCTAGCGAGGAACATATTCCCTACTGATTACCCACAAGCAAGTATTTGAAATTCTTACAACATCCCTAGCGAGGGACTTATTAAGATTCATGAAATAATCGTTCTTTGCAATTTGGGTAAAACTCATTAAATTTTCGTCAAAATTCATATTTATGCGACTTATTG